>JALYVW010000146.1 GCA_030853005.1 Vulcanimicrobiota bacterium
ATTACGCACTAGGCGTCATGGCGGCGGAGACCTCGCAGTACGAGTTCCCTTCGGACGTGCGGAAAAGTTTGCTGTTGAAGGACAAGTTTGCGGCGTTCGTGGCGATAATGCAACCGCGCCTCATTGTGGTTATGGGTGCATACGCGCAGGGCTATCTTGGCGTCGTACGCGGTCCGCTCGCATCCCTCTGCGGCACGAAGGCTATCGCTATATGGCACCCTTCCGCTCGCTACAAGAGCCGCGCTGATTTTGAGTTGGAAGGGCAACGCATCCGAGACGCGTTGCGTGTTGCGTGACTGAGAATCGTAAATGGCAGAAAAAATTGGATCCTTTTTGCCAAATAGATGGAAGGGGATTAGGTAAACGTAGTGGAGATCATTGATTGGGACTCCAGAAGTAAGCATCGCGGAGTGCGAGGAATTTATGTGATTATTAATTCGATATCGCGTGAGCGTTATGTCGGGCAGACTATTGACGCCTGTGCGAGACTCGAACAGCATCACTATCACATCCGCAAGAATTGCTCGGTGGATATGCCCAAAATGCTGTCGGATTTTGAGCGGATGTTGACATTGAACGCAGACTGGCATACGCCGGAATAGCTTTAGCGGTGCCACCCAAAAAGCGAAAAAGCGGAAGCCCTGCAGCCTTGGCTGCGGCGTCCCAAAGCGCCATATCGATTGCCGCCATCGCCATACCGGTAAGCCCTTGTGGACCGAGAAGCCGGAAGTGCCCGCGCATGGCGGTTTGAGCCTCCTCCGGGCGCTCGGAGCTACCGGTGAGCTGTTCGCCGAGGCTGGCGATCAGATTGCGTAACGGACCGAGGGCTAAGCTCGTATAGCAGCGAGCGTAGGAATGACCCGTAATGCCCTGGTCAGTCGTGACATCTACGAGGACCACCGGCGACGTCGTCATGGTGCCGGCCGCCATTTCCATCGGGCGCTCCATGGGGAGATTCAGCGCACGCGCGCGAACCGCACGAATGCTCATGGCGAGCTAATGATTGTAGGAGCGCAAGTACTCGAGTGTTTGCCGATCGATGCATCCGTCTTCGCGCAGGCGATTTTCCAAATTTTCCACGCGCATGAATTCAAGCAGCGAGGCGGCGCGCACGCGATGGATTTCGCGATCGATCTCTGCCCGCATCGCGGCGTCGATCGGATAGATGTCCTCGGGCTCCGGTGCGAAAAAATACAGTTTGTGAAGTTCGAGAAGTCGCGCGAGCTCTTCGATGGGGCGCGCGTGATCGTCGACGCGTAAATCAACATAGCGATCGTTGAAGCCGGCGTACCCGCCACCTTGCTTTTCGATGATCAGCGCGGCGCTTTGTTGCCCGCGCTTGTCGCCGCCCTCGGCTTGTGCTGCGCGCAGAGAGGCAATGAACCGGTACGCGCGGTGCGGAGTTGACGACGGTCGGGCCGTGGAATCGCGCATGGTCTCTTCGAGCGCCGTGACGACGGAAGATCCGGCGAGACAATTCCCTTGCACGGCAAAGGCTTCGCCCACAACGCCTGCCCAAAAAATGCAGTTTGCACCGGTGAAGGTGGCGGCGCGACCTTGCATATCGACAATTCCGAACTGGCGATCTTCGCGTCCACAATCGTCGGCGATGAGATCGCCGGCAATGTCGCTCGGGTGAGCGCCTTTCGCAAGCAAATCCAGCGCACGCGGCCCGTACGAGGTGTTGGCAAAAGCCTGCGATGCTATTGCGCCGGCGCCGCAGCGAACCCACGGAACCACGGCGCCGACGCTGAGAAATTTCGATTGAACGGCGATGCCGATTTCACCGGTCGCGGGGGCGACGGCTACGACTGAAAATGTCGAAGGGAACGTCATTCCCGGGAGTTAGCGAGGCGCTGGGTTTGCTGCTGGGTGGAACGCCAAAGCCAGACCGTCGATGCAGTAGCGCAGACCGGTGGGGCGCGGGCCGTCCTTGAAGAGATGTCCCAGATGGCTACCGCACCGGCGGCAATGCACTTCGGTTCTCGGCTCGAAAAGCGTCATATCGGTTTTCGTCCGTATGGCGTTGGGCAATGGGCGATAGAAGCTCGGCCATCCGTACGGATCGTCGAACTTGGTTGCGGCGGAGAATGCAGCGAGGTCGCAGCCGGAACAGGCGTACGTTCCGCTACGTTTTTCCTTATTCAGCACGCTGCTCCACGGCGCTTCCGTACCTTCTTCGCGAAGAATGTGATAGCGGTCGGGTCCGACCAAAGAGCGCCACTGCGACTCGCTGTGCGTAACCTCGTAGCCGCGCGATGCGGCCAATGCTGTGGCGGGATTGAGCGACCGTACGGTCAATGCGCCGGCGATCGCTGCGGCGCCGAAAAGAAAGTTGCGACGATTTAACGGGAGATGTGACATGCTGCTCC
This sequence comes from Vulcanimicrobiota bacterium, assembly GCA_030853005.1. GTDB lineage: Bacteria > Vulcanimicrobiota > Vulcanimicrobiia > Vulcanimicrobiales > Vulcanimicrobiaceae > JALYVW01. Next base: position 2,373 of record JALYVW010000146.1, read on the forward strand.
ATGGCGCTCAAAATAGCGCTGATGATAGTCCTCGGCGCGATAAAACGGGCCGGCGGCGGTAATTTCGGTCACAACCGGTCGCTGCAAACGGGCCGCTTCGCGCTGCAGCGAGGCGCGCGCTGCTTCCTCTTGTTCCGGTGAATGAACGAAGATACCAGACCGGTATTGCGTACCGACGTCGGGCCCTTGGCGATCGCGCGTGGTGGGATCGTGCATTTTCCAGAATGCGTCGAGCAGTTGCTCGTACGAAATTTTGGCCGGGTCGAACGTGACCTCGACCGCTTCGGCGTGCCCCGTGCGACCGGAGCAGACTTGCTGATAGCTGGGATTTGCGACAGATCCGCCGATGTAGCCCGAAACCGCGTCGGTAACGCCTTCGAGTTCTAAGAAGCCGGCTTCGACGCCCCAGAAACAGCCGGCGGCAAACGTTGCGGTGGTATTCATGACATCCCTATAACGTCGGCCGACCCCGCGCCGGATGCATCCGCCACGATTCGAGGCCCATCGGCAGTGCCGCAGGCGCAAGGGGGCTGAGACTGTATCCGGTTAGTTGCTTGGGCACGACGGCGCCTAAGCGATTGGAGTACAGAAAGAGCGCCGGAAGATCTCGCGCTGCGTACGCTTGCCATGCGTAGAGGGCGGCGCGCGCGGCTTGCGGTGACGACGCCGTGGCGAGTAACGTGGCGCAG
>JALYVW010000063.1 GCA_030853005.1 Vulcanimicrobiota bacterium
TGAAGTCATCCGATCTGTGCCCTTTCGATGGCGGGATTGCATAAAAGCTTATCAACTGCGTCGCGCACGATCTCGCGTTCAACCGGCTGTTGGTCCTGCAAGAGAAGGCGCCACGCGACGATCCGGCGCGCGGAGCCGCCGGGCGATTCGATCGGCGATATCCAGGTTTCGCCCGGTCGCGGGCCGTCCTGCGCCAAGTCCACCAAGACGTGTTTGTTGGGGTTGAAATCTCGAACGTCGTCCTTCATTCGAATTTCGGTGCGCTCCAACCGCGCGACCTCGATGCCTAGGCGCTGCAAGGCCACGAGCGCGGTATATGCCTCGTTATCCGGAATTTTCAGGCGAATGCCGACCCGCGTTATCATCGGAGCGCCGCCGCAAACGATTCAAATAATCGGGCGCCCCCGGATGGCGATAACGGATCCGCGCCAGCGCCGCGGCCCAGGTGGTTGAAGTTCCACGCGTCGCGCTCGGGATGGGGCATAATCGCGAGGACGTTTCCGGCACGATTCACCAAGGCAGCGCAGCCCAGTGCCGAGCCGTTGGGGACGGTTCCTTCGCCGGTCGCTCCGGTTGCATCGGCATAAACGAAGGCGAGATGATCGCCGCGCACGACTTCGTCGAGACGCTCCTGCGACGCGGCGAGCCGCCCTTCCCCATGCGCGGCCCACGCGGGAAGAATCGTCCCCGGCTCGAGCGCGGCCGTAATCGCACACCGTTGCGGATCGATGACAAGCTTCACATACACGTGACGGCAGACAAACATTCTTTGAGCGTTTTTCGTGAACGCCGCGGTGGGCCGGCGAAGCGCTCCCGTGCCGGGCACGAGGCCGGCTTCCAACAACACTTGCGCCCCGTTGCAAATTCCGAGCACGAGCTTCCCCGCCTGGGCGCCTTCGATGACGCCATCCATCGCACGATCATGTGCGGCGATCGCGCCGGCCCGAATGCGATCTTCGTACGCAAACCCCCCAGGCAAGACGAAGGCGTCGTACGACGCAAGCCGGTCGGACAGACTCCAATGGACGATCTCCGCGTGCAGGCCAACGTCGCACAGCAATCGCCGCGTTTCTTCCTCCGAATTGGTGCCGGGAAAAATGACCACGGCAACCTTCGCCTGCGACATCACGCGTACACACCGGTTAAGGGTGCCCGCCAGGTCGAGGCTAGACGCTCGCCATCGATGCGAGTACCGGCGATCGTCCAAAGCGGCGAGTCGACGACCGATCCGATGCGAACGCAGTGCTTCGTGTAATCGAAACCGGAACTTTCCGCAAACACTTGGAATTCGTCCGCGTCCTCTACGCATAAAACGTACCCGCAACTCTCGCTAAAGAGTCGCGATAGAACGGCCGGCGCATCGCCCATAAGCGTCAACGATACACCGAGGGGTTTGTTTTGCGTCAACAGCATCCGCGCCAAAGCCCCGGCGATGCCTCCGTCCGTCACCGCCCTCGCGCATGCGATCGAGCCGGCTTCCGTTGCCGCCAACAAGAATGCCGTCCTCGCTCGCTCTCCAGCGTAATCGATAGGCGGAAGCACCGCGTCGAACGCATAAGCATCGGCAAACGCCGAACCGCCGAAGGCCGTTTCGCAGGCGCCAAGATACACGAGATCCCCCGGCCGCGTGCACACGCCCGGAACGACCCGCGCGATATTGTGGAAACCGCCAACGCACGCCACGATTGGTGAGGCCGGAATCGCATTTCCGTTGCGGGCCGAATTATACAAGCTGACGTTACCAGAAACGAAGGGGACGGAGAGTTCGCGCGCCGAGTGCGCGAGGCCGTCGATCGCCGCGACGAGTTCGGCGTACTGTTCTGGAACTTGCGGGCTGCCGAAGTTGAGACAGTCGGTCATTCCCAGTGGTCGCGCTCCGGTGGAAACGACCTTCCGCACGGAATCGAGCACGGCGTATTCGGCAGCGAGGCGCGCATCGATCTTTCCGAACCGAGGATTGCCCGCGACGGACAGTGCGACACCCATCCGTGACCCATGCACGGGAGCGATGACGCCGGCATCGGCGCTACCGCGGCTCAGCACTGTGGTACCGCGCACGCTCGTATCGTACTGTTCGTAGAGTGGCACGCGCGAGCACACGTCACGGTGGCCGAGGACGCGCAGTAACGCTTCTTCCACATCTGCCGACGGAGCCGGTTGCTGCCGCGCGTTCACATTGGCGTCTCGCATTGCGAGATCGTCGCGGATGGTGCCGGTCAAAAAATCTATCGGCACGTCCATCACGACTTCGCTCCCGTGACGCATGACGTAGCGGTTGTCGTTGGAGACTGCGCCGATAACGACCGCGCGGGCTTCTCTGGCGACTTCGGGCAGAGTGAATTCTTCGTTATAGATGCGCAACACGTCGGCGGTGACGTCCGGCGGCAGCACCCAGCAGAGGCGCTCCTGCGTTTCGCCGATGGCAAGCACTTCGGGGCGCATCTCCGGCAACGCGGCGTTCACGTCGTCGAGGTCGACGATGGCGCCGAATCCGCCACTGGCGCACAACTCGGCGCTACATCCCATAATCCCGCCGGCGCCGAGATCCTTAAAACCAACCGTCAGGTTCCGTTCGCGCAGATGGGCAAAAACGCGATAGCTCGCCCGCATGATGACGTTTTTCAAAAATGGGTCCGGAACTTGAACGGCGCCTTTGTTTGATTCGGAGTCCTCTTCGTCCAGGGTCACGGATGAGAACGCCGCTCCGCCAAAACCACTCGCATCGGTGGCCTTGCCGACCAGGACTATGTCCCAACCGGCCGACCCCGGCGGTGCGGCCGAATGAATGATGTCGCGTTCGCGAACCAAGCCGAGCGCGACGACGTTGACGAGGCAATTATCGTCGAATCGCTCGTCGAAATAGACGTCGCCTGCGATGTTTGGAACGCCGATCGCGTTCCCGTATGCCGAAATACCGGAAACGACGCCTTGCGCGACGTAACGCTGATGCGACTGCGGGTCTTCGGTTCGCCCGAACCGCAATGGATCCGCGAGCGCGATGACTTCCGCGCCCATGCACAGCACGTCGCGCACGATACCACCGACACCCGTGGCTGCGCCCTCGAACGGGACCACTTGCGAAGGGTGATTGTGCGACTCGTGCGCGATGACCACACCGTACCGTTCGCCTTGGAATTCCCCCAGGTGCAGGATGCCCGCGTCTTCTGCCGGCCCTTGCATGACCGTTGGACCCTCCGTGGGGAGCTTTCGCAAGTGATGGCGACTGCTCTTATACGAGCAATGCTCGCTCCATTGCGCATCGAACGCGTGCACTTCTACGACGGTTGGTTCGCGGCCGAGCTCGCCTGCAATGCGGCGTAACTCATCTACGCGCAGCGCGAGGCCGCTCTGGCGCGCCGCCCGCTCTAGCGCGGCATCGTCGAGCGCGGTAACCGAGAAATCAGGCAAGACGTACGCCGACACCATTTTGCGGAGGATTGAGTTGGGCGTCTGCTTGTGCGACCGCAGAGCGGACGTTCGTCTGCACGAGCAAAGTCCGGCCGAACAACACCGTGTCCTCTAGGGCGAAGATCTTCGCGCATGCGAGGGCAACCGTGCTCGGATCGCCGTCGCCGTCGAGCACCGGGTTCGTCGTCGTGCTCTCCAACATGGCCGCTAACGCGCGGTCCTGCGAACCCATCGCGATATACACGAGGCGCGGAAACGTCGCGTCGTGCTGCTGCACGAGCTGCAACACGAAGGCCGGCGTCTTGGTCGCGCTGGCGACGTGACGAACCACCGGTAAGCCGAACTGCGCAAGCGCCTGCGCCACGGTATTATTGCGCTCCATTCCCTCGGGTGAGTCGGAAATGACCGCAACCATTCCCGGGCGCATGGTCGGGAACGGGCCCACCATCTCCGAGACTTGCTCGTACGCTAGTTTTACAAGCGCCAGCGACGCGTCGTCGACGGTCTCCAGATTGCGATAGAGTTGTTTATCGAGCATCTGGTCTTCACGGCCCTGCGGCCAAATGCGCCACGAGTCGTTGTCGATGACGTCCGCAATCACGAGTTGCCCCTTGTTTTCGCCGCTCGTTAAGCGGCCGAACTCGAGTTTGAGATCGACGAGCAGTACGTCGCGCTTGCGCCAAGCGTGTGCGAGAATTTCGAACGTTAGACGTGCGATTTCGTTCATCGCCGCGATTTCCGGTGGAGAGGCGATACCTTGAGCCGCAATCTGATCGGGGCCGATCAGCGGATCGTGGTTGGCATCGTCTTTAAAAAAGAACTCTACCATGCGCGGAACCAGCAGCGCGCCGCGCTGCATGCCCGGATTGCGCTTTGCGAGCGAACCCGCTACGACGCCACGCGTGACCACCTCGAGCGGAATCATATTGCACCGCCGCACGAGCATCTCGTTGTCGTCGTCATCCTCGCCGCCGTTGGCGAAGTGAGTCGGCAGGCCACAAAGATTTAGCAGCCGGAACACCCGCGATGTGGTCTGCGCCGCGAGACGACCTTTGCCGAGAATCTCGTTGCGGCGCGCGCCGTCGCCGGCCGATAGCGAATCCGTTTGTTTGACGATCAGCATGTCGGGTTGTCCGGCCTGCTCGTAGAGCACCTTCGTCTTACCGCGTGCGATTTCGATCGATTTATTAATGGGACTCAACTCCTCTACGATACAAGCGTCGCGGCGTCATTCGGCGCGTTTTTGCTGGGGAAATGCGGAAAGTGACTCGATCTTTGCGGCAAGATCGCGCGCGCGGACCGGAGCGGTGCCGACGTGCGTCCCCGGTTCCAGCATGCGGCGAATTTCAGCCGGGTCAACCTGGGCCGTAAGGTCTCTGTCCTCTGACAGCAGCCGGCCAAGCGGATTGACCTTTCCTTGAGCGATCGCGTCCCACGATTCCATCGCCGCATTTCGAAGGGCTTCGTGCATCGCTTGACGATCGGCTCCGGCGCGAACGGCCTCCATGAGGACCGCTTCAGTGCCCGCAAACGGGCCATACGTGCGCAAGTTTTCGGCGATCCGGCGCGCGTCGACGCGAAGTCCTCCAACGACTTTGCTCGCGAGCGACAGCAGTTCGTCCACGCACAGGAACGCTTCGGGCAAAATCGTGCGGCGGTTGGCCGAATCGTCGAGCGTGCGCTCCAGATAATTCGTCGACGCGTTTTGCCATGCGACATCCGCATAGGCCGGGAGCAGTCGCGCGAGCGAATCGATCCGTTCGCACAGGATGGGGTTTCGCTTGAAAGGCATGGCCGAGCTGCCCACCTGGGAACTGCCGAACGGCTCAAATACCTCGCCGAATTCGGGCGAGCTCAAGATGCGAATGTCCGCGGCAAACTTGGAAAGCGACGCGCCGACCCCGGCAAGCGTGCTCAGCAAGAGGTAGTCTAATTTGCGCGGATAGGTTTGCGTGGAAACATCTCTGGCTTGCAGTCCGAACCGGTTGAGTACCGCGGCTTCCATCGCTGCCGATCCGCCCTTGTTGTTGTACAAGTGTTCGTACGATGCCGCGGTACCAACAGCGCCGCGCATGCCCTTAGCCGTCAGTTGCTCGAAAACGAACCGAAGCGCACCTTCATCGATTAACAGATCTTGGGCATAAATCGCAAAGCGGTAGCCAAGGGTCGTTGGTTCGGCTGGCTGCAGATGCGTAAATCCCATGCAGACGGTGTCCGCGTGTTCGCGGATTTTGATCGCAAGCATCGCAAGGAGTGCGTGCAGCGATTCTCCCAACGACGCGATTCCGATTCGCATGCGGTAGGTCTCGACGGTATCTTCAATGTCCATGGACGTCGCGCCGAGGTGGATTTTTCCACCGCCCACCTTTGCCTGAGAAGCGAACACGCGAATTTCGGCCATCAGATCGTGATGGATTTCTCGCTCGATGGCGAGCGCCGCCTCGATATTGATATCGCCGGCGTGCCGCTCTAAGTCGGCAATCTCTTCCTCCGTAACCAGCCCAGCCTCACCCTGCGCGTGGGCCAGCGCAACCCAAACTTGGCGCCATAGTCGGCGGCGTTCGTGCTCGGAGAACAACGAGCGAAGCTCGGCTCGCCCATATCTCCACGAGAACGGCGAAGCATACTGCAAATACTCCATGGAACTCTGCTGGCCGTTCGCCTTGCGGATTAGCGCCGCCTCGTTGCGGACATCCCCGAGAGCTCCGCAGCGAGCATTTCCACGAGGAGTTTCGGGTCGTCGATCGCGCCGGTCACGATCGATTCGAAGCCGCGCACGGCCCGTTCGTACGCCGCCCGCGCGCGGCGTTCGCCGACGCGCGCTGCAACCGGCCGCAGGAAGCGCTCGCGCCACTTCGCCCGGGCTGGCAGGGTGCCTCCGGGACGCGACATTTCCCACAGCAGGCCGCATTCCGTAGCCAACGCGCTGATGAGCGGAATTCCCGCGCCGCGTGGATCGTTGGCGAACAGCTCCCCGGCAATCGCCAACGCATCGGCAACCTTTCCCTCAACCAAGGCTCCGGCAAACAGGTACGCCTTCGGATCTTCGATGGATAAGCTGTCGCTTTCCAGATCTTTATAGGTGATGAGGCGGCCGCCCAAGGCGAGTTTTTCAAGATCGTTGCGTAGGGCTGCTAAATCCGCACCGGAGCGTACCAATGCGTCGACGGCGCGCGAGTCGGCACTCGCACCCAATCGCGTGAGCGTCTCTTGAACGAACCGCGCCCGAACCTCGTCGTTTGCGGTTGTGTCGATGCGCAACGCCGATCGTCCGGCGAGCGATCCGAAAGATTGCGGCCGTTGGGAGCGTGGCGAAAGCAGATCGAGGAGGACGAGCGTGTTGCCTTCGGGCACGGTCTCCGCTACCGCCCATACGTCGCGGCGCATTTGCGCTTTGAGCGTTTGCGTATCGGCAACAACCGTGACACGCGATCCCGCGAGGAAGGGCATGGCCTGCGCGGCTTCGCTCACGCGCGACGCGTCCCCGAGTTCGGAGGCCGCAAACCGAGCGTAATTCAGGTCGCGGACGTCGGCGGGCAGCACCCGTTCGACGAGCGCTTCGAGGGCCTGCTCCGCGAGAACGCGTTCCGTCCCCTCAACGATGACGAGTTTCCCGATAGCCGGTGATTTGTCGAGGAAGTCGTAATATTTCACGCGCGACTCAACGCCGCGAGGTTCGGCCGCGTCTGCAGGTCGGGTATTGCCTCGTCGTAGGGAGCGCGTACCACGCCATACTCGGTAACAAACGCGGTAACGAGCCGCCCGGGCGTCACGTCGAACGCCGGATTGTAAGCACGGGTCCCTTCGGGCGCCACGCGAATTCCCGCAAATGACGTCACCTCCTCGGACGCGCGCTCTTCCACCGGAATGCCCGCGCCCGATTCGAGCGAAAAGTCAAATGTGGAGCGCGGCGCGGCGACGTAAAATGGGATCCCGTGGTGCGCTGCCGCGATGGCGAGCATGTATGTGCCGATTTTATTGGCCGTGTCGCCGTTGCGCGCGATGCGATCTGCTCCGACGATCACCAGATCGATGCGTTCGCGTTGCATAGCGATGCCGGCTGCGGCGTCGGGCAAGAGAACGTGCTCGACACCCGCTCGTGCGAGCTCGTAGGTCGTCAAACGCGCGCCTTGCAAAAGCGGCCGCGTTTCGTCAACGTACACGCGCGCGATTTTGCCAATTTTGAAAGCCGCAATGATGGCGCCAAGCGCCGTCCCCTCACCCGCCGTCGCAATGCCGCCGGTGTTGCAGTGGGTGAGGACGCGAGCGTTCTTGGGGAACATCGCGGAGGCGGATTCGACGATCGCGCGATCGACGATCAACTGTTCGCGTGCAATAGCGTGCGCTTCCTCAAGCGGATCGTCGGCGACCGACGCGCGATCGACCGCCCACATCAGGTTTACGGCAGTGGGCCGGGCGGCGCGAATGCGGGCGACGGCGGTAGCGAATATGTCCGGATTGGGGTGAAGGCGCTTCGCGAGTGCGACGCCATACGCGCCGAACGCGCCGATCGCCGGCGCGCCGCGAACCGCCAGGGTGGCGATAACCTCCACGACATCGTCAACCGAACGCGCTCGCTCGTAACGCTCTTCGTGCGGCAAGAGTCGCTGATCGAGATAGGCGATCGCTCCGTCATCCCACGCAACCGAAGCGGTCGACGCATTTTCCATGCGTCTCGCATTCGGTCGCGCGAAAACGGGTTACTGCCGCTAGACCGCCGCCACCGGAGCGTGAGCCATGAAGCATGCGCGACAGTAGACCGGGCGGTCACCTCGCGGGCGGAACGGGACGGTCGTCTGCATTCCGCAGTCAGCGCACACGGTTTCGAAATTCACATGCGCGCCGCTCGATTGTCCGGGTGCGCCCTGGCCTTTGCGTGCCATTCGGCAATCCCGGCAACGCTGCGGCTCGTTCACGAACCCTTTCTCCGCGTAGAACGTCTGGTCGCGAACGGAGAAAATGAAGGTGTGGCCGCATTCTTTACACGGCAGCTGCTTGTCTTCCAAGATCGACCCCTTCCACGAAAAACCTCGGGGAACGGTATTGCGCCTCCCACCGGGCCAAGTCCTCGCTCGCTCGGTGGAGGAGGCGCCGATCCCGGCTACGTCCGGCGGAAGCCGACCGGCCGCGCCTCGGGTTCCCGGGGAACGTGCAAAAGCGCGGCCGCGGCTAGTGCCGCCTCGTACCCCTTGTTTCCCCGCTCCGGGTCGGCTCGATGCCGGGCTTGTTCCAGCGTTTCGGTCGTGAGAACGCCGAACCCAATGGGGGCCCTCGTGGAAAGCTGCACGTTCATGATTCCACGCGCGCACTCGCCGGCCACGTAATTGAAATGCGGCGTCTCGCCGCGAACCACTGCGCCCAAGGCAACGACGGCGTCCAAATCGGGGTCGCTCGCCAAGAGCCGGCTTGCCGCCAACGGTAGTTCGAAGCAGCCGGGTACGTGGTAAAGCGCGATATCTTCATCGTGCACCGAACAATCTTTAAGCGCCCGACGTGCGCCTGCTTCTAGCCAATCCGCTATGTCAGCATAAAAGCGCGCGCTGACGATCGCAAATGTTTTCCCCGCGCAATCGAGCGGTTTCGACGCCTTCCGATCACTTTTCACGCCGGAGTTACCTCGGTATCAAACATATGGCCGAGCTTTTTGCGCTTCGTGCTGATGTACTGTTTATTGAATGCGGTCGGCACCGTTTGAATCGGAACGCGGCCGACGATGCGCAAGCCGTACCCTTCAAGTCCGTGAATTTTTCTTGGATTGTTGGTAATGATGCGCATCTCGCGCACGCCAAGGTCGACGAGAATTTGCGATCCGATGCCGTAGTCTCGCTTGTCCACGGGAAGGCCGAGGGCGAGATTCGCCTCGACCGTATCGGCACCGGCATCCTGGAGTTGATACGCGCGCAGTTTGTTGGCAAGGCCGATGCCGCGGCCTTCTTGTCGCAAATAGAGCAGGACGCCGCGACCCTCTTTAGCGATCACCGCCATAGCGCCGTCGCGTTGTGCGGCGCAGTCGCAACGAATTGAATGTAGCGCGTCGCCGGTAAGGCATTCCGAATGTACGCGCACCAAGATGTCTTTTCCGTCGCCGACGTCGCCCATGACCAAGGCCACGTGGGTCGTTCCGTCCACATCGTTTTCATACGCATAGCCCTTCCAGTTGCCGATGTCCGTGGGGAGATTGAATTCCGCAATGCGTCCGACGAGTTTTTCCGTACGCATACGGTGTGCGATTAAATCCTTCACCGTAATCAGGCGTAAATGATATTTTTTCGCAAATTCAATGAGGCCCGGCAAACGTTCCATCGTGCCGTCTTCCGCCATGATCTCGCAAATCACGCCCGACGGATAGAGGCCCGCGAGTCTCGCGAGATCCACCGACGCTTCGGTTTGCCCCGCTCGCACCAATACGCCGCCATCGCGAGCACGCAGCGGAAAGGTATGTCCCGGACGGAGTAAGTCGGGAGGCCGAGTTTGCGGATCCAGGAGCGCTTGGATGGTTGCCGCACGATCGTGCGCCGAAATACCCGTCGTCGTGCGCCCACGCGCCTCCACCGAAACCGTAAACGCCGTTTCATGCACGGCGCTATTTTCGACGACCATTTGCGGCAAGTGCAGTTCGTCCAGACGGTGCCCGGTCATCGCTATGCAGATCAAGCCGCCCGCTTCCTTGCGCATGAAATTAATGTCCGCGGGCGTGGCGAGCTGTGCGCC
>JALYVW010000017.1:0-568 GCA_030853005.1 Vulcanimicrobiota bacterium
CCAATAAATCCCGCCGTGGCACCACCCGTCCGGGTCGCGCGGTAGGCCCGCAGCTCGATAGAGGTAAACGGGGCGATGGATTTCCCGGCAAAAGCCGTAAAAACCGGACCCGCCGTGTGGTCGCGCGATAGGGTGCCGATGCCGGCTCCCGCCCCGATATATGCGCCGCCCAAGCCGCCGCCGGTAAATCCACGGATTTCCCCGGTTAGCGCATATCCGCCGCGCCCGGCGAGGGGAGCAAGCAACGTGGCTTGCACTTCTAGCGGGACCGCCGGGATCGAAGCTCCGGAGCTGATCAGAACGGCCGCGCCGGTCGCCGCGGGCGAGGACGAGCTGTATCCTCCGCCCGCGACGGAAATTCCGGCCCACGCCGGTGTGGCTTGGAAACAAGCGGCGGCTAGCGTCGCGACCACAATCCAGGTGCGCATCGATGAGTTGCTTACGCCGGGCAGAAACAAGAGGCCTCGTCGCTCGGTCTTCTAATCACTTCGCGGAACCGGCGCGCGCGATTGCGTGTTGGATGGAGGCGGAGGATTACCCATGCCGACGGTAGAGCAGGTGCGTGAAG
>JALYVW010000017.1:578-25141 GCA_030853005.1 Vulcanimicrobiota bacterium
CGGGCCCATGTTCAAGCAGTCCGTCGAAGACAAAGTGAAGTCGATTGAGGGCGTCAAGAAGGCGACGGCTGAAATTACCTTTACGCCGCCGTGGGATCCCAAAGAAATGGCCAGCGACGACGTGAAGGTGCTCCTGGGCATCTGGTAAGGACGCCTTTTCGTGTCCGTCGCAGTCGCGAATCATGAAGACTTAGTTGAGTACGGATCCCGGCGTTGGCTAATCGTGCTTGGGGTCATGTCCGCGACGCTGTTGCAAGTTCTCGACGCAACGATCGTCAACGTAGCGCTTCCGACCATTCAAGGAAATTTAGGCGCCAACTTTAGCGAAGGTGCCTGGATCGTCACGGGCTACATCATTGCCGCCGTGATCGTCATCCCGCTTACCCCGTGGCTGCAGCAAGTTCTCGGCCGGCGCAATTACTACGTGATGGCCATAGCGGGATTCACCCTCACCTCGGCCCTGTGCGGCATCGCTTCCTCGCTAGACGAGCTCATCTTTTTCCGCGTCCTTCAGGGACTGTGCGGCGGAGGACTGATTTCGACGGGGCAGGCGATCATGCGCGACACGTTCCCCGCCAAAGAGATTGGAAGGAGCCAGGCGCTCGTGGCGCTTGGAGCGGTCGTTGGGCCCTCCCTCGGGCCCACCCTCGGCGGAATTCTCACCGACGCACTTTCGTGGAACTGGATCTTCTACATCAACATCATTCCGGGTATCGCCTCGGCAATTCTCTGCTTCACGCTCTTAAAAGATCCCGTGCGGGTGGCGCGGCGATCGATCGACGGCGTCGGCTTGGCGCTTCTCGCGGCGGGCCTCGGATCGCTGCAGTACGTTCTCGACGAAGGCGAGCGCAACGATTGGTTTGCCGATCCCACGATTCGTGCGTTGGGAATCGTGGCAGTCCTCGGCATCTGCGGCTTCATCTACTGGGAGCTGCGCGGCACGAAAAATCCGATCGTCGATCTGCGCATCCTCAAAAACCGCACCGTGGCCTCCGGATGCTTGCTGGCGATGGCGCTGGCATTCTCGCTGTTTGGCGGCGTCATTCTTTCCCCGCAGTTTCAGCAGAGTTTGCTCAACTTCACCGCGACGCTTTCCGGCGAGTCAATTTTGCTGCGAGCGGTCGCCATCGCTGCGATGACCCCGATCACGCTCATCTTGCTGAACAAACTCAAGGCGAAGCCGTGGGCCATTCTCGGAATCGGGTTTCTCATCGTCGCCGCGGCGAACGTGTGGAACGCGCGCGTGATAACGACCGATTCGCAATTTTCGACGTTCGCTGCGGCACTTATTCTCGGGGGCATCGGGTTCGGTTTACTATTCGTGCCCCTTTCGGTGGCGGTATTAAGCTCCGTGAGAGGGCCCGACACGCAGAAGGCCACGTCGCTCCTGAGCCTATGCCAACAGCTGGGCGGCTCGATTTCGACCGCGACATTCGTCACCGTCATCGGGCGCCGAACCGCGACCCACCTGGACACGCTCGCTGCGACGGTCACCGCACGCAATACCAACGTCGAACGTTTCTTGGCCCACGCGCCACCGGCGAAGCTTTTCGCGCTGGTCGGGCAGCAGGCCGCGACGCTGGCGTTCGCCGACGCGTTTTACATCTTAGGCGCGATTACGCTTTTGTTGACACCCCTCGTCCTGCTTCTCCGCGCCGGCTCTCCCGCAGCAAAGGGAAGGGCGCAAACCCGGCAAACGGACGCCACGTCATGAAGACGCACGACGAGCGGTCCGCCGAGCTCCTTCGCAAGCGCGAACTCGCGCTCGAGCCTGCCGGGGCGCAGGCCATTGCCAAACAACACGAACGCGGCAAACGAACGGCGCGCGAACGCATCGACGCGTTGGTCGACGAGGGATCGTTCGTGGAACTCGACCGCTTCGCCGTGCACCGCTCGACCGCGTTTGGCCTAGCTGACCGGGAGTTTCTCGGCGACGGCGTCGTTACGGGCCACGCGAGCATTAGCGGCCGGCAGGTATTCCTGTTTTCTCAAGATTTTACGGTGTTAGGCGGCTCGCTCGGCGAAGTCTTTGCCGAAAAAATCTGCAAGGTTATGGACTTCGCCGTTCGCACCGGCTCACCCATGATCGGCATTAACGATTCCGGCGGAGCGCGCATTCAAGAGGGCGTCGTGAGCCTCGGCGGATATGCCGAAATTTTTTGGCGCAACGTCCAGGCCTCCGGTGTCATTCCCCAAATCAGCCTTATCGCGGGGCCATGCGCCGGCGGAGCCGTGTACTCGCCGGCCATCACAGATTTCGTCATCATGGCCGAAGGCATCGGTCAAATGTTTATTACGGGTCCGGAAATTATCAAGACCGTAACGGGTGAAGACGTCACGTTTGAAGCGCTTGGCGGCGCAACCACGCACGCGACCAAAAGTGGCGTCGCGCATTTGACCGCGCCCGACGAAGATCAGATGACCGCGCTCGCGCAAACGCTCCTGTCTTTTCTTCCCTCCAATAATCTTGACGACGCTCCGTCCTACGATTGTGACGACGACGCGGACCGTTCGATACCGGAATTAGAAGACGTTATTCCAGATGCTCCGAATAAACCGTACGACATGCGCGACGTTATCGTTCCCGTCGTCGACGATGGCGACTTTTTTGAAATACAGTCAGCATACGCGCAAAACATCATCACCGGATTCGGACGCATGGGCGGCAAGACGATTGGCGTCGTCGGCAACCAGCCCAACGTGCTCGCAGGCGTACTCGATATAAAGAGTTCCATCAAAGCCGCGCGCTTCGTCCGCTTCTGCGACGCCTTTAACATTCCGTTAGTCACCTTCGTCGATGTCCCCGGCTTCTTGCCCGGCATCGATCAAGAGCACGGCGGCATCATCGCGCACGGCGCCAAGTTACTCTACGCCTTTGCCGAAGCGACCGTTCCGAAAATTACCATCATCACGCGCAAGGCCTACGGCGGCGCATACGACGTCATGGCTTCCAAGCACATTCGCGCGGACGTAAACCTCGCCTGGCCGAGCGCTGAAATCGCCGTGATGGGCGCGGAAGGCGCCGTCAAAACCATCTTTCGGCGCGAACTTGCCGCCGCGAGCGACCCGATCGCGCGCATGCGCGAATTGACCGACGAATACGTCGAGCGTTTTGCCAACCCGTACATCGCGGCCGAGCGCGGCTATGTCGACGACGTCATCGAGGCGCGGGACACGCGCCGCGTCGTGGCCGCGTCGTTGAAGATGCTCGAAAACAAACGCGTCGACCGGCCCAAACGCAAACACGGCAACATTCCGCTCTAGATGTCGGCGATTCGGATCGCCGTGGCTTTTTTGCTTTCGCTCGCGCTGCACGCAGTATTCGCGGCAAGCATGCGTCATTTTTCGCTTATTCGGTCACTCGTGCTTCGGGAAGAACAGATCGCGCAGCGGCTCCGCTCGTGAGCGAATGGATCGTGCCCACGCCATCCCCTCCGCCCGAGTTGCCGAAGTCGATCTCCCGAATCGACATAAGCGCGATTGAAGCGCAGCGCGCGATCGCGAGGCAGATGCAAATCGTCTTGCTTGCGGCCAAGCTTGGCAACGGCCAGCCCAGTAGAGCCCCGCATCTCTATCGCGTAGAGGTGACTCCCGCACATATTCGAGAGAAGGAAACGCTGCACGTTCGCGCTTTCGCTACGCCCGACACCGATGGCGTCTACCTCCGCATAGCGATATGGACGATCGGCATACCGCCGGTCCGGCGAGGCCACTTCCCCGCGAACGATCGCGACTATCCAGGCCGCATGTATGAGGAATTCGAACGGGAATATCGCATGCCGTCAATTCCAGCGATCCTCACCGGACGCCGTTACCAAGTTGAAATTATCGCCACCGGCCGGCGGGGGCTGGCGTCGGGCGCGTTCGTCCCCATCTCCTTGGAGCGAGCACGGTGAAGCGACGCCATTTTTTGGTTCGTCTGCTCGCGTGCGTCGTCGTGCTGCCGCTTGGAGTCGGGCGCGTGCGGGGTTCGACGGCTTCGCACGGGGCCGCCCTTGACGGGGACATTGACTATCACTGAGGTAAGTAAAACGGCGTGAAACTTCTGGAAGGCAAAACCATCCTCGTCACGGGCGTGGCCAACCGCTGGTCTATCGCGACCGGCATCGCGCGCCAAATGAACGAACACGGCGCGCGCATCGCGTTTACCTATCAAGGCGAACGTGTCAGAGATGAGGTGGCAAAGATTGCGGCCGAATTGGGCGGCGGCCCGGTCGTGGAATGCGACGTTTCTTCCGACGCTTCGCTGCAAAGCATGTCGCGCGAGCTCGAAGCGTTTGGGAAACTGGACGGTCTCGTGCATTCGATCGCCTTCGTGAATAAGGAAGACCTCAGCGGAAAGGTCTACGAGACGTCGCGCGATGGATTCGCGAAAGCCCTGGATATCTCGTCTTACTCGCTCATCGCCCTAACCGCCGCCCTTCGCGAGCGCCTCAACGACGGCGCATCGATTCTCGCACTGACCTATTTGGGAGCGACGGCGATCGTTCCCAACTACAATATCGCCGGAATTGCGAAGGCGGCGCTCGAATCGATCGTGCGCTATCTCGCGTTCGACCTCGGCGAGCGCGGCATTCGCGTAAACGCAATTTCTGCCGGTCCGATCAAAACCGCGAGCTCGCGTCAAGTTGGTGGCTTCAGTAAGATTCTCGAGCTCGTCCCCTTGGTCGCGCCCCTCAAGTGCAACATTACCGCCGAGGACGTCGGTAAAACGGCGGTGTACCTGACGTCGGATCTTTCGCAACACATTACGGGCGACGTGCATTTTGTCGATGCCGGTTTTCACGCCATGGGCATGTTCCCGCCGAACATGCAGGCGTGAACGAAGACGAGCTGGCGGCGATCGCGATCGCGCTGGCCTCATTGGATCGCGACCCTTTGCTACCCACCGGCTCGCAATGGAAGGCCGCCGCACGATACGAAAATCTCGATGACGCTCTATGAATAAAATCCTCGTCGCCAACCGCGGCGAGATTGCCATCCGCGTCATGCGCACGGCTCGCGAAATGGGTATCGCCACGGTGGCCGTGTATTCCGAAGCCGATCGCAACGCTTTGCACGTGGACATGGCCGACGAAGCCTACCTGCTCGGACCGGCGGCGCCGTCGCAAAGTTATCTGAACGTTGAGAAATTTCTGGACGCCGCGCAGCGCAGCGGTGCCGACGGCGTGCATCCGGGGTACGGCTTTCTTGCCGAGAACGCCGCTTTTGCGCGAGCAGTCGTCTCGGCGGGCCTCGTGTGGATCGGTCCTCACGCCGACGCAATCGATGCGATGGGCGACAAAGTTCGTGCGCGCCAGGCGATGATCGCGGCCGGCGTACCCGTCGTTCCCGGCGGCGCCGAAGCGCTCGAAACCGCAGCGGACGCACGCGACGCGGCCAAACGTTTCGGGCTGCCGATTGCGTTCAAAGCGTCGGGCGGGGGCGGCGGAAAGGGGCTGAAGATCGCAAAGACGCTCGACGAAGTTCGTGCCGCTTTCGATACGGCGCGGCGAGAAGCCGAGGCCTATTTCAAAAACGGCACCATCTACGCCGAACGCTACTTAGAAAATCCCAAGCACATCGAACTCCAGCTGTTGGCCGACAAACACGGGAACGTCGTGCACGTGGGAGAGCGCGATTGCTCTTTGCAACGGCGGCATCAAAAAGTACTGGAAGAGGCACCCGCGACGATCGATCCCAACGTTCGCAGCGCCCTGCGCGACGCCGGGCTGCGCGCGGCTCGCGCCATTGCCTACGATTCGGTTGGAACCATCGAGTGTTTGGCGCAAAACGGCGAGTTCTATTTTCTGGAGATGAACACGCGCATTCAAGTCGAGCACACGGTCTCAGAAATGATCGCCGGCATCGATTTGGTACGGGAGCAAATTCGAGTTGCGTCGGGCGAACCGCTGGGCTTTACGCAGGATGAGGTGACGTTCCGCGGGCACGCCATCGAGGGCCGGGTAAACGCCGAGGAACCCGCGCGAAACTTCCGGCCGGCGCCCGGCACGATCTCCCGGTACCGTGAACCGGCGGGTCCCGGCGTGCGAGTCGATTCTGCGGCTCGCGCCGGGCTTATCGTCGGCGCCGACTACGACTCGATGATCGCCAAGCTCGTGGTGTGGGCCCCGACCCGCGCGCAAGCGCTGGCGCGATTCCGCCGCGCCATCGGTGAATACGATATTGCCGGCGTTCCGACGACCCTGCCCTTACTGAACGCCCTCGCGCTGCATCCCCCAGTGATCGACGCTTCCTATGGCACCGCGACGCTCGAGTCGTTCGTGTCCGAAGGCTTCGGCGTGCCGGCCGAAACCGCGCATGCGCCGGCCGTGGCGAACGGCCCGCCGGCGGCCGAAGCCGAAACGATTCGCGTCGAAGTCAACGACAAACTTTTTCGCGTACGCCTGCTCGACATGCCGAATGCGAAAAGGACCGCACCAACGCGGCGTCCGCCGCGCATTTCCGCCTCCAACGTCTCCGGAGGAACCGCCGGAAATGATATCGTCGCTCCGATGCACGGATCGATCGTAGACTTGCTTGTCGCGCAAGGCGACAAGATAGCCGAAGGGCAGATTGTGGCCGTCGTCGAGGCGATGAAGATGATGAACGAAATTCGTTCGCACAAAGAGGGCACGGCTACGAAAATCCACGTGCAAAAGGGAGCGACCGTGGAAGCGAACGCGCCGCTCGTAAGCATCGGACCGTGAGGACGCGCGGCCATGCCACGTAAGGAAAACGGCAGCGGTATTCCGATCGCGCCGATGTATACGAAAGCCGCAGGCAGGCCGCACGATCTCGGCGTTCCCGGCGAATTTCCCTTCGCAAGAGGCGTGCGCGCCGACATGTATCGCGGGCGGCTGTGGACGATGCGTCAATACGCGGGGTTTGCAACGGCGGCGGAGTCCAACGCTCGCTACCGGTATTTGCTCGAGCGCGGGACCACCGGCCTTTCGGTGGCCTTCGACCTTCCCACGCAGCTCGGATACGATTCGGATGCTCCGCAAGCGCTGGGAGAAGTCGGCAAAGTCGGTGTCGCCATCGACAGCGTCTCGGATATGGAAACGTTGTTCGACGGCATACCGCTTGGCGAGGTAAGCGTCTCCATGACTATCAACGCGCCGGCCTCGATCCTCCTTGCCATGTTGCTCGCCGTCGCGCGGCGGCGCGGCATTCCCTTTGCTTCGCTAAACGGTACCGTGCAAAACGACGTGCTTAAGGAATACGTCGCTCGCGGAACCTACATCTTTCCGCCCGCCGCGTCCATGCGTTTGGCAACCGACGTTATGGCGTATTGCGCGCGAGAAGTGCCGCAATGGAATCCCATCTCGGTAAGCGGTTATCACATCCGCGAAGCAGGCTCTACCGCGCTCGAAGAACTGGCCTTCACGCTGGCCAACGGCAAGGCGTATTTGCAAGCCGCACGCGATTCCGGGTTGGACTTGGACTCGATCGCCCCCCGAATATCTTTCTTTTGGAACGCACACAACGATTTTTTCGAAGAGGTAGCCAAGTTTCGCGCGGCTCGCTACCTGTGGGCGCACATCGTGCGGGACGACTTCGGCTGTTCTGATCCTCGATCGCAGATGCTGCGCTTCCACGCGCAGACGGGCGGTTCGACGCTCACCGCGCAAGAGCCGGACAATAACGTCGTGCGCGTCGCGCTGCAAGCTCTGGCCGCCGTACTGGGCGGCACGCAGTCCCTGCACACGAACGGCAAGGACGAAGCACTCTCGATACCGACGGCGGAGTCCGCAAAAGTCGCCCTGAGAACGCAACAGATTATCGGCTTTGAATCGGGAGTCGCCGACGTGGTCGATCCGTTGGCGGGTTCGTTCTATGTCGAATCGCTGACCAACGAACTGATCGAGCGCGCCCGCGCCCTGATCGCGGAAGTTGACGCATTGGGCGGCAGCGTCGCCGCGATCGAAAGCGGATGGATGCAGGGTCGGATCGCGGACTCAGCTTACGTTGCCCAGCAAGACATCGAAACGGGAAAGTCCGTCCTCGTGGGCGTGAATGCGTTTGAAGAGCCCGAGGCCGCCGCTCGCATTCCGCTTCAACGTGTGAACGACACCATCCAAGCCCAGCAGATCGAGCGCCTACAACGGGCGAGGGCGTCTCGCGACAATGATGACGTTGCCGCCCGGCTATTCGCCCTCAAAGCGGTCGCAAAAAGCCGGGAGAACCTCATGCCGCATTTTATCGAAGCGGTGGATGCCGGTGCGACGGTTGGAGAAATCTGCAACGCCTTGCGCGAAGTGTTTGGAACCTATCGCGCGAAGGAGACGCTCGAATAAATGCAGATCGATCATGTGGCCGTCGTTGTGGGCGATCTCGAAAGTGCGCTTCGGCTCTACGAAGAAACGCTCGGCTTCGTGCAAATTTACCGCGAAACCATTGCAGATCAGGGCGTGGAAGTGGTCGGGTTGCGCGCGGGCGAGTCGGTGATCGAACTGCTGCGCCCCTTGGACGCAGCATCGCCGATCGCGCGATTCCGCGGCAACGCGGCGACCAAATTGCACCACACGGCGTATCGCGTCGAAAACGTAGAAGCCGAGCTGGCGCGACTCAAAGCGGCCGGCGTCCGCCTCATCGACGAAACCCCGCGAAAGGGCGCGCACGGCAATCGCATTGCGTTCCTCCATCCGCAAAGCACGGGCGGCGTGCTGATCGAACTTTGCCAGCCCGAATCGTAATCGCACTGCATGGCCCGTAAACGCAAACGGCGCGTCCGAACAGGCGTAGGTCGGGCGTGGCTTTTAATAGCGCTCGCCGCACTTGCGGCGGCCGTCATTTGGGCGATCCTCCCGCATGGTACGACGCGGCTTATCCGGACGTCCGAAAGCTCGCTCGAAACGCCGGCAGCTCCGCGAGTTTCGCTCTCGCAAGCAACGGCGAAACCGCTGCCCGAACCACAAAGCAGTGTCGCTACGACTGAAGCCCCAACCCCAACTTCATCCCCGGCTCCCTCGAAGGCACCGTCCGCGGAACAGTCACGAAGCCCGCTGCCGACGAGCGGACCGCAAGTGGCGATCATTATCGACGATTGCGGTCAGTGGCCTGCGATCGAACGGGGTTACCTCGCACTCCCCATCGCTCTGACGCTCTCCGTGATGCCGCACGAGCGCTACACACACGAAATCGCGCGCGAAGCACAGGCAGCCGGCAAAGGCGTCATGTTGCACCTTCCGATGGAGCCGCTCTCGCACGTATTTCCCGGACGCGGCGAGGTGAAGGCGGACATGGCCGATGCGCAGATCGTCGCACAAACGGAGGACGATCTCACGCAAGTACCGCTCGCAGCCGGTGTGAACAATCACGAAGGGTCGGCCGGAAGCGCGGATGCGCGCGTCATGCGACTCGTCATGGGCGTCGTCAAGGCTCACGGCCTGTTCTTTATCGATTCGAGAACCAACGCGGCGTCGGTTGCAGCTGCGACTGCCGCGAGCGACGGCGTACCAAACGCGTCGCGCGACGTGTTCCTCGACAACGTCGCGGAGGTCGCTGCGACCAAAGCGCAATTGGACCGCGTGGTCGCCGTCGCCAAAGCGCACGGATCCGCAATCGCGATCGGCCACCCGCGGCCGTCTACGCTCGAGGCGCTCGGCGAATACTATCCCAAGATGCAGGCCGAAGGCGTGCAGTTCGTGTTGGCTTCCTCGCTCGTGCGCTAGAGTCAGCGCCGCGGTACTCGGCTACAAATTCGGGGCGAGCGCCGCTTCGACTTCCGTTTCAAACGTCCGGTCCCAAGGCAGCGTGATATGCATCGCCGCGATGTGATATTGCGGGTAGAGTCGACTTAAGAGCGCCTGAGCGCGATTCCAAAGCTCGGCGTCATTACGCTGAGAAACGTCGAGCGCAACGTCGCGCAAGAGGTAGGTGTGGTCGCTGATGCCGCGGGCATCGAGGTAGCGGTTGAGGTCGGGCCGCACGAAATCGTGAAACGCATAATCGTCGACGATCCGGTCGAAGGTGAACTCCGCATGTGCCAAGGCGTTATACGTGTGCGTACGCCGTCCGGCGCCGGCTGCGACGGCTTCGGCTAACGCCGTGCCGACGGTGTTTGCGTTGGTATTCCAGGAAGAATACGCGTCCAGCTGCTGCATCAAACCGCCGTCGATCAGCCGCTCAGCAAACGCGGCTTGAGGGACGAATGATCCCGACAAAAATGAGATATCCGAAAAAGCGATGCGATGCCCGGCGGCAAGGTCGGCTTGCATCCGTGCAAACAGCGCGTCATCCTGCACTCCAGTCGTTCGCGGCACGCGCACGTAGAGATAAAGGTCCGGCGTGGCGTCGTCGCGAGCGCCACCGGACAACGCGATCAGAGCGTTAATGGCGGACTCGATGGGCGCGAATTCGAGCGGGTCGTTAAAAGTAGCACCGTCCGGAGTCGAGTAACGCACGGCGACGTGTGGCGTCCATCTTGCGCCGCGCGCGAGAGCCGCAGAAACCATGGCCATTCCCAACTCGTCGGCGCCGGGCTCGATCGACGCGCGCGGTCCCAACTGCAGACGCTGCGCTAGATCCTCGAGCGCTCGCCCATCTTTGATATGCAGGCCAACCGGTCCGGCGTCGTCCTGCCCGAGGACGACGCGGTCGATCGCTCCGCTCGCGGCAATCTGCAAAATCGTGGCATCGATCTGATAGTCGCGCGTGCGCGTCTCGAGATATTGGCCGAGGGTCACTTCGCCGATGAGTCCGCGTAATTTTGCCGCGCGGTCCGCCTCTGAAGCGAGGGGGGGATCGTGCAAGTTGGCATATTCTTGGAGGTACGACCACGTGGGATACGCGGCAAAAAAGTCTTTGGCAGCCCCGACCGCCGGAATTCCGGTCGGTGCCAATCGCATGATCGTCCCGAAGGCGCCGATCCAGGCACGAGGATGTCGTCTTCGGAGCTGGCGGAATTCGTGCAGGCGCGCGTACCCGTCGGCAAACGTAACGCCCGGTATTCGCGACGCGACGAGGCCGCCGTACACGAGCATATCCGTGGAAACGGCAAATGCATCGGCGCGGGAAGCGGATGGGCCGTTTAACCATCGTAATACGACGTCGGGTTTTCCCGGCGTTAAATAATTACCGACGTCGCCGCGCGCCGGCGTTACCATCCGGCGTCCGGCGATCGCTCCAAGTAACAGTGGAAGCTGTCGCGTGACGGGCCGGTCATCAAGAGGCACGAACGCTACGGGGCGCAAGAGTGCAAACAAAAACGCCGCGACGATCATCGCGGCGCCTTCGCCTCTCTTCGAGTATTTTCCGTTTTGAAACTAGCCTTTGAAACCGTACATGCCGTGTCCGTTCGGCCCGAGTACGAAGACTTTGTAGGCGTGGCGCACGCCAAGCGATTGCGTGAAGAGCACGTGAACGCCGGTGCCGCGCTTGAGATCTTTCGTTTGAACCGTTTTCCCGCTCGGCAAGTTAACGAACTTCGGCCAGGACAGGAACGAAAGGTCCGCGGGACGTCCGTCGACGCAGTGGACCCGCACGTTGGCTAGCGAAACGTGATCGACATAACCGTGGCATTGTTTATACTTGCCGCCCGGCGGCGTGGACTGACCGGATAGAGACGGCGCGACCGTTCCAAGCACGAGCCCGAAAGCAACGGCTAAACCGAGAAAAAGACGCATAATGAAGTCCTCCTGACGAGTCTGTACCCCTTAGGATAACGCCTTACGCAGATAACCGCCGCAGCGCTCGAGGATTTCCCGGGCTCTTGCGGCATCGACGTTCTTGCATCCCATGACCGCGGCGACTTTTACATTGCCGGCGGCGGCTTCCAAGAGCGTTTGTGCCGTCAGTTCGTCCACGGAACTCAAACGCATCACCAGACGCAGCGCGCGGCGGCGAAGCTTGACGTTGGTCGCAACGACGTCGACCATAAGGTTATCGTAGACTTTGCCAAGCCGCACCATCACCGCCGTCGATAGGGTGTTCAGGAGAATCTTCTGAGACGTGCCCGCTTTCAGTCGCGTCGATCCCGCCAAGGGCTCGGGCCCCGTCGAAAGCCAAATCGCAAGGTCGGCCGCTCGAAGCAGTAGCGAGTCGTCGCTGTTGCTGACGCCGAGCGTCCAGGCGCCAAGTTCGCGCGCGGTTTCGATCGCGCGCACGACGTACGCCGCGCCGCCGCTAGCGGAAACGCCGACGACCGCGTCTCCCGCGCGGACGTTGCCGCGCATCTCATCCGCTCCGGCGTTCCCGTCGTCCTCGGCACCCTCGACGGCACGCGTGAGCGCCACCGTTCCGCCCGCGATGTGTCCCCGTACGAGTGCCGGATCCGTTCCAAAGGTGGGCGGCATTTCCGAGGCATCGAGGTAGCCGATGCGTCCGCTCGTGCCCGCGCCCACGTAATGCAGCGTTCCGCCGGCGGAGAGACGTGCGCTAATTGCGTCCACGGCGATAGCAAGGCGTTGCGCCTGTGCCACGACAGCGTCCGTTGCCGACTGCTGTTCCTGAGCCAAAACGCGCACGAGTTCGACCGACGATAGCTCGTCGAGTCCGGCCGTTTTGGGATTAACCGCTTCGGTCTGCGGAAGATGCAACGCCTCACTCACGTCGGCGCACCACAGGCAAGCCGGTCGGCAAGCGACATCGCGCAAAGGGCCGGATCGATTGCATTTTTATGAATCGCCATGTCCGGCAAATCGCTGTGAAGACGAGACTCGACCAGGAAGCTGAGCATGCTATTCTCGCGCAACAACCCACCGGCGAAGACGATCGGCGAACTGCCGCCGATTCCCGATCGCTTGGCGAGTCCTTTGAGAAGATCGGAAAGGTCCAATGCGGCCTGCTGGACGATCCTTGCGGCGAAACGGGCACCTGAATTTGCCAATTCCAAGACGACGGGCGCGAGCGATGCCACTAGGGCAACCGCGCCTTCGCCTGCGTACACGCGATCGAGGATGTCCATCGGCGAACGCGCGTCCAATTGCTTTTCGATCGCATCCGCGAAATCGTCGCGTGGGACCCGGCCGTCGTGCGTGCGTAAGACGTGTTTGATGGCGGCGGCACCGATCGAAAAACCCGAACCGTCGTCGCCCACGAGATAGCCGTAGCCACCACTGCGAAAACATTCGGCGCCCACTTCCGCGTATGCGATCGAGCCGGTACCGGCCACCAACACGCTCGCGTCGCCGTGTGGAACGCCGGCTCGCAACGCGATATGCGCGTCGTCCCGCACGTGAATTGCGGCGTTTGGAAACCGCCCAAGCAGAAAGATTTCCAGCTCTCGCGCAACCTCGGTGCGACCGGCTCCAGCGGCACCGACATAGATGGCGTTTGGCGACGCGCCCTCGAGCGACTCGAGAATCGTATCCGCGATCGCCGTGCCCGCGGTACGAATGCCGTGCGAACTTGCATTCGAGGGCGGCCCATTGCGCTTGCGAAGCAGGTCGCCGTCGCCGGAGACGGCGGCCACGGTCGACGTTCCGCCGGCGTCTACGCCTACAGCGATGCGCATTCGGCATCCATCTTGGAAAGAAGCGATCGCAAGTTGAATGGGGCAATCGCTCCGAGCGGCACGGCCCGGTTCGCTCCCGTCACTCGAGGAACGTTTGATGCCCGCCCGCGAAGTGTCTCGTAGCCGAGCACGGCGAATGCGATCGCTTCCTTGGCATCCGGATCCAGGTTCATGCGGCTCGTCTTTTCGACGGAAAAATCCGGAAGCCGCTGTTCTAGGGCGCGCATGATCGCGCCGTTCTGTGCGCCGCCGCCGCTGACAAAAATGCGCGCTCCTGCGCGAGCGTGCTGCCGGATCGCGTCCGCAACGCTGGCCGCAGTCAGCTCGGCGAGCGTCGCCGCGCCATCCTCAAGCGACAGGCCCTGGAAATCCGCCGCGCGCTCATCAAGGAACTGTTTGCCGAATCGTTCCCTTCCCGTGGATTTTGGCGCCGGCCCGGAAAAGTACGGGTCGCGAAGCATCGACGAGAGCAGTCCCGCATCAACCTTCCCGGCGAGGGCCGACGCGCCGGCGTCGTCATATGCACTTCTGTTCATCGTACGTTCACTCACGAAGGCGTCGATCAGCATGTTCGCGGGGCCCGAGTCGAAGGCGATCACGTCACCCTGCCGAGGAACAACGGTTATGTTTGCGATTCCACCGAGGTTGACGGCGATGCGATCTTCATGTGTACTACCGAGCAACAATGCGTCCACGTAGGGAACGAGCGGAGCGCCACATCCCCCCGCCGCCAGGTCGGCGGAGCGGAAATCGAAGCACACCGTAGCGGAAAGCGCTTCGCGGATTGCAAAGGGATCGCCGATTTGCAGGCTGACGTGGTGCGGTCCGTCGTGCCAAACGGTCTGCCCGTGCGAAGCGGCGTAGTCGATCGAATGCCCGCCGACGACCGATTCGGCAGCGGCCGCAAAAGCGTTTCCGAGATCGCGATGCAATTGGGCCGCGATCGTGACCGATCCGGAGCTGGGTGGCAGCGCATCGCGGAGCCGCCGATTCAGATCCGAATCGAACACGTGCGTTTGAAAATCCAGCAAGTCGATTGCATAGCTCTCGGCCGTTGGTTCGATACGTACGAGTGCCGCATCGATTCCGTCGAGCGACGTGCCGCTCATTAAACCGACCGCGATCACGTGAGGCCCAAATCTTCAATAAGACCCTCGTAGAACGCGGCGCGCAAATCGCGCGTGTCCGATCGGCCGAAATACACGCTATTGGTCAACAAAACGCCGAGCACATCGCGCTTTGGGTCGGCCCACACGCACGTCCCGACGAATCCAGTGTGTCCGAACGTATTCGCCGAAAAGTGCCGGCCGCAAGAATTTTCGTCCGACGTTTTTAAAGCCCAACCTAAACCGCGTCGCAGGATGGCATCCGGCGCTTGTTCGCTCGTAGCGGCCTCGATCAGCTGGTGCGGCAATCCAGATAGGGTCACTCTTCCGCAAAGCGGCGCAAGATAGGTTTGCGAGAGTCGTGCGACACCGGCCGCCGATCCAAACAGCCCAGCGTGGCCCGCCACGCCGCCCAGCAAGTACGCTTTCTCATCGTGCACGAAGCCCTGAACGCGCCCCCGCCAGCCGTCGTCCTCCGTCGCCGGAATCGCGGGCCACATCCGGGGGTGCGGACGATAGGCGACCGTAGCTCGCCCGACCGCATCGGCGCCCCGCGCGAGCACCGTTTGCAAATCCGTTCCGGCACGACGCGAAAGCAATTCGCCGAGCGTAATAAATCCGAGATCGCTATAGATCACCCGCTCTCTTACGGGCGCCGCGAGCTCGCGTTCCAAGGTGAATTCGATGATGTCTCGATCGAGCAACACCCGGTAGTCTGCCCCGGAATGCATTCCCGAATCGTGCGCTAACAAGTCACGCAGCGTTATTGCGGCGCGCGGCGTGTCCCGCCACTGCGGGAACCATGGAACGAGGGATTCGTCCAGCGGGAGATCACCCTGCGCGACGGCGGCTAACGCCAAGGTTGAAATAAAGATTTTTGTGAGCGACGCAAGATCGAACCGCGTGTCTACGAAAATCGGTTGACGGCGCCGGTCGCCACGCGTCCATCCATAGGCTCGCTCGAACACGTTTTCGCCGCGGTACTCGATACGAGCGACGGCGGCCGTAAAGACGTTCCCGCTCGCCCGCCGCAGCAGCGCGTCGACGCGCTTCAGGAGACCACCATCGTTAGCGGCAAGCGGCCAAGGGGTACGCCACCCCCGAAAAGCACCGACTCGAGGCCCGCCATCGACGGAGCGTCGTCGCCATACGTGCACAGCACGTTCCGCGCGTTCGGAAACGCAAACGCGTCGAATGGTTCCCGAGCCGAAACCAGGATCGCATCCGGAAAGGCCGAGATAAGCTGTTCGATCGAGTCCGCCTGACGCTCATACACGTGCGCGCGGCGCGCGATCAGGATCGGCCGCTTTCCAAGGCGGGTCAACGTCTCCAAGACGTGCGTCACCGATGACGCGGCTGGTTCCAAAGCGAGCTGAAATTGTTGAATGTCCACGCGGTCGCCGCCGAGTGCGTGGTGCAGGGTGTGCGTTCCGACAACGCCCTCCGTGGTAGCGCCCTCGAAAGAGACGACGGCGCAACGCGCTGGATCGGCGTGGGCGTCGCCTCGGATGCGCGTAACGGCGATGCGGCCGATGCGTTCGCCGATGCCGGAATGTGGCGGCGGCGTATTTATTGGAAGCGGTGCGGCGAGCCGAGCGCGCAGTCGCTCCATGCGAGCGTAGGCCTGCGTTAAGCGGTCGAGAGAGAGCGTCTCGGATTCGACAGCTCGTTCGATGGCTTCGACCGCGGCCTCGGCAAGATCCATCGAGTGACTGATCAGCACGCAGTCCGCACCCGCGACAATCGCACGAACCGCACCGGCCGCCACGCCGAAGTGTTTTGCAATCGCGTCCATTTGCAGGCAATCGGTAAAACAGACACCCCGAAATCTGAGCTCGCGACGTAAGACATCCGTCAGAATCCGGGAGGATAGGGTCGCGGGAAGATCCTCGTCAAACGCTCGGGTGACGATATGCGCCGTCATCACGGCCTCCGCAGCCGGCAAAAGCCGGGCGAAAGGAATGAGGTCGCGCGAGCGCAGGAGCGATTCCTCGACGTCGACTGCAGGCAAGTCCAAATGCGAATCGACGGCGGTAGACCCGTGCCCGGGAAAATGTTTGAAGGTTGGTACGATGTTTTGAACGCGCATACCGTCGGCGAACGCGCCCGCCAGCGTCGCGACCTTATCGGGATTGTCGCCAAAAGAGCGCGTGCCGATGACGGTATTTTGCGCGAACAATGCGAGGTCCAGCACCGGAGCGAAATCGAGGCTTATCCCTGCGCGCCGCAGATCGAAAGCTACCTGCTCGCCCGCATTTTTGGCGATACCTTCGTCGCCCGTAGCCGCCAAAGCAAGCATGGACGGAATCTCTTCAACGCCCTCGCGCAAGCGCGCGACGCGCCCGCCTTCTTGGTCGATCGCGACGATCGGTGTCGCACTGCCCGCGTACGCGTCGCGAATCTCGTCCGTCAGCGCTCGGGTTTGATCGAGCGTTCGCACGTTGCGCCCGAAAAGTATCCAGCCGGCGAGGGGCACGGTCCGCAGACGTTCGCGAAAGCTCGCCGGAAATTCGTACCCATCGAAGCCGACGCACACGACTCCGGCAGCGAGCTTGCGAACATCCATCGGTTTTGCATTCTCCCTCAAATCCGCGGTTACTTCAGGGATTCAGCGAGCGCCCCGTGCGCGAATCGAAATATCTTTCAGAACCAGGCGCGAACGACAGCCCGACTTCTTCCCCCACGGCGAGTTGAGGCGCGACGGACGAAACGCGAGCGATGACCTCTCCCCACGGCGCCTTGCAAAACACATACGCATCGGCACCCACCCACTCGTAGCGGCGAACGTACGAGCGGCGAGCGGATGCCGCGTCGATACGCACGTTTTCTGCACGAACCCCGATACAACGCGAGGCGTCCGGCACGATATTCATCCCGGGATTTCCAAAAAATCGAGCGACATCCAGCGTCGCGGGGTTCTCGTACACGCGCTCCGGCCGATCGCACTGCTCAATTTTTCCTTGGATCAACACGGCGACGCGATCTCCCAGCGCAAGCGCTTCGGCGTGGTCATGTGTAACGTAGACGATGGGGCCGTGAAACGCGTCGCGTAGCGACGCGAGTTGCAAACGGATGCGCGCGCGCAGCGGCGGGTCCAGGTGCGCGAGCGGCTCGTCGAGCAGCAGCACGTCCGGGTCGCTGAGGATCGCGCGAGCGAGCGCCACGCGTTGGCGTTCGCCACCGGAGAGTTGGCGCGGCTTCGCCCGCAGCAGGGCTTCGATTTCAAGGCCGCGCGTTACGGCTCGTGTTTTTTCGGTCCGTCCGCCAATGGGCAAACGCGGCGAGAACGCAAGGTTGGCGTCGACGCGCATATGCGGAAAGAGACCATCTTCTTGAAGGACGAGCGCGATGCGGCGATCTTCCGCGGCGATCGAGGTTACGTCAAGAGCGCCAATCGTTACCTTGCCTGAGTCGGGGCGCTCGAGACCCGCGAGCACGCGCAAAAGGGTGCTCTTGCCTGCCCCAGAGGCTCCCAGGACGACGAGGGTGCTTCCTTCGGCGGCGAATAGCGACGCGTCATCGAGGGCAACGCAACGGCGCCCCCCTCGCGCAAACTCTTTCCGAAGGCCTTGGGCGGAAAGAGCGGGCAAGATCTACTTAATTCGGATGATCTGGGCGACCAGGCGGCCGGCAATCTGACTGACAAAAACGTCGACCATCCTACCGCGGGTCAGGTCTGAAAGCGTAGCAAAACCGTCGCGGCCGAAAAAAATGCTCGTTCCGGGAGTGACTTGAACCGCTTCCGTCCGGCCGTGCCCCGTTGTCAAGACCAGCGAGCCGTTGGAATAATCCACCCCGACGATGCGCCCGTGAAGCACGCCGCGATCGGTCGCGCGGTCGCCCGACGAAGAATTGCTAAAAATGCCAGGTGACGCCTGGGAGTGCCCGTCCGCCCAAGGTGGGGGGTCGGCCAGCGCAGGCGTAGCCGCGGCCGCGCAAAGCGCCGCCACATTGAGTATCCCGAAAAGAGAACGAACGAAAGCCATGACGCTACGTACAACGAAGCCGGGCCACACATTCGTTAGCATTCGACGTCACTTTGTCTTCCGCTTTTGCCCAAGATCTCATGATATTCGCTACGGGCGCGCTCGCCGTCGGGCCCCTTGGCCCGCGCCCGCTCGACCACCGAACGGAGCCGAACGACGGTCGAATCGTCGGCCGGCAAGCCGGCGGACACGAGCCTCAATGCCATGAGTGACAGGTCGGGAACGCGCTCTTTGAGCAGGGCGATTCCTTGATAAAATGCGGCGGCACCGGGCGCCCGGCTCGGGTCCCGTTCCAAACCCTCCACCAATTCGTGCTTGGAGGGGACGCCGTCGAGAAGATAGCCGTCTAGGAGCTCGAAATCCATAAGATGCGATTCGCCAGCGAAGCGGGGTTGCTCTGCGCAGTTGCCCTCGCCACGCTCGGCGAGGCGCGTGCGCCGTCTTTGCCCGCAATTTTGAGCCACATGCGCGCGGCGGCCGGACCGGTCTACATGCGGCACATCGTGAGTTACGCTCGGGTCCGCAAGGGCGACCCTCCCGTGCGCGACGACACGCAAAGCGTACGCTTTGCGTCCTCGCAATGCAATGGCGCCATTTGCACCGGCGCGTATTTCGACGGTTACCGTTACTACGCGGTCAATATGAACGGAACGGCGCTACCTCGTAGCGGTGGAACGAACCTCCATCTTCGCGCGCTGCACACCATTTTAAGCGGAGCGTTTCTCGACCCGTCCTTTGAAGCGTACGGTGGTCGTATCGACGATGCGGGTACTGCGGCGGAGGCGGGTATCTCGTATCGCAAGCTCGTCGTCGAAAACACGGATTCGATTCCCCTTGAAGTCTACGTCGATCCACATACGTGGCTCCTTTCCGGGCTGCGCGACGTCAATGGCGACGAGTTTCTCCGTTTCGAAAGCTACCGCAAGGTGGGCGATGTCGTTCTTCCATTTCGGTACGCGCGGAACGGTCAATCGATCGTACGGTACGATTCACGCGCCGTCGACGGTACGCCGATGGAAATGCCGCGCGGATTGGCGTCGCGTAGACGCTCGGATGCAAGCGCATCGCTGGATCCGCACACCGACACGCCGATCGCCGCCTGTACGCTAGGCGGCGCCGCGACCAGGTGTTTGATCGATTCGGGAAACTCTGGCATTTCGATCAGCCTGGAACTTTCGGAGCAACTGCATCTGGCACCCATCGGTGCGTTCGAGGTGCGCGGGCTTGGCCGATACGCGACGGAAATCGTGCGCACCGGTCCGCTCGTCCTTGCCGGTATGGAATTTGCGCAAGCCAATTATGCGGTTCTCAACGACATTCATCGCTATGGATACGACGTCGTGGTTGGTGCGGACGTCTTGGCAACGTCGGCGGTGACCATCGATTACGCAGCGCACACGCTTGAGTTTCGGCCAGATTCCGCGGCAGACGGCGTCACGAGCATCGCGCTCGGTTTTGAGAATTTTGTCCCCGTCGTTCCCGTGCGCTTGGGCGATACGCTGGCGTCCCTGGCAATCGATACGGGCGACGAATCGACGATCAATCTCTCGTATCCGTATTACACACAGCACACCGATCTGTTTAAGCCCCTAACGACAGCTCCCGTCTCGGGGATAGGTGGCGACAGCGTTGAGTTGCTGGGCGATATTCCGCAGGTGCAAATCGGCGTGTACGATGTCGCCTCGCAGCACATCGGTACCACGCAAATATTGCGCGGCACCGCCGACGGGCACCTCGGCGATGGATTCTTGCGGCATTTCCGCATCGGTTTCGACTACTCGCACGGGCGCATGACGTTGCGGCCGCGGTCCGGAGATCCAGACGTGCGCGCGCGCGCCCCTCGCGCTAGGAGCCGGACGAAGGCGCCAAGAGCGCAAAAGCACCCTCTGCAGCAACCCGTTCGTCTCGCCGCAGGCCCGATGAAATCACCGCTTTCGACCCGTCGTCGACCGCTACGACAACGGTGCGCTGCTCGAAGCGAAGCGTACCATCCTTTTGACGCGCCTGCACGAAGACGAGCGTCTTCCCCGTCTGCGGATCCTGCACCACGGCGGTCTGCGGTATGATGATCCCGCGAACCGTGCCGACATCGATGGTCGCGTTCACTACCGCGCCGGCCGGCGCTCCGGATGGGATGCCCGAGACCACCACCGTCGCGCTCTGCGTCGATGGGTCGAGCGAATTCGTAAGGCCGATAACGCGGCCCTCGCTGCGCAAAGCGGTCCCGATAACCTCGATGTGGACGCGCGCGCCGTTGTGTACGCGCGTGGCATCCGCGGCCGATACGTCAAGCGTTACGGTATGTTCGGATTGCGGACCGATCGCGAGGACCGGGGTCGATGGGTCAACAGATTCGCCTGGATGTTTGAGAATACCGACGACGACCCCATCGATGGGCGAGCGCAAGGTGCCATTCGAGAGATCTCTTTGCGTAACCGCAACGCGGACGGCCGCGCTCTGCGCTTGGGCGCCGGCCACCGAACGACCGGCCATGCCGGCTTGCGACTCCGCACGATCCGCCGCCAACTGCGCCATGGCCGCTTCGATGTCTTTGCGCGCCGCAACGCCGGCCGCGTATAACGTTTGCGCGCGCCTCACGGCCGCTTCATCGACGGCGATCTTCGTACTTGTGCGATCCACGGAGGCCTGGCGCGCGGATGCAGCGGCGGCTCGAGCGTCCGCCTCCGCCTGTTGCGTCGACAGCGATAAGCCCGACGTATCCAATTGGGCGAGCGCTTCGCCCGCGCCGACCCGCGTTCCAACACGTACAAAGACGGATTGCAGAACCCCCGGACCGGCAAACGACACGCGCGTTTGGGTGCCGGAAGCCGCGCCGACGCGGCCCGTGGCGACGATCGTGCGCGTGAGCGAGTCGTAGCGCGCGGTTGCCAGAACGACCGATGGTTGCGTGGCGGAATCGGTCGTCGCGCTGGAATGAGCGCAACCGTTCAATACCCCCAAAATCACAAATGCTGCGGCGAAACGGAGATTCATGGACCGATCGCCTCCACGAGCACGGCTCGCGCCTGCTCCTGCGCGTACACGGCATCGATCTCGGCGAGTGCCGCCTGGATGTACGTGCGTCGTGCATCCGAAACATCGAGGCTCGAACTCGCGCCGTTCCGGTACCCGATCTCGGTTGCCCGGAGCTGTTCTTGCGCTGCGGCTCGCGCCGTGGCCGCCGTCTGAGTTGCGCGTTGGGTCGCTCCATACGTCCGCGCCGCAGACTCGACGTCGATCGTGATTTGCCGCTTCAACGAATCGGCTCGCGCCTGCGCCTGATCGAGCCGAGCGCGCTCGGCTTCCGCACGATAGTGCGAAGCGTGCGATAACGGTAACGCAACCTGCATGTTTGCCGACGGTCCCGCAACGTTCACCCCCGCATCCACACCGCGCGTGTATCCAGCGTTGAGCGTAACGATGGGCAGCGTACCGCGTTCGGCCGCGCGAACGGCTGCGGATTCCGCTACCACGGCCTGCCGTGCGGAGCGCAGGTCGCTGCGAGCGTCGAGCGCGATGAGTGTCGCTCGCTGCGGATCAGCGGAGACGGACGGCGCCTCAACCGGCCGCGATTCAACCTGCAACAAGGCGTTGCTGGAAACGCCCGTCTCCAGAGAAAGTGCGCTATACGCATTTGCAACCGTAACTTGCGCGCGATCGAGATCGGCTTGCGCCTGCGCGGTTGCGACTTGGGCTCGAACGATATCTAGGCGGGGCACGTCCCCAGCCGCAAATCGAGTGCGCGAGGCCCCTTGCAGCGCGAGGGCAGCCTTGAGCGAGCTGGTGCGCAGCTTTTTGGTCGCCAACGCGCGCAACGCACCATAGTAAAGGTCCGAAACTTTCGCTCGTTCGGTTCGCTGGGTATTTTTATAATCGAATTCGGCCTGTCGCACATTTGCCTGAGCCTGACGCACGATCGGTGAAGATGCGAAATAATCACCCAATATGGCCGATGCCCCGAAGGTGACGAGACGCTGAATAATGGTGTTGTTTGTGGATCCGCCCTGCGGGGCTTGCGCGTAGCCAACAAACGCCTGCGGCGCCGCACCGCTGCGAGCTGCTTCAAGAAGCGCCTGATTCTCACGAATGCGTGCCTGCGCCCCGCGCACGTCGGGAGAGTGCGCCACCGCCTCGGAAAGGGCGCGAGCGAAGGGCAGGTGCGTGAACTGGTCCGCACTCAAGGCGATCGTGAAAACCAAAGCATGGAGCATTAGACGATAGCCCTTTCCCCAGCTATTCCCGCATACAACACCGGGATGACGATGAGCGTGAACGCGGTCGCCGTAGAAAGGCCGCCGATGACGGCAATAGCCAGGGGCCGCTCCATCGCCGAGCCGGCTCCCAGCCCAAGCGCGAGCGGCAGCAAACCTCCGATGGCGGCAAAGGTCGTCATCACGATTGGCCGCAAACGCGTGCGCCCGGCAATTACCAAGGCCTCGTCGACCGAGGCTCCCGCGCGCCGTTCCCGGTTGGCTACATCGATGAGCAAAATGCCGTTCTTGACGACGATGCCCACGAGCAACAGCAACCCCATGAAGGACGATACGTTAAAGGGCGTGCGCGTGACGAAAAGGCCGAGAGCAACCCCGATGAGTGCCAGTGGAATAGCCGTGAGAATCACGAGCGGCAACCGAAACGAACGAAATGTCGCAAGCATCACGGCGTAGACCATAACGACAGCGATCGCGATGACCTCGACGAATTCCTTAAAAGATTGCTGCTGCGCCGCGTACGCGCCACCGATCCGTGCATCATACCCCGGCGGCAATGGAGTTCTGGCCAGAACGTTGCGAATGCCCGCGATAACCGAAGAGAGCGTGGCCCCGGCGATATTGGCGGAAGCGACAACCACACGCTGCCCGTTTTCGGCATTCATGTCCATGGTAAGCGTGCCCGGCCGAACCGACGCTACGCTTCCTAATGTCACGAGCCCTGCGGGGGTGGGCACGAGCGAGTTGCTCGGATCCAAGGAGGCACCGAGTAGGTTGATGCGGACGGGGACCAGCTGCGCCGGTTGCGACACCTGCGTCGCGACCGAGCCCTGCGCACCCGCCGAGAGTGCGTTGCCTAAATCGGCTCGAGAAATACCCAGGGCGGCAAGGCGCGCGCCGTACGGTGCGATGCGAACCGCCGGGTCGTCGTAGCTGACGCCCGAAAACGCGTCGGCAACTCCGCGCACGTGTCCCATCCGGTCGGCGATGATACTCGCCAGCCTCGCAAGCGTTCGCTGATCTGGTCCACGCACCGTGACGTTTAAAGGGGCGGGAGCGCCGGACAGATCGTTGATCACGTCCTCCAAAATTTGATGAAAGTCCAACTGCGCTGCCGGTACGGCTGCGGCGAGTTGGTCTCGTACGCGGGCGCTGACCTCTTCGTATCCCACCCGGCTCCCTTGCGGCTTCAAGCGCACGCGAAGAATACCGATCCTCGCCTGCGTCGGTGAGAAACCGTTGGTGTCGATTCCAGTGACGCGCCCGACGGTCGTCACCGCCGGGTCATGCATGACGAGACGTTCCATCGTTGTTGCGGCGGCATCGCTCGCTTGCAGCGTTGTGCCCACGGGCATTTGATACCGGATCTCAAACTGGCCTTCGTCGAGACGCGGCAAGAAATCGCTGGGTAAGCGCATCAGCAAAACGACGGTTACGACCAAAACAAAAGCCGATGCGACGTACACGACGCGGCGTTGTGTCAACGCCCAGCGCAGCAATGGCTCATAGCGCCCCAGGGCGTGCGCGATGATGCCGCCTTCTCCCGCGTCGTGCGAACCCCGTTCGATCAGCCACGCAGACAAGATGGGGGTAACAAAAAGCGCGAGGGCGAGCGACACGAGCAGCGATGCGGAGAGCGTGAGCGCAAGTGCCCGGAAAAAGAATCCGCTAACGCCCGAGAGCAGCAAGAGCGGAATGAACACGACCACCGTCGTGAAGGTAGATGCCGCCATGGCCGAAGCCAATTCACTCATTGACAACGCCACGACGTCGTATTTCGAGAGGTCCGGGTGCAGCTGTGCATTGCGCGCGATGTTTTCAA
>JALYVW010000018.1 GCA_030853005.1 Vulcanimicrobiota bacterium
GCCGGACTCGACGACGTCGGCTTCGTCACTTCGTAGGCAATAGGGGTACCACCGCACCGTGGCGATTACGGCTCAAGCAGAAGATGAGGTGATGTCGACGATTAACATCACGCCGTTCACCGACGTCTTGCTCGTGTTGTTGATCATTTTCATGATTCTGGCAGCCATCATCACGCCGCCGGGTTTTGAAAAAGAGCTCCCCAACAACAATAACAGCAATCAGTCGAACAATGACAAGCACAACGAGATCGACGTGCTCGTCAATAATAAAGGCGTCATCTTCGTCGACCAGACGAGGACCGACGTCAATGGAATCTACGGCGTCATGCAAGCCACCGAACAGAAACGCGGCAAAAAGCACGTCTCGATAACCGCCGATGCCAAGGCTCCCTACGGCGTCATCATCCGGATTCTGGACGCATCCAAACTCGCCGGTCTGGATGACGTCGGCTTCGTGACGGCATCGTAACCGTAAAAGTGGAGGGGAAGTAACTCGTGGCCGTTTCAACGGGACAAGGCGAAGACGAAGTCATGTCGACCATCAATATCACGCCCTTCACGGACGTGCTACTGGTCCTCCTGATCATCTTCATCATTTTGGCCGCCGTCACCAAACAGCCGAAGCTGCCGGATGCGAAGAATCGCGATCTGGTCCAACCTTCGCAGATTTTGGTGATCATCAACGCCAAGAACCAAATTCAGATCGGTGCTACCGACGACGTCCCCATTTCCGAGGCGCATAACGCCTTCGTGCAGCTCCAGAACGACACGGCGCACAAGTTCAAAAGCGTCATTATTAAAGCCGATCCTAACGCCAACTACGGAACGGTTTTGCAAGTCATGGACGCGGCAAAATCCGCCGACCTTACTACGTTTGGCCTGGCCAATCACATCGAGGGAGCCAAGAGCTAGCCGATGGCAAAACCGTTCATCTCCAGCGGCGAGCGCGTTCGCAGTTTCCTGCTATGGGGTTTCGCCCTCTCGCTTTTGCTGCATTTACTCTTTGCGCCGTTCGTGCGGTACAACCAGCACGGCGCGAGCGATCAATCAGTAGAAAAAGTCTCGGTAACCAAGAAAATTAAAGTCAAAGTGCCGACGCCGCCGCCACCGACGCCAACACCCAAGCCCACGCCGCCTCCGAAATCGACGCCACCGCCCAAGCAAGTGCAGACCAAGCCGCAGCCCCAGCTGAAGCTGAACGTTCCCAAAACGTCCAACAACAGCAAAGCAGGACCGAGCGAGAAGACCTACACCGCGCCGAAAACCGGCTCGCAGAACGGTGCTCCCGCCGGTCAGGGAACCGCCCCTCCAGGACCGCCGTCGACGCCCGGACCGCCGGCATCGCCGCCAACTCCGGCGCCTGCCAAATGTGCGACCCCCTACCAGGATGCTACCGTCGTGAACGCGGTTCCGCCGGAATATCCCGAGTCGGCCAAGGCCATGGGCCTTGGCTCGGTCGTGGTGCTTATCCAGGTGACCGTCGGCCCAAGCGGGAGCCTGCAGGCTGCATCGGTTTACCAGAGCTCGCAAAACTCGGCGATCGACCGTTCCGCGCTCGTTGCGGCACGCCAGTCGACCTATCAGCCGAAAATCGTCAACTGCGAGAAAGTCGCGGGTGTTTACAGCTTCCGCGCCACGTTCGACCCGAACCAGTAAGCCTCGCGCCGGGAGGACGCTCGTGGCCTCTCAAACACCCGTATAATGCGAAGGCTCCGACGTAAGGTTCTCATCGCGGCGTTCGCCGCATCGCTTTTGCTGCACGCGGGTATCGCGCTGTTCGTGCGCCCGGGCGTTCCGCGCACCGACTTCCCGGAATTCGTCTCCATAGCCAAGCGCACGACGATTCGCGCAACTTTGCCCACGCCGCCTCCCCGAGTCGTCCGCGCCGCGCCGCGCCGTGCCTTCCGCCCGCGAACCATCGTATCGCTGCCGGTCACTCCAAAGAATCCCAACGCCGATCGGCGCGGCGCAGCGCCCCCCGCGCCGTCGATCCCCGCCACACCGGCGTCCCCAGAGCCTCGAAGACCCTCCTCAGCTCCGGCGCCTGTAGCCACGACAGCGGGCGCGGCGTGCTCTCGCCCGGATGCTCCGGTGGCCGTTGCCGTCATGCCGCCCGTGCCGCCTCTAACCTCGCAGGCTCGGGCCAGTCAAACCGCCGGCGTCTCGGCAATAGCCGTTCGTCTCGACCAGACCGGCCGCGTGCTCGATGCGAGCGTCACGTCGACATCCGGAAATGTATCGCTGGATCTTGCCGCGGCCGAGATGGCGCGCGCGGCGACCTATTCGCCAAGCTATCAGGCATGTAAACCGATCGCCGGCGACTATACATTCACCGTGAAATTCAGCGGCTGGTAGCGCGGAGCCATGCCAAGGAGCGGCGCTTTGCGCGCCCTAACATCGCACTCGTGACTTTTGCACAAGCGATCGCTCTCGCGCTGCTCCAAGGCGTTAGCGAATTGTTCCCGGTCAGCAGTCTGGGCCATACGATTTTGCTGCCGGCACTTTTTCACTGGAACAATATCAAACGCGACGATCCGAACTTTCTTGCCTTCGTGGTCGTGCTGCATCTGGGCACCGCTCTGGCGCTCGTGCTGTTTTATCGGCAAAGCTGGGGCGCGATCGCGAGCGCGCTCTTGCGCAGCGTTCGCCGAGGCCGCCTTAGCGACGACCGCAACGAGCGTATCGGCTGGCTCCTCGTCGTCGGCACAATTCCGGTCGGCTTGCTGGGCGTCGCTTTTCAAGAGCCGGTGCGCCAGCTTTTTGGATCCGTGATGCCGGCCGCCGCCTTTCTCATGCTTAACGGCCTAATGATGTTCGGCGCCGAGGCGTTGCGCAAACGCCAGCATCTCGATCCCAATCGTCAAGAAAAACCGCTCGAGCGCCTCACGTGGATGCAAAGCGCTTTTGTAGGTACGGGCCAGGCGCTCGCGTTGTTCCCCGGCATCTCGCGCTCCGGCGCATCGATTGCCGCGGGATTGCTTTTTGACCTCGATCATCAAGATGCGGCGAAATATTCGTTCTTGCTCGCTACGCCGGTGATCCTAGCCGCTTCGCTGCTCGAAATTCCACGATTGTTCGCCCCCGGCGCGCACGTCGTTGCCGGCGAAGCCGCGGCCGGTGCGGTCGTGGCGGGCGTGGCCGCATATTTCTCCGTTGCGTTTCTCACGAGGTACTTCCGATCCAACGATTTGCGTCCGTTCGGTTGGTACTGTCTGCTCTTCGGAGCGCTTTGTTTCACTCTGGCCCGATTAGGAGTAATTCGATGAAAACACTCGCGGTAATTCTTGCGGTAGTCTTCCTTATTCTCGCGGTTCTGGCTGCGACCGGTATCGCGAACGTGCATTCGCACGCCCTGGGCGTCGATGGAACGCACCATCTCAAACACACGGTGCTCTACGTCGTCCTCGGCATTTTATCGCTCGTGTGGATGCGGTTTCAATCCAATTCTTCCGACATCGCATAACGTGCCGGGCCTTTCGCACGTCGATGACTCCGGAGGCTTGTCCATGGTGGATGTCTCCACAAAGGCGACCACGTCGCGCACCGCACGCGCCCAAGCGCGCGTGCGGCTGCCCGCGCCCGCCGCACATGCGTTGAGACGCGCGACCCTCGTCAAGGGCGATGCGTTTGCCGCCGCGCAAGTGGCGGGAATCCTCGCCGCGAAACAGACCGCATCGCTCATTCCGCTCGCGCATAGTTTGCCGCTGGCGGGGGTGGACGTGACGTTTGAATGGGACGGCGACGTGCTGGTCGTGGAATCGGTTGCTCGCACATCGGCTCAAACGGGTGTCGAGATGGAAGCGCTCGTGGCGGCGTCGATCGCGTCGCTAACGATTTACGATATGGCGAAGGGGCTCGATAAGGGCATCGTTGTCGAATGCGTGCGTTTGTTGCAGAAAACCGGCGGCAAGAGCGGCGATTGGAACTCCGGATCGTGACGTTTCAAGTCGCGTTGATCGTGCTTTCCGATCGCGCGGCCTCGGGCGATCGAGCCGATGCCTGCCTTCCAATTCTGCGCGAACGGCTCGCTCCGCCGTTCCAGGTGGTGCGCGAGGTGGTCTTGCCCG
This sequence comes from Vulcanimicrobiota bacterium, assembly GCA_030853005.1. Classification (GTDB taxonomy): domain Bacteria; phylum Vulcanimicrobiota; class Vulcanimicrobiia; order Vulcanimicrobiales; family Vulcanimicrobiaceae; genus JALYVW01. The sequence goes on from JALYVW010000018.1 coordinate 4,068, forward strand.
ACGACGCCGGCGCACTGCAGGCGGAGCTCATCAATCTTTGCGATGCGGAAAAAGCCGCGCTGATTTTGACGAGCGGAGGTACGGGTCTCGGCCCTCGCGACCGCACGCCGCAAGCCACCGTCGCCATTTGCGATTACGAGGTTCCCGGTATTGCCGAAGCCATCCGTCGCGAATCCATGCGTTTCACGCGCACGGCGATGCTCTCGCGTGCCATTGCTGCCGTACGCCACCGGACGCTTATCGTCAACCTGCCGGGCAGCCCCAAAGCCGTTGCCGAATCACTCGACATCGTTTTGCCTGTTCTGCCGCACGCGCTGGAACTTCTCGGCGGCCGCGCAGCCGACGGCTAGATCATGATCTTTGCGCAGGCCGAAACCTATCTGCTCGGCACGATCAGCGAAACGATGTCGCGTCGGGAACCGTATCGCTTGGAGCGCATGTACGCGTTATTGCGCGAGTTGGGAAATCCCCACACGCAATATCCGACCGTCCACGTGGGGGGAACGAGCGGAAAGGGCTCGACCAGCACGATGATCGCTTCGGCTTTGACGGCGCACGGAAAACGAACCGGGCTCCACACGAAACCACATCTGCGCTCGATGGTGGAACGCGCCCGTATCGACGGTCGCGATATTAGCGAAGAGCGGTTTGCCGATTTGCTCTCCGACATGCTGCCGGCGCTGGACCGCGCGGCCGCGGCGCACAGCCGGCCGTCGTATTATGAAACGCTCTTGGCGCTTGCATTTTTGTATTTCGCCCAAGAAGCGGCAGACGTCGCGGTCATCGAGGTGGGCGTGGGCGGGAAGTTGGATGGAACCAACGTGCTCGTTCCTTTGGTCAGCGCGATTACCAACGTCGGCCTCGACCACACGGAAATTCTCGGCGACACGTTGGAGAAAATTGCTGCCGACAAGGCCGGAATTGCCAAACCGGGCGTGCCGCTGGTCAGTGCGGTGGAAGATGCCGGAGCGCGAGCGGTCATCGAAAATCGTTGCGAGGAGGTAGGAGCACCGTTTCTACACGTTCGCGATTGCGCGGAGATCGTTTTCGGCGACGGACCCGCTCTCGGTCAATCGTTCGGCATCGCCACGGGAACTGCAAGGTACGCGATCGACCTGCCCGTCCTCGGCGATTTTCAGCAGACCAATGCGGCGACCGCTATCGTGGTGTTGGAGCAGCTCCCCGGCGAATTACGGCCCGACCCCACAGCCGTCGAGCGCGGCTTCGCGCAACTCGTCTTGCCCGGCCGAATGGAGTATTTTCCGGCATTTCCAGGCGTCGTGTTCGATGTCGCGCACAATCCGGACAAGGTCGCGCATTTGGTGGCATCCTTGCGGGCGCTCTTCCCCGAGCGGCGCTGTAGCTTCGTCCTTGCGATTGGGGAAACGAAGGACGCCGTAGAAATTTTGCGCGCGTTCCAAGGCGCTCCGGCGTCCTTTTTCTTCACGTCGTTCGAGGCGCCCGGTCGCCCGTGCATCAAACCCCAACGCCTGGCTTCGATTGCCGAAGGGCTCGGATTATGGGGCCGCGCGATGAGCGACCCCATCGAAGCCCTAAGCGTGGCGCGGCGCAACGCAACTGCGTCCGATTTGGTTGTCGTGACGGGGTCGACGTTCGTGGTGGCGGAGTTGCGCGAGTGGTGGATTGAAAACGTCGTCCGAACGCAAGTCCGTTACTGAGCGCGGCGGGCTCGAAGCGCGCGGAACGCGGCTCCAGTGGGGGACGCGCACGTTCGTCATGGGCGTCGTCAACGTCACGCCCGACTCATTTTCCGGCGATGGTCTGCCGCACGCGCGCGACGCGGTCGCGCGCGCCTCTGCGCAAATCGGCGCCGGCAGCGACGTCCTTGATATCGGCGCTGAATCGACCCGCCCGGGGCACGTGCGCATCGACGACGCTACCGAACTCGGCCGTCTGCTACCCGTCATCGAAGGCGTCCGCGCCCGCTTTCCCAGCGCGATCATCTCGGCGGACACCTATAAGCCCGCAGTGTTGCGCGCCGCGCACTTGGCCGGAGCGGATGTTTTGAATTCGATTTGGGGATTGCCCGGCGATTTGCTTGAGGTCGCCGTCGAGTGCAACATGGCGGTCGCGATCATGCACAATAAAGCCGAGCCGCACTATGGCGGCGACGTGGTTGAAGAGGTGATCGACTTTCTTGGATCGGCCGCTTGCCGCGCGGAAGCTGCGGGGCTTCGACGCGAGCACATCGTTCTCGATCCGGGAATCGGTTTTGGAAAAACCGCCGAACACAACATCCAGATGCTTCGAGGCTTGCAACGCTTGACCGAGCTCGGCTTCCCGACGATGGTCGGTACGTCGCGCAAGAGTACGATCGGCAAGCTCACCGGGCGCGAGCCGCAAGAGCGCGTCTTTGGGACGGCTGCAACCGTAGCGCTTGCGATCCATGCGGGCATCGACCTCGTACGCGTGCACGATGTTGTCGAGATGCGCGATGTCGTCAGAGTCAGCGACGCGATCGTGCGCGGCTGGAGACCCACCGAATGGACCTGATTCGACTGCGCAGAATTCGAGCGTTTGGACGCCACGGAGCCAATCCCGGCGAACGCGATCGCGAGCAGGCCTTCACGCTCGACGTGGAACTCGAAATCGACCTGCGTGAGGCCGAGCGCAGCGACGATCTGTGCGAAAGCGTCGCCTACGACATCGTGCACGCCGAGTTGGTCGCGTGCGTTGCCGATACGTCGTTCGCGTTGTTGGAGAGGCTCGCCGGCGAGCTGCTCGCCGTCTGCTTTCGTCACGAGCGCATCTTCGCCGCAACTATTTCTATCGGAAAGCCAGGGCTGCTTCTTGGAGCGACGCCGTCCGTTGAAATGCGGCGCGAGAACCCGAGTTTCGGGAACGCAAACGCGACGTGATTTGCGCGGCGATCGGCATTGGTTCGAATCTCGGCGACGCGCATGCCAACGTTCACGACGCCTTCGCGGCGCTGCGGGAGCTCGGCCGGGTCGCGCGGCGGTCGCGCTGCTACCAAACCCGGCCATGGGGACTTCGGGACCAGCCGGATTTTGTCAACGCCGCCGCCCTCCTGGAAACCGACCTCTCGCCGCTCGCGCTGCTGGAGGCGCTCGCGAAGATTGAGAAGACGGCGGGGCGCGTCCCGACCCAGCATTGGGGTCCGCGGACGCTCGATTTAGATATTCTCACCTACGGGGATGCCACGATCAACGACGACCGGCTAAGGGTCCCGCATCCTCGCTTGTTCGAGCGTGCGTTCGCGCTCGTACCCCTTGCCGACATCGATTCGCGCTATCGCGAGATGGCCGCGGAAGTGGTCGAGGCAGAAGGGGGCGAAACGGTAGCGCTCATGCCCGAACCCATGGCCGACCGCGTTCGCCTGCTCGCGCAGGCGTTCGTGCAGACGGACCTCGTGCGCCTGCGAATCGAAGACGCCAACGCAGATGCGATCGAATTACGACGCAAACCGTCGAGTACGGTCGCGCCTGCGGAAGCGTCCGCCGCTTTGGACGCATTAGCCGCCGAAACGCGACGCCCGGATGCCATAAAATCGGACCTCGTGGGCATCGTCCGCTTCGCCCGCCCTTTGTTTGGCGTGGGAGACGTGCTCGAAACCGATCGCGAACTGGCCTACGTCGAAGCGCTTGGAATCCGCACGCCGGTGCGTTCGAAGGGTGCTGGGCGCATCGCCGCCATCAATGTCGATGACGGCGACCCGGTGGAGTACGCCGAGGTTCTCTTCGAAATTGACCGGGCCGACGGATAGGTGTTCAAGAAAGTTCTCATCGCAAACCGGGGTGAGATCGCTTTGCGAATCAACCGCGCCTGCCGGGAATTGGGCGTTCGCACGGTTGCAATTTTTTCCGAGGCGGACCGCGAGTCACTTCACGTCCGTTACTCCGACGAAGCATTCTGCGTCGGCCCGGGTCCGGTGGCGCGTTCCTATTTAAACATTCCGAACATCATTTCTACCGCGCTGATTACCGGATGCGATGCGGTTCATCCGGGATATGGTTTTCTCTCCGAAAACGCTCGCTTTGCCGAGATTTGCAGCGATCACGGACTCACGTTCATCGGTCCGAAGCCCAGTGTCATCGCGGCGATGGGCGACAAAGCCACCGCGATCCGCATCATGAAAGAAGCCGGCGTCGCGACCACCCCGGGGACCGATATTCTTCCCTCCGTTCGCGAGGCGCGCGCCGCCGGCGAACGCATCGGCTATCCCGTTTTGCTGAAGGCGACGGCCGGCGGCGGCGGCAAGGGCATGCGTGTCGTAAGGGCCGAGAGCGAGATCGATCGCGCGTTCGCGAGCGCGACGGCGGAATCGGAGGCGAGCTTCAAAGACGGCCGCCTCTATATGGAAAAGCTCATCCTGCATCCGCGGCATATCGAGGTGCAAGTGCTCGCCGATAATTTCGGCAACGTCGTGCATTTCGGCGAACGGGATTGCTCGGTGCAGAAGCCTTCGCATCAAAAACTGATCGAAGAGGCGCCGGCACCGCATTTAAAACCCAAGGTTCGCGATGCACTGCACGCCATGGCGATCGATGCGTGCAAACACGTCGGCTATTCCAATGCGGGGACGCTCGAGTTTCTCGTAAGCGGCGATAAAGCGTTTTTCATGGAGATGAACACGCGCATCCAGGTCGAGCATCCGGTGACCGAGATGGTCTATAATATCGATCTGCTGAAGGAGCAAATCCGGATTGCCGCGGGCGAGCCGCTGCGTTACGCGCAGGCGGATTTGCGGCAGAGCGGCCACGCCATCGAATGCCGGATCAACGCCGAGGATGCAGAAAACAATTTTGCCCCCGCCGCCGGTGCACTCACGAGCGTGCTCTTTCCGGGCGGACCCGGAATTCGCGTGGATACGCACGTCTACTCGGGCGCGATGGTGCCCCCGTTTTACGACTCGATGATTGCGAAGATCGTGGCCTTCGGCGAATCGCGGGAATCGGCCATCACGCGCATGGAACGCGCGCTCTCCGAAACCGTCGTCGAAGGGGTCAAAACAACCATCGACCAATGCCTTCGCGTCCTGGGCACCGAAGAATTCCGCAGCGGACACTACGGCGTCGATTTCTTACCGAGCCTGCTGCAGGCGTCCCAAGCCGCATCGTAAAGGACCCTATCGTGCCTACCCGCCGCATGGCCCGCGAACTGGCGTTGCAAGCGCTTTTTTCCGTCGAAATCGGCCACCGCGATGCGGCGGACGTTCTCGACGAGTATCTGGCTTCGCATGCCGATGGAGCGCACCGCGTCTTCGTGCGTGAACTGGTGCTCGGAACGCTCGAGCATTCGACCGATCTCGATAGCACGCTTGGCCCGCTGCTCCAAGGCTGGACGCTCGAACGATTGCCGACGATCGACCGTTTGTTACTGCGTATGGGCACTTTCGAGCTGCAGCACCATCCACAAACGCCCCGCGCGGTGGTCATAAACGAAGCGGTGGAATTGGCGAAAAAGTTTTCCACGGAAGATTCGGGACGTTTTGTCAACGGCGTGTTAGCGCACGTCGACGGTCTCGGGAAGCCGCATGTCCCGGCCTAAGCGCCCCCGTTCTGGATTTGCGCGAGGCGCGCGCGTCGCGCTCGTCGTCGTCTTTTTATTCGTTCTGTTTGCCGCCGGAACCGTCGCCGGTATGGTCGCCGCATACTCGCGCAACCTGCCCGACATCAGCCGGATGGCCGACTATCAACCCGCGCGATCGACTCGCGTCTACGCCCGCGACGGATCGCTCCTTGCGACGCTGTATAAGGAAAATCGCATCTGGGTCCCGATCGATCAGATCCCCAAACGCGTCAAAATGGCGTTCATCGATAACGAAGACCACAATTTTTATCACCATCACGGCCTCGATTTCGGAGGGATCGTTCGCGCCGGACTCGCCGATTTTACGCACAAACACCTCGAGCAGGGCGCCTCGACGATCACCCAGCAGCTGGCCCGCGGACTCTTTCTCAACGACCGCGTTTCCATCGCGCGCAAAATCCAAGAAGCGCTTCTCGCAATGGAGATCGAGCGCTATTATACGAAGGACGAGATCCTCGAGCGCTATCTCAACCTGATTTATCTGGGATCCAATGCTTACGGCGTGGATGCCGCTTCGCATACGTATTTCGGGCGAAGCGTGCGCGATCTCACGCTCGGCCAAGCGGCCATGCTCGCCGGCTTGGTCGCCGCGCCGTCGGATTACTCACCGTACGTAAATCTCGCGCTCGCCAAAGATCGCCAGCGACATGTGCTCGGCCGAATGGCCGATAGTGGCCACATCAGCCAGAGCCAAGCCGTTGCCGCAGCGCACGCGCCCTTGCAGTTAGCGGGCCAGCGGCTCGAAGGCTTGCAAGGGTTCCGCCTGCCCTATTTTTCCACGTTTGCCGTTTCGCAACTCGAAAAAACCTTCGGACGCCAGGCGACGTACGAAGGTGGGCTGCAAGTGTATACGACGGTCGATCCCCATCTCGAAAAACTTGCGGGCGAAGCCGTAGACTGGGGCGTCGGCCAAGCCGAAGCGGAGGGCATCGGCGCGCACCAAGCCGCACTCGTGGCGATCCGCCCTTCTACGGGCGAAATCGTGGCGATGATCGGCGGCCGGCACTTCAGTTTGACGAACCAGTTCAATCGCGCTTGGCAAGCGCATCGTCAGCCGGGTTCCTCCTTTAAACCCTACGTGTACACTGCAGCGATCGATTCCGGACTTCCGGCGACCTACATCATCGACGATTCGCCGGTTACCTATCCGGCCGGCGACGGCACGAACTGGGCGCCGCAAGACGATGACTTCCGATTTCTGGGACCCATTTCGCTACGCGTCGCGTTGGCGCAAAGCCGGAACGTCGTGGCCGTGAAATTGCTCGCGCAGCTGGGCGTCGATCGTGTGATCGAATACGCGCATCGGATGGGAATAAAATCGCCACTGGAATCCAACTACTCGCTCGCGCTTGGAACGTCGGTCATTTCGCCGCTGGATCAGGCGAGCGGTTATCAGACGCTTGCGAACCAGGGGATTCATATCGACCCCTCGCCGTTTCGTTTGGTCAAGGACTCGATCGGTAACGTCGTGCTCGACAACGAGTATCCCCAGCAGACCGAAGTGGTGAGCGCCGGTACGGCGTATATCATGGACAGCATGCTGCAGGACGTCATCTTGCACGGCACCGGAAACCCCAATGCAAACATCGACCGCCCCGCGGCCGGCAAGACCGGCACCACGTCCAACTTTCGCGACGCCTGGTTCGCCGGCTTTACGCCGGATCTCGTCGCCGTCGTCTGGCTCGGCAACGACGATTATCAGAAAATGAGCGAATCGTACGGCGGCAACATCCCCGCGCGCATCTGGGCGCGGTTTATGCGCGGCGCGTTGGAAAAGGTGGCCAAACACGATTTTCCGTTCCCGGGCGACGAAGTGAAGAAAATCGCCAGTTGCGGAAAAGGGTACGGTCCCTACGAATACTTTTTGATCGGAACGGAGCCGCTCTCTCCGTGCGGACCTTCGCAGCACAATGCGCATGAAGGCGTCGGCGCGGTCAGCATCCAGAATGTCCAGGAACCGGCAATTCCCACATTTGCCCCGTCGAATCCCACGCTTCCACCGGACCCGAACGCCACGCCCGGACGTTAGATGCAGCCCGATCTACCCGGCGCAACCATTTCGGAAATGTCGGTGAGTGAATTCGCGACGCGCATGGAGCGCTACATCGACCGCAACCCGATTCTGAGAAACCTGGCTATCTACGGCGAGGTTTCCGAATACCGCATCCAGTCCAACGGTGCCGCCTACTTTAAACTCAAAGACGTCTTCGCGCTCGTTGAATGTTACGCGTTTGCCAACAAAGTGCGCGCGTTCCCGGCGGTGCGCGACGGGCAAGCCGTCGTCGTAACGGGATACGTCAACGTCCGCAAGAAGCGCAGCCAATACCAGCTCGTCGCGAGCGAATTGCGGCTGACCGGCGTCGGCGAACTCCACGCCCAGTTTGAAGCGCTGAAAGAACGCTTTCGCGCCGAGGGCCTGTTCGAGCCGGGCCGCCGACGCCCGATGCCACGGTTTCCCCAGAGAGTTGCGTTAATTTCCGCTCGCGGTAAAGGCAGCGAGGATTTCCTCAAGACGTTAGAAGCACGCGCCCCCCAAATGTCGGTGCGATTCGTCGAAACTCGCGTTCAAGGCGAGGGCGCGGAGATCGACATCGGCGAGGCGCTAGACCGGGCTTCGCGTTTGGATGTCGACGTTATCGTGCTCGCCCGTGGCGGCGGTTCGTACGAAGACTTGTTTCCGTTCAATCTCGAGCCGGTGATCCGAGCGATCGTGCGCTCCAAACATCCCGTGCTTTCGGCGATCGGCCACGAGCCCGACGTGCACCTGAGCGACTTCGTCGCGGACAAACAGTGCGAAACGCCTTCCAATGCCGCCCAGTACTTTGGCGCATTACGCGACGAGGCGATCGGTACGACACGCGGGTTTGACGATCGCCTGTCACGCGCGCTTGCGAAACGACGTTTGGAAGCGCAGCAACGCCACGACGACGCCGCGGGGCGGTTGGCCGACGCGGCGCGCGGGCGCGTCGCATCGCTCGTGGAGCGAGTGCTGCGGCTCGAGCGCAGTCTTGACGCGCAGACGCCATTGGCGCGACTCAGCAGGCGCGCGGAACGCATCGCCGGACTGTCCTCGCGACTCACCGCCAGCGCGCGCCATACTTTGGCCCCCGCTTCTGCGCGCCACGCAAGGGGAATCGCCGCGATGCGCGGCTTGCGGCCCAATGTATTGCGGCCGTTTGACGAACTCGAGCGCGGCTTGGCTACCCGGCTTACCTCTGCCGACCCAAAGGCGCCGTTGGAACGCGGCTATGCGATCCTTACCGCGAACGGCAAGACCCTCACCGATTCGGCGAGCGTTCACGAGGGTAGCGCGATACGCGCGCAGTTGCGGCGCGGGACGCTCGAAGTCCGCGTCGAACGGGTGCGCGAAGATGGCTGACCAATCGCCCGGTGCATTCGAGCAGAAGGTTGCGCGCCTCGAACAGATCGTCAAAGAGCTCGAGACCGGAAACGTCGATCTCGATCTCGCGGTGAAATTGTTCGAAGAGGGCAAAGAGCTTTCGCGTGCGTGCGAGCAGCTGTTAAAAAGCGCGCAGGCACAGATCGATCGCGCGATGGAATCGGCGCCGCTTGCGGAAGAGGAATTGCCGTTCTAGCGGCAGCCTTCATGCCGGTTCGGTTGGATTCGGCGGTTGCGGAGTCCGCGGGCGTGACGCGTTCGCAAGCGCGAAGTTTGATCATGGAGGGCCGCGTAACCGTGAATGGCGCGCCCGCCACAAAGCCCGGGCAGAACGTTCCCTCGGGCGCGCACCTGGAAGTGCGCCGTCCACGCCCATTCGTCAGCCGCGGAGGCGAAAAACTCGCAGCGGGGTTGCTCGCATTCGAAATCGACCCCGCTGGCAAGGATGCTTTGGACGTCGGCGCTTCGACGGGCGGATTTACGGATTGTTAGTTGCAGCGCGGCGCCGCGCGCGTCACGGCCGTAGACGTCGGTTACGGGCAGTTGGATTGGAAGCTGCGCGGCGACGCTCGCGTTACCGTTCTCGAACGAACGAACTTCCGGCATCTCCGAGACGATGCGTTTCCCGGCGGTTTTGATCTCATCGTGATCGACGCTTCATTTATCTCATTGCGAACGATCGCCGCGCGCGCCGCAGGGTACCTGCGGACCAACGGCGACATCGTGGCGTTGCTGAAACCGCAGTTCGAAGCCGGTCGCGAACGTTTGGGGTCCGGAGGTGTGGTGCGCGACCCGGCGGTTCACCGCGCAATCTTTGTCGAAATGGTCGCCGCCTTAGCTCGATTGGATCTCGTCGTCGTGAACGCTGTGAATTCGCCGTTGTGGGGGCCCGCGGGGAATCGCGAATTTCTCTTGCGAGTACGTTGTGAGGGAGACCCGATCGACGCGGCGTTTGCCGAAGATTTGGTGAAGGCGCTGCCGGGATGAACGGTAAGGGCGTGATCGCTTTTTACATCGACGTCAATCACGGCAATGGAAGAGCCACGGCCCAAGGTGTGGCCGACGGTTTCCGCAAGATCGGATACGCAATCGCGCTGTGCGATCGCTGCGGCGACCCCGAAGGGTTCGTCACGGAGGGCGCTCGCGTGCGCGACGCCCGGCTGCTGATTACCGTGGGCGGTGACGGTACGCTGCTGCGCGCCGCACGAATTGCAGTCGACGACGCAATACCGATCCTTGGAATCAACATCGGCCGCCTAGGATTTCTCACGGAATTCGACCGAGGTGACCCTCGAATCGCGCAACTTCCCGATTTGTTCGAGCGCGGACTCGAGATCGAGGAGCGAGTCGCACTGCAAGCGCGTCACGACGGGAAGACCTTCTTCGCGCTTAACGATGTGGTTCTCCGCAAGGGGCTCGTTTCACGAATGGTCCCTTTCGGACTCTGTTTGGGAGAAGAGCAGGCCGCCCACGTTCCGGCGGACGGCATTTGCGTCTGCACGCCGACGGGGTCGACGGCCTATTTCTTATCGGCCGGCGGTGCTATCGTCTCGCCGCAAGTCGAAGCGTTTGGGATCGTTCCGCTGTTGCCACACACGTTGTTCTCGCGCCCGCTGATCGTCCCGACGGACGAACGTATCGTCATCAGCTGCGATGACGAAATGGTAACGGCCAATCTCGAATGCGACGGAGAGATCGTCAGCGATCTCGCGCCGGGAGACTCTGTCGAAATCGTGCGCCATCCGCGCAAGGTGCGATTTGCCCGTACCGCGCCGTTGCGGTTTTTCGAGCGATTGGAGCAGAAGATGCGGTGGGGTGTTTCGATCAAAGAGGGCTTCAGGGTGCACTAGGCGATGCTACGCCGGTTAACGATCGAAAACTACGGCTTAATCGCGCGGGCGGACATCGCATTTTCGGACGGTGCGACGATGTTCACCGGCGAAACCGGATCCGGGAAGACTATGCTCCTGGGCGCTCTCGGCTTCGCGATCGGCGGGCGCACGACTGCGGAAACCGTCCGTCGCGGCACCGCTCGTACGGTCGTGACGCTTGAGTTCGATGCCGGCCCGGCATTGCACGAACGTTTCGAGCTCGCTGGGTTTTCGCTCGAACCGGACGAGGACGCGTCGCTCGCGCGCGAACTCTCGGCCGCCGGAAAGTCCGTGCTCCGTTTAAACGGTCGCGTAACGACGGCCGCAGTCGCGCGGGGTTTTTCGAGTGACATTGCCGAGATCGTGGGTCAGCACGAAGCGCAACGTTTGTTATCGCCACCTTTCCACGGCCGACTTCTGGATCGTTCGGGCGGTGAGAAGGTGGCGCGTGCGAAGCTGAGTACCGAAGGCGCACACGGGCACGCCGAAGAGGTCGCGACCCTTCTCAAAAGTGTCGATGCCGACGAACGGCAGGCTCTGCAGAACGTTGCTTCGGCACGCGAAAATCTCGCAGACATTGAGGCGGCCGCGCCTACCGGCGGCGAGGACGATGTGTTGACGCAAAGACGCCGGTATTTGGACAACGTCGAACGCATTGCTTTCGCGCTGCGCGCCGCGCACGAAGCGCTCGCCGGCGATGACACGTCCGCGAGCGCGTCCTTGGGCGTTGCGAGCGCGAGCTTGCGCAGTCTCTCCGGGATCGGCGCCGGGGTGGACGAGCTTGGCGAGTCGGCGGCCGCGCTGCAGAGCGAGACGTCCGATCTCGCCGGCCGGATCGCGCGCGAGCTTGATGCAGCAGAGTTCGATCCGAACGAACTCGAACGGATCAACGTCCGTTTGGACGTGCTGGATCGAATCAAGCGCAAATACGGCGGATCCGTCGAAGCGGCACTGCTTCGCGCGCGCGACGCTCAAGACACGATCGATGCATTCGAGAGCCGGGACGCGAGGCGCGCCCAGCTACAGGCGCAATTCGACGTGGCGCGCGACGAACTCGAAGCAAAGGCAAAAGACCTCTCGCGTTTGCGCCGGGTCGCTGCCAAACAGTTACGCGAACGACTCTCCGAAGAATTTTCGGAGCTCGGTCTCGGCGCCGCGCGACTGGAGGTTGCGCTCGATCCGGTCGATCCTCCAGGGCGCGATGGGGCGGAGCGCGTAGAGTTTCTTTTCGCGGCAAACCGCAACGATACGCCGCAAGCCTTCACCCGGGTCGCTTCGGGCGGGGAACTCTCGAGGTTGCTTCTCGCTTTGATCGTATCGCTCGCGGAATCCGGTCGAGACGCCGCCCTGATATTCGACGAGATCGATGCCGGCATCGGCGGCGCGACGGCGACGGCGGTGGGCGTTCGCCTCGGCCGGCTGGCGCGCACCGGGCAAATCGTGTGCGTCACGCACCTCGCTCAGATCGCGACTTGGGCCGATCGCCACTACTTGCTTGAAAAATCGGAAGCGCCGGGCGGCGCGCAAATAACGGTCTGCGAAATCGCTACGCCGGCGCAGAGAACGTCAGAACTCGCCCGCATGCTATCGGGCGAAACCCACGACGCCGCCCTCCACCACGCACGCACCCTTCTGGAGCAAACGCGCGCCAAGAGAGACGTTGAGGCCCGAGCGCCTTAGTCCGGAATGTGATGGATCTTGAGCAGGTTCGTACCGCCCCCGCCAACCGGCATCCCGGTGGTGAATGCGATGTAGTCGCCGTTTTTCACGAGACCTTCGCGTAACATCAGTTGCTCGGTAATGTGCAAGAGAACGTCGATCGAGGCGTAACGCTCGATGATGAGCGATTCGACGCCCCACAGCAGGGCCAGCCGGCGCGCGACGTACGGCTCGGGGGTCAGCGCGATGACCCGGGCGCGAGGGCGGAAGGCGGAGATGTGGTGTGCCGCGTTACCGGTGGTCGTGCCGGTAACGACATATGGTAAGCCCAGTTCTGCGCTGGAACGAGTGGCGGCTTCGGCGATCGTGGTTGCGACGTCGCGATCGGCCCCCTCGAGTCGGCGCAGTTGCAGCACTTCGTGCGGATAGTCTTTTTCGACTTCGCGCGCGATCTCGGCCATCACCCGAACGGCTTCGACTGGATAACTGCCGCGGGCGGTTTCGCCCGACAACATCACGGCGTCGGTCCCGTCGAGAATCGCGTTGGCGACGTCGGTCGTTTCGGCACGCGTGGGTCGCGCGTTGGAAATCATCGATTCCAGCATTTGCGTCGCCGTGACGACGGGCTTGCTCAACCGATTGCAACGTGCGATGAGATCTTTCTGGATCATCGGGACGCGTTCGAGCGGAACTTCGATGCCCAAGTCTCCGCGCGCGACCATGATTCCGTCCGACGTCTTGATGATTTCGTCAATGTGCTGGAGCGCTTCGTGTTTTTCGATCTTCGCCAGCACGTGCGCGGTCTTATGGCGTTCGCGAATAAACGCTTTTACCCGGCGGACGTCCTCTGCGGTTTTGACGAATGACACGGCGACGTAATCGACGTCTTTGGAGAGGCCATACTCCAGAAACGCCAAGTCGCGATCCGACACGGCGGCAATGTTGAGGGTGCCGTCCGGGTAGTTAATACCCTGCGTTGGCCGCAAATCGCCGCCAACTTCCACGGTCGTCACGATGTCGCTTGCCGTCTTTTCGACGATCCGCAGCGCGATCGCTCCGTCGGCGAGGTAGAGCCGATTGCCGACGGCGACGTCCGCCGGCAGATCCCGGTAGCTCACGGAAACGCGCTCTGCGGTTCCCTCCATTTTGTCGCGCGTGAGCGAAAACGTCGCGCCGCGCTCGAGCCGGACGGATTCGAAGCCGGCAGATAATGGGCCGGTGCGCACTTTCGGGCCGGGCAAGTCCGCAAGGAGCGCGATGTGTACGTCCAGATCGCCGGCGATTTGCCGGACCGTGTCGATGACCGCTCCGTGCTCCTCGGGCGTACCGTGCGAAAAATTCAAGCGAAATACATTGACGCCCGCGGCGATGAGCGCACGAATCGTGTCTGCGTCGCGCGATGCGGGTCCGACCGTGGCGACGATTTTAGTACGTTTTTCAAAAGGTTGCATACGACGCAGCTTGCATACTCGGACCCTTCGGAGGGAGCCTGCCGCAGAGCAGGCGCGAGCTTGCAAACGAGCGCATATAGTCCGGCAAGATGCGGCGGGAAAATCGCGATGCACGCCGTCCGGAGCGATTGGTTATCGCATTCGTCGCTTCCGTGTTGCTTCACACCCTGCTCGCGATCTTACTATTTTCCGTTGCATCGCGCTCTTCCGAGCAGAGTTCGGAGCCGCAGCTGGGAGGCGAGATCGTCACCCTGTCATCTCCGACGCGAACCATTTCGCGTGCGTCGACCCCCAAGAGCGCGAAAGCGCTGCCTCATCCAGTCGTTCCACATGCCGCGAGGCGCGCACCGGCACAAAACGGCCGGCCGAATGGTGCGCCGCGCAACCGGCACGAGCTCTCCAAGCAATCCCCCACCGCGCCGCCGAATCCGCCACCGCTTCCGGTCGAGTCCCCACGGCCGCAGACGTCCCCGGCGCAGGCCACCATTGCCGACGCCGGCCAAGCGATGATCCCGGCCGCTCCGACCTCCGCTCCGACGGCCTCCGTTCCGCCCGTCATTCGCGTGGCGGCGAGAGCGGCTCCGTCGCCGGCGCCCCAGCCGACCGTCATGCGTACGGCGCCACTGGTAACACCTGCCCCGATGCCGACGACCGCGGCGACGTTCGCGCCGGTTATCGCGGACGCAACGCCGCGCCCGCTCGCTTCGCCCGCCCTGGGCTCGCCCAAGGTGGTCATACCGAAGGCAACGCCTGGCGCGCCGAGCCCCGGCCCTGCACAGCGTCAGGCTGCGCGGCCCTCGCCCGGCAAAGAGCCAAAGCCCGGCCCCAGGCCGCCATCCGGCAAAACGCAGGTTGCGCCCATTCGCAATCCACCGCCAGGGCGGCCGGTGGAACTCCCGCCCACGCCCAAGCCCTCGCCTCCGCCACCGCGTCCAAGGCGCACCCGGCCCCCGCCTACGCCTGCACGGGACTTGAACGCGCGCTTGCGCGCCCTTATCCCGCATGGGCCTGTCGCTCCGAGTTTCCACGAATACCGCGGTGACCTCGGCGCGATCGGCCGAAACGTGCGCCCGACGCCGCCTCCCGAGGTCCTGGCGCGAACGAAATTCGTGTTGTCGGAATCCGGCAAGCGATCCGGGACGGAAGACGTCGTTGTGATGTATGTGACCGGCGTGCGCGGGGAAGGTGCCTTGACGGTCTGTCGCGGCTGGCTGATGCGCTACCCGCACGTTCCGCACCCGGTTGCCACGACCAAGTGGATCGTCGAATCGGACGTGTCGTATGCATGCAGCCGGCGCAGTCTCTCCCCCTACGTTCAGCCAACACCGTAGCCTGATTAGGTTCTTAGCGCTTGCTCGTTGTGTACGTCATATCGGAAGCGTACACTTTAGAGGAGCTGCCCCGTTCGGGTGGCCAGAGGAGGGCGGTTGGAACCGCAAGATCCACCGGGTCACATCCCGGCCGCGAGTACGAGCCCGCCACAAAACCGGCGCTAGACCAGCGCCTCACGGACGCCGGACGACAACCGGCACGACGGCTCTAACCCGCGAGCCCAAAGACTACCGTTGTACGTCATACCAGCGAGGGGCCGCTACCGCGAGGGAGCGGCCCGCCGCATATCCCCGCGCTTGCGCGGGTCGGCCAGGATGGTGTATCCTACCCCCAGTAACGATCGAAAGCGTGGGCAGGTCCCGCGCTTCGTTGTTGTAGGAGCGATGTGAGCGGCGACCTCAATGCGGAATTCGATCGGGCACTTGAAGATCTGGTGCACGATGCACGTTTTGCAGGCATCGAATTCGTATCGCACGGCACGCGCCGCGTCGCACGCGCGACCGCGTTGACGGTAACGATCGATCGAGAGGGCGGCGTCGATTTTCGCTCTTGCGAACGCGTAGCGGCCGCGATTGCTTCACGGCTGGGCGAAATCGATGCATCGTACACGCTTGCGGTTGAATCCGCCGGGTTAAACCGGCCTTTGACCAAGCCCGGCGATTACGAGCGCTTCTCCGGAAAAGCGGTGAAGATCGTCATCACGCTCGCCATCGACGCGCAAAAAACGCACCGTGGAACGTTGCGAGGTGTGCGTGGCACCAACGTCATTTTGGAGACTGCTAAGGGCGAACTTCCCCTGCCGCTCGCGACGATCAAAGCGGCAAACCTCGAGTACGACGCGCGTGCAGACCTCGCGCGAGATAAGAAAGAACGAAGACGACATGGCTGAAACGGCAACCGAAGAAAAACTCATCGACGTCCTGCAATTTATTTCGCGTGAAAGAAATATTCCGTTCGAGATGCTGCTCGAAGCGCTAGAGGCCGCCTTGTTAACCGCATACAAACGCCATTTCGGCGCCGAAGCCAACGCAATCGTCCTCGTCGATCGCCAAACCGGTGCCTACAAGGTGTACCATCGTCGCACCGTTGCGGAAGAAGTAACGGACTCGAAGCTCGAGGTTTCGCCCAAAACGGCCGGCGCGCGGTATCAGGTCGGCGATTTCTACGACGAGGAAGTCACCCCGAAAGATTTCGGGCGGATCGCAGCGCAAACGGCTAAACAAGTCATCGTTCAGCGTATCCGCGAAGCCGAACGCGATACCGTTTTCAACAAGTATGCGGCAAAATCAAACGACGTCGTTAAGGGAACTGTCCAGCGCTACGAGCAGCGCAACATGTACGTCCTCCTCGACGGGAAGGACGAGGCGCTGTTGCCGCTTTCGGAACAAGTGCCGCGCGAGATTTTTCGCATCAACGACTTTATTCGCGCATACGTGATCGACGTGCGCAAATCGCCAAAGGGTCCGACGGTCGTTTTATCGCGCGGGGCCGAAGGACTCGTGCAGCGTTTGCTGGAGTTCGAAGTACCGGAAATTGAAGACGGCATCGTGGAAATCATGGCAATCGCACGCGAACCCGGGAGCCGGAGTAAGGTCGCGGTCCGCAGCGTTCGCGACGAAGTCGATCCCATCGGCGCGTGCCTCGGTCCCAAATCCAGCCGCATCGCGAACGTTTCTGACGAATTGCGCGGCGAAAAAATCGACGTCATTCGTTGGGACGCCGATCTGACCACGTTTATCATGAATGCGTTGGCGCCGGCCAAAGTGCTCTCGGTCGAACTCTTCGAAGACGACGGGGTCGCCTTGGTCGTCGTTCCCGATTATCAGCTCTCGCTAGCGATCGGACGCGAAGGGCAGAACGTTCGGCTGGCCGCGCGGCTGTGCGGATGGCGCTTGGATATTGCAGCAGAAACGGAGGCGACCGAGGCTCGCGAGCGGTATCTCGCCGAGCGGAACGCGCCGCCGATCGAAACGCCCGCCGAGGGCGAGGAGGCCGAAGCCGGCGACGAAGAAGGGGCGCGCGAAGGTGAGGCGGCAGCCGCGAGTCCCGACTTGGACGCGGAGCTCATTCGACGCCTGGAAGAATTCAAGCGGGAGCGGCTTGGCGAATAGCGCGCATGTGCCGGTCCGCCAATGCGCCGGATGCCGCGCCCGACGCCCACAAAACGAGCTCGCGCGTTTCGTGCGCACGGCTCACGGTTGGTCCGGTCCGCAGACCCAGCCGAGGCCGGCCGGCCGCGGCACCTATCTTTGCTCGCACGAATGCGTTGCGCGCGTAATGAAGAACAAGAAGTATCCGGGGCTTGCATCTGCGGCCGCCGAATACGGGCTCAACAGAGGTTCAACCATGGCTATCATGACGGATGTATAAGAGGATTCGGGCCTCGGCCCGGTCTCAAACGGAGAACGCGAATATGATGTGAGGGCAGATGCAGGCGCCCTCGCGAACGCGCGTTCGCTAGAGTGACGACGCGCCTGCGTTTGGAAAGGCAAGATTTGGCTACCGGAAAAGTTCGAATTTTTGAGCTCGCAAAAGAAGTGGGCCTCACATCAAAAGAGCTGGTCACGCTCTTTAACGAGCGCTTAAGCGGCGTCTTCGAGGCGAAGAACCAGCTCAGCGTCGTCCCCGACCATATTGCAGATCTCGTGCGCGGCGTGCTGGCCAAGCCTGCCCCCAAGTCTGCCTCCGCGACGCCAAAAACGTCGGCCAAGGCCGCGACGTCGATCACGCCCCCAGCGCCCGCCGTGGAAAAAGCCGCCGCGCCATCCGAGCCAATCCCCACCCTCAAGCCGGTTTCTGCGACCTCGGCGAAACGGACCGTTAAGAAGGCCGTTGCTGCGGAATCTGCGCCGGTTGAGAGCATTCCGGTAGCGGCTGCCTCGCCGCCCGTCGCGCCGATTGCCACCAAGCCGGTCAAACCCGCCCCGCCCGCGCCGGATGAACAGGCCGCACCGGCGTCGATCTCACGTTTGCGCCCGGTACCCGCCGGTCAGGCCTCCATTCTGCCTCCGCGGCGGCCTGCGCCGCCTCCGACCACGAGCGTGTCTGCGTCGCCTGGCCCGCAAACTGGGATCCCGGGGCGCCCGGGTGTCGCTCCCCGGCCGGGCCAAGTAGTAAGCGGTTCGCCGCCGTCGCTCGGCGCGGTCGGCCAGCGCGTCCCGCAACCTGGCAGACTGATTGCCGCGGCACCTCCGCGGCGTCCGGCTGGCAACGGCGTATTCCGTCCCCTCACCGGTCCAGTGACCCCCGGGTCGACCGCACGTCCATTCACACCGCGGCCGGGCGTTTCGTCGTCCCCGACGGACGGGCCGTCGCCGAGCTCCGGCGGCCGCCCTGGAGACCGTCGCCGCGGTAGCGACGATAAGCTCAACAAAAAAGACCGCGAAAAAGAGATGCTGCTCGAAAAAGAGCGCAATCGCAAAAAACGCGTGGAATCCGCGCCGCAGCCCGCCGCAGCGAAGCTCGAATCGATCGAGATCCCCGATCTCCTGACCGTCCAGGAGCTCGCAACGTCGATGATCGTTCCGGCAAAAGACGTCATTAAAGAGCTCATCAAGATGGGCACGATGGCGACGATCAATCAAAACATTCCAAGCGATGTCGCCATGTCGGTCGCCAAGAAATTCGGCTTTAACGCGGTCGTCAAAGAGGCTGGCGAAGAAGTGACCGTCGAGCAAGAAGAAGACAAACCGGAGATGCTCACGGCGCGCGCGCCGGTAGTGACCGTCCTCGGTCACGTCGACCACGGCAAGACATCGCTGCTGGACAAGATCCGCAAGGCAAACGTTGCGGGCGGCGAGGCCGGCGGGATCACGCAGCGCATCGGCGCTTACACGGTGGAACAAAACGACCGTCGCATCACCTTCATCGATACGCCGGGCCACGAAGCGTTTACCGCGATGCGCGCGCGCGGAGCGAAGGTTGCCGACGTAGCAATCCTCGTCGTTGCTGCCGATGACGGCGTTATGCCGCAAACGCGCGAGGCGATCAACCACGCGAAGGCCGCGCAAATGCCCATCGTCGTCGCCATGAATAAGATGGACAAAGCGGACGCGCAACCCGAGCGCATCAAACAACAGCTCTCCGAGCTCGGCCTGCAAGCGGTCGACTGGGGCGGCAAAGTGGAGATGGTCCCAGTCTCCGCGCGCACGGGCGACGGTATCGCGCAACTGCTCGAAACCGTTTTGCTCGAGGCCGACATTCAGGACCTTAAGGCGAACAAGAATCGCCGCGCGACGGGCGTCGTGATCGAATCGGCATTACATCCGGGCCGCGGCCCGGTGGCCAGCGTCCTGGTGCAAAACGGAACGTTGCGCGTGGGCGACATCGTCGTCGTTGGCGGAACCTACGGCAAAGTTCGCGCGCTCGTCGACAGTAACGGAAAACAAACGAAGAAAGCCGGACCGTCTATTCCGGTCGAGGTCATGGGTCTGCGCGAGGTTCCATCTGCCGGAGACACCCTGATGGTGGTCAGCGACGAACGCGTCGCTCGCGAAACGGCGGAAACGCGCCGCACGCGTCGCCGCGACGTTCGGGTTGCGGCCGGGTCGAGCCAGCGCGTTTCTCTGGAAACCTTCATGCAGATGCCGACCGAAGGCAAGAAGACGCTCAACATCATCGTGAAAGCTGACGGGCAAGGATCGGTCGAAGCGCTGCGAGCGCGCATGGAGCAGCTCTCTACCGAGGAAGTCGAGATCCGCGTCATCCATGGCGGGGTAGGCGCCATTTCCGGCACCGACGTCAGTTTGGCAAGCGCGTCGAACGCCGTGCTCATCGGATTCAACATCCGTCCGGACGAGACGGCGCGCCGCCTTGCCGAAAACGACGGAGTCGACCTGCGCTTTTATCAGGTCATCTATAACGTCGAAGACGACTTGCGCATGGCCATGCGCGGTATGCTCTCGCCCGTCACGCGTGAAATCACGCTGGGCCACGCGGAAGTGCGTGAGGTCTTTAAGGTCAGCAAGGTGGGTTCGATCGCCGGCTGCTACGTGAAGGACGGCAAGATCGCGCGCGGTGCAAAGGTTCGCGTACTCAGGGATTCGGCCGTGATTTTCGACGGCGAGCTCGAGTCGCTGCGCCGCTTCAAAGACGATGTTCGGGAAGTGGCCGAAGGATACGAGTGCGGCATCCAGGTGGCTCGGTATCAAGACCTGCGCGTAGGCGACGTCGTGGAAGCCTATTCCACGGAACAGGTCGCTGCGGAACTCACGCCGGCGTAATGGGCAACGCTAGCTTGGAGGCACGGTATTAAAGCACAGCGTATCGCGCGGATCGACCACGAACTGCAACGCGTGCTGGGGACGATAATCACTCAACAACTCAAAGATCCGCGGCTCGGCTTCACGACCGTGACGCGAGTCGAGGTAACGCAAGACTTGTTCCGCGCAAAAGTCTACGTTTCGATCATTGGGGACCGCCACGTCGCGCGTCAAACGATGGACGCGCTCGAACACGCGAGTGGGTTCCTGCGCGGCGAGCTCGGGCGAGAAATTAAGCTCCGACACACTCCCGAATTGCAGTTCGTCGAGGATCGCTCGACGGAACGTGCGATTGAACTTGCCAAGACGCTCCGCGAGGCCGCCGGGAATGATTGAACAAGAAAACGTCGCGTCCACGACTGGCGACGTCGTCGAGGAGCTTCTGCGCCGCGCGGCATTCGTAATGGTCAGCCACGTCAAGCCTGACGGGGATACGCTCGGCGCGGGGTTAGCTTTGGGC
>JALYVW010000147.1 GCA_030853005.1 Vulcanimicrobiota bacterium
GCCGTGCTCCGCGCAGAAGTCGAGCATCTCTTGCGTCTCAGCAATTCCGCCGATCCCCGAGCCCGCGAGGCTGTGCCTTCCGCTGATCAACGCGAATGCGGCAACCGGAATCGGATTGCTGGGCGCGCCCACGACGACGAGCGACCCGTCGAGATTGAGCAACGAGAGATATTGATTCCAGTCCATCTCCGCAGAGACGGTATTGATGATCAGATCGAGAGTGCCGGCGAGTTTCGTAAACGTCTGCGGATCGGAGGTCGCGTAATAATGATCGGCTCCCATCCGTTTGCCATCGGCTTCTTTTGAAAGTGTTTGACTTAACACGGTCACTTCCGCGCCCATTGCGTGCGCGATCTTGACGCCCATATGGCCTAAGCCGCCCATGCCGATGACGGCGACTTTCTTGCCGGGGCCTGCATTCCAATGCTGCAGCGGCGAATAGGTCGTGATACCGGCACACAAAAGCGGCGCCGCTTTATCGAGCGATAATGCGTCGGGGATGCGCAGGACGTAGTTCTCGTCGACGACGACACGATTTGAGTAGCCGCCATAGGTCGGCGTCCCATCTTTGTCGGTGCCGTTATACGTTGGGACGTTGTTCGCACAATATTGTTCGAGTCCGCGCTTACAGGCATCGCACGTGCGGCACGAGTCCACCATGCAGCCGACACCCACGCGGTCGCCAACCTTAAACTTCGTTACGTCGGGGCCAACTTCGCTGACGACGCCCGCGATCTCGTGACCGGGAACCATCGGGAAAATCGATCCGCCCCACTCGTCGCGGGCCTGATGAATGTCCGAATGGCAAATCCCGCAGAACTTAATGTCGATGCCGACATCGCTCGGCCGCAGGTCGCGCCGTTCGAACGTAAAGGGAGCAAGCGGCGCGTTGACAGCCGGGGCCGCATAACCCATGGTTTTCACTAAAGTTTTCACGCTGCCCAAAAGACGTCCGCAACCCAAAGGGTTGCGCTCGCCGCGCCCTGTCTAGCTGCTAATGGTCGTTACGTCCTGGGAGACTCACATTTCGCACCAGGTAAGGTCCCCACGCCCGCGTTAGATTTTTACTTCGACGCCAAATTCCACGATGCTGTTGGGAGGCAGGCCCAACTGATCGGTCAGTGGCCGCGCGTTGCGCGTCATCGAGCGAAAGATCCAGCGTTGCCAGCCGGGGAGCGCGTCGGGCCCGGTGTCGTCGCCTATTTTCGGACTGGCGAGATAGTAGGTAACTTTCGAGAGATCGATCTCGGGTCGCAGGCGCTTGAGATGGTGCAGAATGTCCTTGATATTTGGACTTTGCATAAACCCGTACGACGCCCGCACCCGCCAGATTCGCGGCGCTTCCTCTTCTACAAACAGACGACTGCTCGCATGCACGTAGGGCGGGCCGCCGTTGATTACCGTAAGCAAAACCACCGTTTCGTGGATGAGATGATTGCGCAGCCACAAGTGTTGCAACACGAACGGAATGCCCTTGGGATCGGGCGCCATGAACACGGCCGTTCCACCAAGTTTGGTTGGATCGTGCGCGTCCTTTAAAAACTCTTCCACGGGAAGTGACAGGTCGGCGAGCCCTTCCATCATGCGGCGGCGCCCACGATTCCACGTGGTGAACATCGTGAACAGAAATCCGGCGATGACGAGCGGCACCCAGCCGCCGGAGATAATTTTTGGAATGTTGCCGAGCAAAAACGGAATGTCCCACAGCAAAAAGAGCCCGAGGAGCGGGACGGCGCACCAGAGCGGCCATTTCCATCGACGCACAAGCAATTGGTAAAACGTGAGGCTGCTGACGAGCATCGTGACCGTCACCGCAAGACCGTATGCTCCGCCAAACGCATCGGACGAGCGGAACGAGAGCACCAAAGCGATGCACGTCAGGGCGAGCAGCGCGTTGACGGCCGGCATGTAGATCTGCCCAGCGTAGTGCCGAGAAGTGTGTATTATGCGAAAGCGCGGTGAAAAGCCGAGCTGCATGAGTTGGTTCGTCAGCGAGAACACGCCGGAAATCAGGGCTTGCGAAGCGATCACGGTAGCGACCGTGGCAATGATCACCATGGGAATGAGCAACCACGACGGCACTAAGGCAAAAAACGGGGCGCTCAGCGCCCTTGGATTCTCGAGCGTCGCCGCCCCCTGTCCGAAATAGTTTAAGATCAGAGCCGGAAACACGATGCCGTACCACGCGATTGTGATTGGAAGGCGCCCGAAGTGCGCGAGGTCCGCGTAGAGCGCTTCCACGCCGGTCACGCACAACACCACGGCGCCGAAAATCAGTATCGCGCGCCAGCCGTTGTGGACGAAGAAGTCGACGGCGTACACTGGATTGAGCGCCATCAGGACGCTGGGATGATGCGCGATCCCGATTCCGCCAAAAATGGCGATGGCGAGGAACCAAAGCAACATCACCGGGCCAAAAATTTTTCCGATTTTTTCCGTACCGCGCGCCTGCATCAAGAAGAGTCCGATCAAGACGGCCACCGAGATCGGAATGATGAATGGGTGGGCGGCCTTGGTCCAAACGTCGAGCCCTTCAACGGCGGACAGCACCGAAATTGCCGGCGTGATGACCCCATCGCCATAAAGCATCGATTCGCCAAAAAGAACGAAGAGCGCGAGTCCGGTTAAAGCCAAGGGCAGTGCATTTTTACGCGCCGGCGACAGCAAGGCGAGGAGTGCGATCGTGCCGCCTTGCCCGTCGAAATCCGCGCGCAGCATAAACGTCACATACTTTATGCACACGACCACGACCAGGGCCCAAAAGATGAGGGAGAGGATGCCCAGGATGTTTTGGGGCGTAAGGGCGGCCGTGTATTCGCCGGTAAAGCACAACTTGAATGCGTAGAGTGGGCTCGTCCCAATGTCCCCGAACACCACCCCCAAAGCCGCCAGCGCAATGATATGATGGCGCGAAGGCCGATGCTTAGCGGGTTTCTTGGCAATAGGGGGTGCGGTAACGGACTCGGTACTCACGCTTCACGGGTGTTTAGGCGGCTAGAGAGA
>JALYVW010000148.1 GCA_030853005.1 Vulcanimicrobiota bacterium
GCTCACGACGAGGTGATAGACCGCATCCGTTTTCGCGCGAGAGCGCGCCGCTACGGATTCCATTTCTTGTGCCGCGGCATCGAGGGAGGTGACGCCCTGCGACCACGCCGCCAACACCGGCTCATGCTCGGCGTGACGGCCTTCGCGTACCGCATAATGCACCGCATCCTGGAAACTGCCGCTGCCGATCATCCTGGCGCGTCCTTTTATGGCAATCATTCGGATTCTAAGCGGCCGCAACACGCAGATGATATTTTTCGCAAGTCATCACGGACGGGAGCAGCCGCGAGCTCGGCGGCAGCGGCGCTCCCCTCCAACGAGTCCGCGGCGTTGCGAACAGCTTCTAAGGCATCGAGCAAGGGCTTGCGCGAAGGCACCGCTCCCGCCTCGAACTCGACAAACGCATGGCGCAACATCCCGGCGAGCTTGCGCATCTGCGCGGCCTCGGACCGGAACTCGCGCGGCATATCGTCCAGAGCTGCGAGGACTTCGCTTATGCGCGCAAACTCGCGCAAGTCGTACCGCGGTTGCGTTGTTGGCGCGCTCTCCATCAATCGCACGACGAAATCGCCGAGCGACATCCCCGCAATTCCCGCGAGGGACCTCAGCCGCGCGGCGTCGCGGGCGGTCGTCCACATCTTGATTTGCTCTTTTGTGCGCTGTGGTTTTGCAGCGCGCGTCGTAACGTCCATATTACTATTATCGGCTCTTTTGACGATTCGTTTCAATCCGAACGCAAAAAAGATGCGAGGCCGAGCGAAGCGAGCCCGAGCTTTCCTCTGCATGCGGCCGTGAGGACCGCATGCCTTGGTACGCCCTACAATTATTGGGGTGATATTGGCAGAAGACGGGCGTGATTGGGATGAGTCTGGTGAGCGAGTGGTAGAGTCTGTGGCATGAGAGAAGCGACGTGCTGTGAAGAGCCGGGTGACGAAAGGTGGCTCGTTGTGAAGGGACGGCGAATGAATTCGATGTAGTGAGATTGCGAAAACGCAGTAATCGCACGTGGCTCGACGCGCACTCGTCCTGACTCGCTTGTGCGAATCGAAGCATTGAATCAAGGATTCTTTCGGGCGCGCGGCGTAATAATATAACAGTAACGCGGCGATGGGAACATCGCGGACGTTTGGCAGACGGTTGGGCTGCCTCTGACCGGGCCGCATTTGCGGAAACCGAGGTTTTACAGAGGTAGCATTATGGCAATAGCCACCGAAGAACACATCGCAAGCGACGCCGAATTGAAGGCGCTACTACAAACGTTAGCAGCGACCCCGCCCCCGCCCGGCCGAGGCGCGTACACCGCACATCGTGTGAAGATGCGTGCGAACGAAATCCGGGCAGCGCTGGATGCTGGCTGGTCCGTCAGCGCAGTTGCAAAGCGGTTGGCCGATGGAGGGTTTGGGCGAACGGCGGACGCGATACGTCGTGAAATTGCTCGGCAGATGCGTGAGACGAAAACGGAACCACGCGCGCCGCGCGCTGGTCAAAATTTGCGAGCAACGAAGGCAACGACGTTTGGAGCGCCTGAGGGGCAGAAGACGCCACAGCCCAGCACGCCGATGGTGCACGCCGGGTTACGGGATGAGCCCGTATGAGCCGCCGCGTTGTGCTTACGATGTCAGGCAAAGGTGGCGTCGGGAAGACGACACTTGCGCGCTTTTTGGGTGAACTGCACCGGCGCGAAAAAACAGGCGCGGTGCTCATTGATGGCGATCCGACTGTCGGACAATTGGTGAAAAGTTTGGGAAAACGGAACCGCGATGGGAAACTCCTCACTGTGCAGCCGTTGGAGGGCGTACAGATATTCGCCTTTCACGGAACCGAACGCGATCGGGACGGGATCGCGGACGTCATTGGGTTGGGCGATACGACCCTCATTGACTTGCCGGCGGCGTCCTTACAGTACATGGAGCGGTTGGAGCGCGAGACTGGATTCCTTGGATCGTTGGGCGCGGGATTGAGCATCGTGTCGATGATTACGCCGGATGAAGAGACGCGTCGCGACCTAGCGGATGCAATGGTTTTGGCGGAAGGCGCAGTGCACATTGCCGTACTCAACGGGCATTACGGCGAGGACGATGATTGGGAAGATTGGACGCATTCACCGACGCGAGATCGGTTGCGGACGCTGGGTGGCATCGAGGCGTCAATCCCACGCCTGAAGCCGCGAATCGCTGATCGGCTCAAAAAGTGGCACGTTGGCTTCCTGGCTGCGCATGAATCGCCGCACCTCGACGTGCTCGACCGGGGACGATTGCAGCGTTGGGCTGAGCGCGCGCAGGTGGAATTATCGCCCGCATTTCCGGCGCTGGGACTGCCGTCCTGAGCGCCGCATTCGAGCGAGTGCGACGGGCATTGCGTGGCACCCCATTGGAAGCGCAATTGGGCAGCATTGCGAGCGAACTACACCTCACGCCCGACAGCGCAGAATGGACTTTCGTCGCGCTGGGGCTGCTCGCCAATGAGGGAATTCGCGGCGAACGCGAGCGCATGGAGCAGCTCGCAGCCTCCGTGCCGCAAGCGGTCCGCGCAGAACTTCAGCGGGTGCTGGAAAGCGAGTTTTCAAACCGAGTTCGGGATGCCGTTGTGCAGCAGGCAGTGCCGGCGATTTTGGCGGCCGCGCGCACGCAATTGGCCGGCGTGGTCGAAAATTCTGACAAATCGCTCACAACCACAATCGGCAAAACAGCAGGCGTCTTAACTCGTGCCGCGTTGATCGTCGCGGACGCGGAATCGCGCCTCTCGCACATGGTCGCCGCCGGGATCGCCTGCGCGGCGTTCGCGTTGGTCATAACGTTCGGCGCTACCCTCTGGCTCGATCGTGCGCTCCCCTCCGGCGCTTATCACGTTGGCTTCGCGGATGGTGCTGCCGTCGAGCGGCACGCACTACGTGTGCGCGTGCGCAGATAGGGCCGGTAGAGAAGGGGGTGATACGGTTCGGCATTGGTGAGTTCCGAGCGGCACGCGTTACGCGCGCGAAGATAGCTCCGATAGAGGGT
>JALYVW010000149.1:0-2162 GCA_030853005.1 Vulcanimicrobiota bacterium
GCGCTTATGCGCGGCCTGTTGGAGTTTCGGGTTGTAAATGACGGCATCTTCCGTGAAGGTCATGCCGCCCCAATTTTCCATCGCGCCGCCGAAGAATTGCGGAATCGAAATCAAATCAAGTTTTGGCAACGGGAATTTTATGCCGTAATATTTTTCAAAATAGGGAACCAAGCGTTCGAGCGATGCGAGCGTATAGGTGAGTTCCGGCCCCGTGCCCCGGGTACCATAGACATTGATCTTCGTCGCTCCGGCAGAACCGGAAAGCTTCTCGAAATCGCCGGCACAGAACACGAGGAGGTAGGTCGGCATAGAGGGCGAGGTCCCAAACGTCACGCGTTTTGCGCCCGAACC
The DNA here is from genome assembly GCA_030853005.1 of Vulcanimicrobiota bacterium. GTDB lineage: Bacteria > Vulcanimicrobiota > Vulcanimicrobiia > Vulcanimicrobiales > Vulcanimicrobiaceae > JALYVW01. Next base: position 352 of record JALYVW010000149.1, read on the forward strand.
GGCATCGACCGACCTTTCGATCGGCATGTTAGAAACGGCGCTCCACGCTTTGGGCACCGTAGCCGTCAAATGGAACTTAGCGCGGAAGCCCGGTTCGTCCCAGTTCGGAAACATGCGCCGGCCGTCGGTCGACTCAAACTGGGTTCCCAGCAATTGCGTCGGTTTACCCGTCTTCTGATCGGTATACTTTTGAACGAACAACCCCTGCGCGCTGCTTTGAATGGTCGCCGTGTAGGCAATCGCAAGTTTGTGCATACCGCGCGAAGCTACGCGGGGGAACGTCATCGCCAGCGTCTGAGCGCCGATCTTGACGGAGGTTGCGGGCCGGCCATCCAGGGTTGCCGAAGCGACGATCGTCTGTAGAGCGTTGACCACGATCCTGTTTGTCGGGGTAATGACATCGATGGTCACCGTTTCCTTCCCGTGTATTTTCATCGTGGTAATATCGGGAACGATGTTGATGTCGTAGAGAACCGGGGCCACGGTCTTTGGCAGGTTGCCCGGGATGGCGTCGATGGAGAGGCGGGCGGCGGCCGGGCCTGCGGTACATGCGATAAAGGCGCCCGCACTCAACACGAACGCACAAAAAACGGCTGGTTTCAAAAGATCACCCTCACAACTGCGATTACGGCACGCCCGGAGACTGTTTCATGCGACCAGAGGCCGCACCTTTTTTCAGCAATAGCAGTTTATTTTAAGCCGGTAAAGGCGACTTCAACGTACAGCAGGATAAACTACGCAGCCCCGCCGCGATGTTCTTACTGCGCTAAAACGTCGCGCGCGGGGCGACAATAGAGCGCGCTCGCTTTTGCCACACGTTAGCGACCGCGTGTCGCGTCCCGTACATAGATCGGCGCTGGTTGGATGCAATAACCAAAATGAACAAAATCATCTGCAGAGAGGTGGCTTCGGTTTCCTGAACAGCGGATCGGCGTCCGATAAGTGGAACGACGGCGATGCCTTGTGCAAGCAAAGTCAGCGCGTGCACACCTTCGGCGCCGCCCTTGCAAACCAGATTCCCGCCGTATGCGCGCATGAGTTCCGCGTCGAAATCGCCCGTGTCCGACATATATTCCGGAAAGGCCATCATTGCGTTGCGGACGGTCCCAAGAGCGCGAACGGTCGGTGCATCGGTGCCGGTCAGCGTCCCGAAACGAATATACGAGCGTGCCGCACTCCGCAGCGGAACCGCATACACGGGGACCCCGCATCCGTCGACTGCGACCGGCATATGCTCTAAGCGTTGATCCGACATCATCGCACAGAACTCCAGAATGCGCTGCTGGGCTGGATTTTCGATTTCCATATACGTGGCGGGATCGGCGCCAATTGCTTTGCATAACGCCAATATACCGGCGTGCTTCCCTGAGCAATTATCGTAGAGCGCCGCGGGTTCCGCGTAACATTGCAGCGCACTTTCATCCATGCCGATCTTGTTAAGGATCGAGCGCACGGCATGGATGTGGAAGGGCTCTGCAGCATGCGAAGCAGCCATCACCGCAATTTCGGGCGGCTCCAGTCCAAATTGTTCAACAACGCCGGCAAGTAGAGCAGTGGCAGCAATAAACGGCTTTGCTGACGAGCGCAGATACACGGGCTCGTCAACATCACCCATCGAGAATATGACGAGTCCGTGCGCGTCGACGGCATAAGCGGCGACATCGTGAACCGACTCGACGTGCTTACCTCGCAGCACCTCGATAAGGGGCTCCCCGCTAATCCGGCTGGCCATACCGCCAATCGTACATGGCGCCAAGCAAGTCCACTATCCCGGATTTCCGCCGGGCATGGCCAGCGAGAGAATCTGTTGG
>JALYVW010000149.1:2172-2993 GCA_030853005.1 Vulcanimicrobiota bacterium
TTTCCGCGGCCGAGGTGGCCCCTCATGACACGGGTGTGCGCATAACCCCTACACCGCCAGATAATCCCCACTCGACGTCTCCGGCCAGGCATGCAGATAGCGCGACGTCGTCGTGAGGGATTCGTGCCCAGCGTTTCGCGCACCGTGGCCACATCGGCGCCGCGTTGCAGGGCGTGCGTTCCATGCGAGTGGCGCAGCAAATGCGGCGAGACCGGCAGATCCGTCAAGCCGGCGGCGCGCGCAGCGCGACGTACGCGGTCCCAAGCGTTCCAGGACGATATAGGAAAAACGCGATCGTCGTACCCAGTTTTTGCGGGACGCAACGCATCAGCTCGTCCCACGTGCCGCGCGAGAGGCGCACGACGCGCGTTTTCGCGCCCTTGCCGGTGATGTTCACTACGCCGTCGACCAAATTGCGCCATCGGATCGCCGTGAGCTCGCTGTCGCGCACCCCGCCGTTATATAGCAGTCTCAAGAGGGCGTGAACGCGCGGATGGTCTTCTACCGCTGCCAGCATGGCCAAAACCGAACGCTCGTCCAAAATCCGTTCGGTCAGTTTGCTCGGCGGCCGGGGCACGCGAATGGCGGCGCCCAGATTGTAGGGCAGATACCGGACGTTGGCCTCAAAACTGAATAAGGAGCATGTTAACGTGTGGCACGGAGTATGCCCAAGTACGCGTATACGCATTGCTTTGGAAATAGGCTACGTATGGTCAAGAGCATCGCTCGTGCCGCAGCAACATCAGCCTCCAGTTGTGACACGTTCGGACAGGAACCAATTGCGCCGAAACCCTTTTTGTAGTTTCAGGATCGCCCAGTGC
>JALYVW010000150.1:0-1516 GCA_030853005.1 Vulcanimicrobiota bacterium
CTGGGATTCCCCGTGGTTGATCTCAGTGCAGAACACCGCCTCGACGACGGACTTAATTTCGCCGACGGCTTGCATCCTAACGACGCGGGCCAGCGCATTATCGCCGAGGATTTCGCACGCACGATCGCGCGCGTGCTCGCTAGTGCAGCTCGGGCGGGAGTTGTCCGGTAAGGGTCACGGATGCGCCGCTCGGTACCGTACCGCGCGAGAATTTCCCAGCCCAATCCCGCGCATTCGCCGTCGCTCGTGCCTTCAACACCAGAAGTCGTTCCACGCCTTCAAAGGTAGCGACGTGGTACGTCGGGCTTACGGCTCCCGTTTTCGTATAAAGCACGACGACGCTGAGCGTTTTGGCGGTTTTGCGCAATCGCGGCGCCTTCGCAGCGAAGATTAGTGCGGCGTCGGACTCGATCCGCTCGAGTACGTCATTTTTTGATGCCTTCGCGGCAACGAGGTCCGAGAGTTCGCCCGTCGCGTCCCAGATTACCATTGCGTCGCCTCGACTCCGGGATACGGCAACATTCCCTTGCGGGGCCTGTGCCTGAACGGACGTGAGGGCGCTCGCGCCCGCAAGTGCAGCGAATACAACAATACGCGCCATGCGCTGCCCATCTCTCAAAACTTGCAATTCATTCAACTCCTCGTATCAGTGTGGTTTTGACAAACGCAGCGCCACCGCAGCCGCCACCAGTGCGCGGGCGTGCGGGGTGCAGGTGGTTATCGGCGGGGTTAAACAATGCGCGATAGCCTGGAGACTTCAATTCGGAAATAAACGCGGGCCACATGTCGACGTATTCCAATCCAGAGAAACGCATCGCGCGCCGCCATTGCTCCGACGTATCGATTGGCGTAAGGGCGCATTCAGCGATTTTACTCCACGTCCCTTCGACGGGTCCCACTTCTTCCAAATGCATCGGGACGACCACAATCAACAGCCGAACACCTTCAAAACTTGCGGCGCCTTCTGGGCCTTGCCTCTTTGCCGGGAACAAGTCGCACATAACCAAACGGCAGCTTGCAAAAAACACCGCTCGTGTTCAGGAGTCCAAAGGGTCGGACGCCACTTTCGCCATCTTAATACTTCCGAGACGAGATCGGCGCCCCTAATCTCGCGGGCCTGAGAAAGGATTATGGGCTTCAGGGTGTGATTCACCCTGCCCGGCATTCGCATTTGGTGTCCGGTTGCGGCGTCCGCGAGATGCTAATTAGGGGCCTCTCCCGAGCAATCCGGAGTAGACTGTACGCGCGGCTTCTAGGGTAGGCGATGCGAACAGCACCCAGCCGAAAGCCACGAACAAAAACGTACACGCGACCGACAGCGGCCGGGCAAACTTCATGCTGGCGATTTGCTTGATGGGTAACATGCTCCAGACGCGGTGCACGCCTAAACCGCCGCCGTGCCACAGTCCCCACAGCACGAAATGCCACGCGGAACCGTGCCATAGCCCTGCCAGTGCCATGACGACCGCGAGATTTGCGATCGTGCGAACGCCGCCGGCGCGGTTACCACCAAGCG
>JALYVW010000150.1:1526-2989 GCA_030853005.1 Vulcanimicrobiota bacterium
TCCATGAACTCAGCGAGATATGCCAGCGTCGCCAAAACTCTGAAATGTTTAGCGACCAATAGGGGCGATCAAAGTTTTCCAAAATTTGAAAGCCCAGCATGGCCGAAAGGCCGATCGCAATGTCGGAATAGCCGGTGAAATCGAAGTAAATCTTCGCGGTATACGCAAGCATTGCGATCCAGTAATCGGGCGAATGATACAGTGGCGAAGGCGTCAGCAATGGCTGCGTGAGCGGCGTCATCGAGTCAGCGATGATCACTTTTTTCGCCAACCCGAGCATGACGCGGTACACGCCTGCGGTAAAGACGAGCGCGTCGGGCCGTGCGATGCGGGCAATTTGGGGAGCGAAGTTTTGGTAGCGTTTGATGGGCCCGGCGACGAGCGTCGGGAAGAAGATGGCGAAGGCGGAAAATTCCGCAAGGCGGATGGTTTTGATCTTACCTAGATAGACATCCACCAAAAAATGAACGAACTCAAAGGTAAAAAATGAAAGCGCGAGGGGGACGACCACCGAGATAGAAAAGTTGCCGCACTTGAGACCGCAGAGCTGCTCGAATCCCGCCAGGAAGAAATTGGTGTACTTGAAGTACACGAGCGCTCCCAGACTTGCGGACACGCCGAACGTGAGCAAAAACCGCCGTTTGGTGCGATGCTCGGGCGGCGTTACGGCCAGGGCAACACCCACGACGTACGTGATTGCCGCGAGTACGAGGATCAGCACGGTATAAATCGGGACCGAGGAGAAATAGAAGATCACGCCGCCGACGAGGAGCGCCGTTAGACGCCACGCCGGCAGAAGCAGCCGATACACGAAGAAAAAAACTACAGCGAACAGTCCGAATTCCCAGGTGTTGAAGATCATCGCAGAGCCCGTTCGACGAACGGGAACAAGAGGTCGAGCAGGCGCCGGTTGCCGCGCGGCGTTAGATGGTCGTTGTCGATGAACTCCCGTTGGGGTATGGCCTTGTCGAAATTGGCGACCGGCACAGCGCGTGCGGCTAGCGCGTCGCGGATGGCCTTGAGATTGTCGTCGTAGTCGGGAACGTCGATGTACGCGTGTAACAGCGCATGGTTGGTTGGCGTGAGGAATGCGAGCGCCGGGATGCCAGATGCGCGCAACTCTTCGCTCATGCGGTTCATGCGCGCGAAGGCAGTATTCGTTGCATCGAGCGGAGTCATGTCGTAGGTTCCAAGAAAGCGCTCCGCGGTGGGACGATGCGCTGCCTCGGCACGCTGCGCATATCCGGTCAAGCGCCCCGACGTGGCGGTAAGAAACGTTGCCAAGTCGTCGGTGCGAAAGACTTTCTCGCGCAGGTCGACCCGATAGCGGTACAATCGCCAGTAGCGTTCCACCAACGCACCCAACCGTTGGTTGACGTTGGGTTTCGGGAGCAGAGTCAACAGCTTGAAGTCTGAGCGATCCAGCAAAGGGCGGGCGGCTTCTTCGATGGCCGGCTCCAGCC
>JALYVW010000151.1 GCA_030853005.1 Vulcanimicrobiota bacterium
CAAAAAAGAGGCGGCCGCGCGTACCTGCGGCCGCCTTTCTTTTGACTGGCTTCTACTGTCCAGGATGCGTGCGCTCGAAATCGATAGCGGCGCCGAGCTGGGCGCGAGATTGAGTGAGCAGATCGATCGTTTGTTCGCGGTGGCCGCCATAATCGCGGCGGTCGCGCTGCAGCGCGTCGATAATGCTTTCGATCTTGTGGCGCTCGACGAGGAGGTTGCGGGCGCTTCCGCGCTCGCCGCGCAGACGATTTCCCATCGTCGTCGTGTTTTGATTCGGGAACGATTGTGCGGGAGCTGCTCCCACCGAACCGGCGACGATCGCGACGGCGAGCGTTCCGGTACCGAGAAGTAGTTTAGCGTTCATGCGTTTCTCCTTAGTCGTTGTGTGTAAACACGGGACATGGTGGATCAACGCCGGTACCGGAAACGCCGGTTCCGCATCGCTCGAGTTCTAAGCGCCCGCTAATCGCCGCTTTATCGCGACTTAATCTCGCGAGCCGGTTGCGGCCTGCGCGGCGGCTAACCGCGCGATCGGAATTCGATACGGGGAACACGACACGTACTGAAGTCCCAAGCCGTGGCAGAATGCAACGCTCGATGGTTCTCCGCCGTGCTCGCCACAGATTCCGATCTTTAAAGCGGGGTTGGTCGAGCGCCCGCGGCGCACGCCTTCCTGCATCAGGCCGCCCACGCCGCGGCGATCGAGCACCTGGAACGGATCGTTCTTGAGAATTTTCTTTTCGAGATACCGGGGAATGAACGATGCCTCCGCGTCGTCGCGGCTATACCCGTAAGTCGTTTGGGTGAGATCGTTCGTGCCAAACGAAAAGAATTGCGCGTGCCGGGCAATATCGTCGGCCACGACGCACGCGCGCGGCAATTCAATCATGGTGCCAACTTCGAATTTGACGGTTAGCCCCTGCTCCGCAAAGACCCGTGCGGCGGTTTCGCGCACCGAGGCCGCGGTCGTTTGCATTTCTTCTTCGGTGCCCACGCCCGGAATCATGACGTGCGGCTGCACGTCGATACCGCGCTGCGCCGCGTCGCAAGCCGCTTCAAAGATAGCGCGCACCTGCATCGCATAGATTTCCGGGTACACGATGCCGAGGCGGCACACGCGTAGGCCGAGCATCGGATTCTGCTCGCGGAGCGCCCGCACGCGAGCGAGTACCTTGGAACGCTCCCGATACCGAGGAGAGTCTTCGCCTTCCTTGATCCGCAGCTCGGTGGTTTCGACGAGAAGCGCGTCATGCGAGGGCAAGAACTCGTGCAACGGGGGATCGAGCAATCGAATGGTGACCGGATAGCCCGCCATCGTTTCTAAAATCGAACCGAAATCTGCGCGCTGAAATGGCAGCAACTTGGCCAGCGCGTCTTCGCGTGCCTCGACCGTATTTGCCAGAATCATCTCCTGGACGATCGGCAGCCGGTCTTGCTGCATGAACATATGCTCGGTTCGGCACAGACCGATGCCTTGAGCTCCAAGATCCAACGCCTTGCGCGCATCCTCGGGCGTATCCGCGTTGGCCCACACTTCCAAAGTTCGCGCTTCGTCCGCCCACGAGAGAAAGGTCGAAAGCCATTCCGGTAACTGCGACGGTGGATCGATGAGCGCGGTTTTGCCGATGGCGACATCGCCCGTCGTCCCATCGATGGTGATCCAGTCGCCTTCCGCGACGGTCCGCTCGCCGATGGTGGCGCGCTTGCTTTCCTGATCGATTTCTAAGCCGTGACATCCCACGATGCACGGTTTGCCCATGCCGCGAGCGACAACCGCAGCATGCGACGTCGCTCCACCCCTTGCGGTGAGAACGCCGCGCGCAGCAATCATGCCGTGAACGTCGTCGGGATTGGTTTCCGTCCGAACCAGAATAACGGCTTTGCCGGCATGTCCCCACTCCTGCGCCGTATCGGCGTCGAACGCGATCATGCCGCTGGCGGCGCCGGGCGACGCGTTGAGACCTGTGCAGGCGATTTCGAAGTGTTCGCTTGGATCGATGCGCGCGTGAAAGATCTGGTCGAGCGCCTGCGCGTCGACCCGGCCCAGTGCCTTGCGACGGTCGATAACGCCTTCGTTAACCAGATCGATCGCAATTCGAACCGCCGCTTCCGCCGTACGTTTTCCGCTGCGCGTTTGCAACATGTAGAGCTTGCCGCGCTCCACTGTAAATTCGAGATCTTGCATATCGCCGTAATGACCTTCCAGACGATCGGCGATTTCCAGAAACTGCCGATAGACGTCCGGCTGGCTGAGCTCGAGGTCGGCAATTTTTTCCGGAGTGCGGATGCCCGCGACGACATCTTCTCCCTGGGCGTTGCGAAGATATTCGCCGAAGAGTTTTTTCTCGCCGGTGTTCGGGTCTCGCGTAAACGCAACGCCCGTTCCCGAATCGTCGCCCATGTTCCCAAACACCATCGATACCACGCTGACCGCCGTTCCCCAATCGTCGGGAATTTTGTTATAGCGACGGTAATCGATCGCGCGCTTGGAATTCCAAGAATCGAAGACGGCGGCAATGGCGAGGTCGAGTTGCTCCCACGGCTCTTGCGGAAAGTCACGCCCGGAGTGTTGCCGGACGATGCCTTTGAATTCTTCGACGAGTTCGCGCCACGTCTGCGCGCCGATGTCCGGATCGCTTGTAATTTCTAAGGCTTCTTTGCGCGCGGCCAGGCGGCTTTCAAAAGCGGCTTTGGGAATCTCCAACACGACACTGGAGAACATGGCGATGAATCGCCGGTACGCATCCCACGCGAAGCGCTCGTTGCGGGTAAGTTTGGCGAGCCCCGCAACCGTCGCGTCATTGAGCCCGAGGTTGAGAATCGTGTCCATCATACCGGGCATCGAAATGCGCGCGCCGCTCCGCACGGAGACGAGCAGCGGGTTCTCGCCTTGGCCGAACGTTTTTCCCGTGCGTCGTTCCAATTCGTGCATGGACTCGCGC
>JALYVW010000152.1 GCA_030853005.1 Vulcanimicrobiota bacterium
GAAAATGACACCGGCGGCGCTCAAGGCGATCGGCAACGCATTCGAACCGACACGCTCGCTCGCACGCCTTGCCGCAACGTACGCGCCCATCGCCAGCAATGCCAGCACGATGTGTCCTAGCACCACTGCGGGCGGGCGTAAGGTCGCGGCCAAAATAATACCGATCACCACCTGCAAACCAATGACGCCAACCATGACGCGGCGGCCCATGGGGACCCACCCGAGAAAAAGCGCCAGCAACAAGACGAGATACGCGATTCCCAGGTGCGCTTCAAGTAAGACGTTCATGCTCGCTCCTACGCCGGAATGCTGGAATACTCCGTTCACTACCCGGAACCGTGAATATCGAACATCGCGTATCGGGTTCGCGCGAGTTCGTGCTTTTGTACTCGCGCGTCGATTTGCGCGCCCATATCGCTAATAAAATTCTTTAACGTTTCTTCGGCTGCCGAATGTGGGAACAGGAGTGGGGCATCGTAGCTTCCCTCGAGCCAAAGGATGGCCGTCGTGCCATCGCGGGCTTCGATGCCCATGGAGCCCGCGAACGCCGGAAACGCGCCTTCTTTTCGTTTTGCGTTGATTGTAAACGAAACGGCGTGCTTTGGATCCGAGCGCTTCTCCCCAATGTGCAAGCGAATTGGCACGGCGACGTAGCCGACGTCGGGGAAACCGACGGTGATCAGATCCAAATGCAGAGCAAAATCTTCAAAACCCGGGGCACCCGAAGCGATGTCGTCGAGCAGCGATTCCAGTGCCTCGGCCGCCGGCATGGGTGGTACGCGCAAATCGCGTTCGTGTCGAATCTTTGGCATAACCATACCTTCCGGGGAACGGGGGGTGAGGCTTCGCGCGCGACGATTGGTTTAGCGGGAACGTTTCCTCTTTGTATATGTTCTCTTTCTTCGCACTTCTCGCCGGACTATTGCATCCGCATGCCGTCGCAGCTGCGGCTCCCAAGGCTCCGGACTTCACCGTTGCCGCACTCCGCCGCGTTCCGCCTTCCACCGCGGCAGTCCGCCGGGTGGCGTTACACCCCTGCGCGGGTACCGGCACTCTGCCCCGGCTGCGCCGGGCGGACCGGACGGCGTTGAGGGTCGACTTCCGCTCGGTCGTGGCGGGCTCGGCAAACGTCTACGTGTATGTCGATGACGATGGCGAGGTCGTCGCCGCGGACCTTGAGGATGCGACCGATGAAACGTTCGGCAGGGCCGCCATCGGAAGCGTGGGCGACTTCCACTTCCGTCCGGCAACCTGCGATGGCAAGGCGGTCCCCGGCCGATACATCGCAGCTTTCAACGCGTAAGCCGCCTCGTCGTTCTCGACAGAATTCTTACTCTTCCGAGGCGAACGGAGCGCAAATGGAAAGATTACCGGCAATCTTTTTCGGCCACGGGCACCCGATGAACGCGCTCGCTCAGAACGCTTTCACGCAAGGCTGGGCCGCCATCGGCGCAGCCATTCCGCGTCCCAAAGGCATCCTGTGCGTCTCCACACACTGGTACGTTCCGCAAACAGCCGTCACAATTGCCGCGCAGCCGCGCACGATCCACGATTTCGGTGGGTTTCCGCGCGAGTTGTTCGAGGTGCGCTATCCCGCTCCGGGCGACGGCGCCTTAGCGGAACGCGTCGCCACGCTTCTCGACGGAGCCACGGTCTATCGCGATGCTTCGTGGGGATTGGATCACGGCGCGTGGTCGGTGCTCGTGCACCTCTTTCCGGGCGCGGACATTCCCGTGGTGCAGCTCAGTATTGACGAACGGCAGCCGGCGCAAACCCATTACGAGTTCGGCCGCCTCCTCGCCCCACTACGCGATGAGGGCATCCTTATTATGGGCAGCGGAAACGTGGTGCACAATTTACACGCCTATGCGTGGGGCCGCCACCCTGCCGAACCGTTTGAATGGGCGACGTCGTTCGAACAGACCGTTCGCGATAAAACCAGCGGAGCCGACGATGCGCCCCTGGTCGCTTACGAGTCATTGGGGCGCGATGCGGAACTTTCGGTTCCAACACCGGAACATTATTTACCCTTACTCTACGTCTTGGGTGCGCGCCATCGCGACGATCGCGTGGATTTTCCCGTACGAGGCGTGGACGGCGGTTCGATTTCGATGCTCACGGTTCGGCTCGCTTAGCCGGGAGCAGATTTTCTTTAGGCAGGGGAATCGGTCCGTCCGGGACGATTGGCACGCCATGAACTTGGCTCCCGGGACCTTCGAACAGCACGGCACGTATCTCAACACCGCGACGTACGGCCTGCCGCCCCGCGCCGCGTTCGACGACATGGCCGCAGCACTGGAGGATTGGCGAACCGGCCGGACGAGCGAAGACGGCTGGGAGGGATGCACGGAACGTGCGCGCGCCTCGTTCGCGAGAATTGTCGGCGTTCGCACAGAGCACGTCGCGATCGGTGCGACCGTCTCCGAACTCCTGGGACTGATTGCCGCTTCGTTGCCCAACGGCGCGCGCGTCCTGGCAGCGGACAACGATTTCAGCTCGACGCTTTTTCCATTCGCGGTCCACGCTGACCGCAACGTCACGATCACGAGCGTTCCGCTTGAAGAACTCGTATCGCGCGTTTCGAGCGAGTTCGACCTCATCGTCGTAAGCCACGTTCAAGCGCAAAGTGGAATGGTTCTCAATCTTGAGGCGCTCACCGCAGCGGCCAAGCACTCCGGACCGATGCTCTGCATCGACGGCACGCAATCGTGCGGGTGGCTTCCGACGGATGCCGCCAGCATCGATTTTTACGTCTGCCACGCATACAAATGGCTGCTAGGGGCGCGAGGCGCGGCGTTCCTGGCCGTGCGCCCGGATCGCCTCTCGAAGATCTCCCCTCTGCACGCGGGGTGGTATGCGACCGACGACCCGAACAACAATTTGTTTAGCCTTCCGCCGCGGCTCTCATCGCAAACGCGTCG
>JALYVW010000064.1 GCA_030853005.1 Vulcanimicrobiota bacterium
CGCGTACACTCCGAGAAGCGGTTTCGCATTTCGTAACCACGCTCGCGCATCGCGGCTACTCCAACGATGAAGTGGCCGACGCCTTGCAACGGTTCGTTCAATCGTAGACGTGACGGCTGGCGGTTAACGAAACGCCCGCCGGATCATCTCGACTGTCGGCGCTCCCGAAACGTTTCCGCCTACAGCGTAGGTTCGGCACATCAACCCATAGTCTAAACGTTGTTCGGCGCCGGGTTCGATATCGCGGCCGTTGACGCGAACCGAAGGCGACCCGAGAAAACGAAGAGACATCGCCTCTTCAGGCGTGTCTACCTCGATCTGGGTGATGTTTGCGTCGATCGCTTCATCGGCGAGAGCGCGATGCACGTTGGCTCGCGTTTGTTCGAGATTCGGACACCCCGCGAAGGCGAAAATCTCAATGGTTACGGGTGCCACACCAATCCGTTCGTGGTGCCGGCCAACGGGTCCTGAATCGGGGGCAGCGGAGTCGACGAGGTCACCTCCCAGGTCCGCGTTCTGCGCGGTGACCGAGACATCGACCCCGGAGCCGCCTTTGGCCAGCGTTGTCGTGAGGATCGATCCGAAACCGTTGTCATCGGAAACCGTTAGCGAACCATCGGCGTTTTGGGTCACGCTTTCGCCGCCGCCGAGATCGAGCGTCTGGCCGGCGGCGATCGATCGCATCTGCCCGTCACTCGTAATCGAGACATTACCGTTGCGGTCGAGGCTAACTGCCGTGTTGCCGTTTTGCGTGGATACGGTCGCGCTTTGGTTAAACGTCACGCCGTTCGCTCCGGCTTGGGTCGCCTTGGTCGAAACGGAGTAGCCGCCGTCGAACGAATCCGAATCGATCAAATTGCTATGATCGGTCATGCTGTCGAAGTGAAACGCCGTGTTCTTCCCATCGGACGTCCCTTGAAACGCTAGGTGCGGATCGCCCGTGGACGACCCCGTAGCGTTTTGAAAACGCTGTTGATTACCCGTGGGCCCGTTGCTTGAGGACAAGCCGAGCAGGGCAAAGATTTGGTCGAACAGTCCGAGCAATTTTTGAATGATGCCTTGCCATCCGCCGGTTCCGCCTTGCAAGGGGACCATCGGGGCATCGTTGCCGGTCCGGCGGGCTAACGAAGGAAGGAGAGCGCCAAGCCGGTCGCCCGCATTGACGCGTGGCCGAACTGAGCCCTGCATGCTTCGGGTGAGGTCGTCGCTTGCGTTCGGCGCATTTTGAAAGTAGGCATCGAAGGCTCGCTCTTGTACGTTCATGCCGTCCGTTCACGCCGGAGAGTTGGTGAAGAAAGGGCGGCGGCGTGGCGCACCAGAAAGCGGGCGCCGTTATGAGCGACACCCAACTAACGACAATCGCGCGCCTCGAAGACCGCCTGACCACGCTCAAGGAGCGCCTTTGACTATGCGGGGAAAGTCCGCTCGGTAAGCGAGCTCGAGCGGCGCTCGCACGCCGAGGATTTTTGGAACGATGCGGAATCGGCGCAGCGGGTCATGAAGCGGCTCGCTGACGCCCGTGCGGATACCGAGCGGATCGACGCTATCGCCCACGCGCTTGCCGAATCCCGCGAACTGTTGCAGCTCTTTGCCGAAGACGACTCGGCTCAAAGCGAGGTCGACGTCGCGCTCGAGCGGGCCGCGAGCGAGATCGGCGAGCTGGAAATGGCCACCAATTTCGATGGCGAGTTCGATTCGCATGGCGCGATCGTGAGCATTTTTGCGGGAGCAGGCGGGGTCGATGCGGCTGACTGGACGCAAATGCTCGCGCGTATGTACTTGCGCTGGGCCGAAGGCAAATCGTTCGCGACGCAAATCGTTGACGAGTCTCCGGCTGAAGAAGCCGGGCTCAAGTCGATTACGTTTTTCGTGCGAGGCCGCAACGCATACGGAATGTTGGAAAGCGAGCGGGGCGTACATCGCTTGGTACGCATTTCGCCCTTCGATGCGGCTCATCGGCGCCACACGTCTTTCGCCGCGGTGGACATCATCCCGGAAATCGAAGCCGATGAAAACGTCGCCGTGGAGATCCGGCCCGATGACTTGCGCTTCGAAACGTTCAAGTCCGGCGGCGCCGGCGGCCAGTATGTGAATAAGACGGAATCGGCGGTGCGGATTATCCACGAGCCGACCGGTTTGATCGTCGCCTCGCAGCAGGAGCGTTCGCAAGCGCAGAACCGCGAAGTAGCGATGAACATTCTTCGAGCCCGGCTCTTGCAGCGCGACATTGAAATGCGCGACGAAAAACTCGCCTCACTGCGCGGCGAACGCAGTGCGAACGAGTGGGGTTCGCAAATCCGCTCGTACGTGCTCAATCCCTATCAGCTGGTGAAAGATCACCGCACCGGCGTCGAAAGCGGCAACACGCAAGGCGTGCTCGACGGCACGATCGACCAGTTTATCTGGCCATATTTGCAGCAGCGCCGCGTCGCCTCGGGAGCCTAATGCGCGACCGCCTGCTCTGGCTGGGCACCGCTTTGTATGCGGCGGTGCTCTTTGCTTTGGGCGTGCAGCGGTACCGAGTCCATCTGAACTTCGTGGACCTGGGGATATTTGCGCAGACATCCGCGAGTGCGTTCGGCTGTTTTTGCAACCCCGTCGAGGGAAGCCATTGGGCGGTGCATTTTTCCCCGATCCTCTACCTCACGGGCATCGCGATACACATCTGGCACTCGGCCTTGGTACTGGTGCTGCTCCAGTGCCTAGCATGCGCGCTCACTGCCCCGCCCATTTACGCGCTCGTCCGCGCGCGAACCGACCTGACGACGGCGCGCTTGGCGGCGTTTACGGTCTTGCTCTATCCGCCGCTCGCCGGACTCGCGTTTAACGATTTTCACGAAAATGGATTTGCGCCCGCGGCGGTTGCCTGGATGGTATGGGCGTTTGATGCGGGCTATCTTGGGTGGGCTGCAATGTTCGCCGCGATCACATTGGCGATTAAAGAAGATCAGGCGATTTTTCTGGGCGCAGCAGTGGGGTTCGTGGTTTGGCGTTTCCGCGACGATGCGCGCAAACGGTTGGCCGCGGGTGCAACCCTCGTCGCGTGCTGCGTCGTCTTCGCCTTCTACTTTGTAGCCATCCAGCCACATGCAGCGCACAGCGGTCTTTGGTCGCCCCAGCGCTTTTACGATTGGAGCGCGCTCGACGTCCGGGCACTGTTTCCAGCCGGAATCGTTGCGCGCGCTGGGTTTCTGCTGCTCGCATTTTTGCCGTTGATGTTCTTGTCGTTCCGCTGCCGCGTCGGTGTGGCGCTCGTTGCATTGCCGCTCGCCGAAGTGCTGTTCTCGCGAATGTCCACGACCTTTACGGTGGGCTCGCACTATGCCGGCGCGTGGGCGGGCTACGCTTTGGCGGGTTTCGCCTTCGGAATAGGGACCGTGGCTTTACGCGATCCAAAGCGCGCACGCCAGTTACTTGCCGTGTGTTTGGCGCTCTGCGTCATCGAGTTCGCCGTTGCGGATCCGCTGCACCCCGGCCTAACCTTGAGAAAAATCGAGGCGAGAGATATCGTACTCGATCGCCTTCTCGCGACGCTTCCAGCACATGTACATTTGGCTTCGCAAGAAGAAGTCTACACGCACCTTGCGGCGACGGACCCCTACGCAACCGTTATTCCGGATCTTGTGATGCCTCCGCCATTTTTTACTGCGTGCTATCTCTTGCTAGATCGCGCTTTTCCCGAGTCGCCGCGCCTGGGAGAGCCGTGGGCAATGCAAGCATTTGCCGATTTCGGATCGAAGCGCACCATCGAGCGCGGCACGCTTTATGCGCACGATGGAATACTTCTGACTAGAGTGTTGCCGTCATGTCCGCCAGGCGCAGCCGAGCTGCCGCGTTTGCGGCGCTAAGGACCCACTCGCCCGACATCGCGACCGTCTCGTTCGGGGCGGCCCACGGCATCCAACGAGCGGCTTGCAACGCGAAATCCTTGGCTGAAAAACAGCCGACCACCGGCGTCCCCGTCATTCCTGCGACGTGCATGGCTCCAGAGTCGGGCGCGACAAGTACGCGCGACGCCGCAATCGCAGCTTTCCATCCCGGAAGTGAGGCAAACGTCTCGATGCGCATACCGACGGCGCTTCCCAGTGCGTCGGCAAACGGAGACTCCGCCGCCGAGGCAAGAAGCCGGATATCCCCCTGCGTGCGCAGCGCGCGCACGAGATCTGCTAAGTCGTCGAAGCCCGCGCCGAGCCGCATCCATTTGTCGGTCACTTGAACCGCGACGCGCGGATCCGGGACGGCCTCGCGATCCAGCACGAGAGGACGTAAGATCGCGGGGTCGCGCGTGGGTTTCGCCCGCGTGCCGAGGATCGTTCGCCCGAGTTCGAAGAGCACGGCACATTCGTGCGGAGCGCGCGGATCAAGCCCGGCGGCCCGTCGAACCGTTTGGGTGCAGAGCCCACGCACGAGTAGCGACTTGAGCGGTTTGCCCCAGCCGTTTTCGAAACCGATGCGCCGCGCAATGCCGGCTTCGTGCGCGACGGCGTAGCCACTAAAATCTTCGGTTGCGATCAAGGCGTAATCGTAGCGCTCCGGTCGAAGCCGTTCGCGGGCGAATGCGGCGACGGCTTTTCGATTTTTGGCCGATCGGTCGCGCAAGTGAAAATCGGCAACGTGTAACCGATCGAACGCTTTGGTCGAAAGCGCTTGCGCGTTGCGTTCTTGCATGACCGCCGAGACGCGGACTCCCCGCTCGCGCAGCGCCGCCACGAGCGGCGTGAGGGCCAGTGCGTCGCCGATTCCGTCGAGGCGGACGACGAGCGCGGACGGTGAAGTATCGGCCATGCTCTTCCCGTTAGGGTGCGCGTCCGGCGCGAAGGACGCCTGCCGTTGACCCGCAGGTCGCTCGACGTCGTTACCATCGATACGCCCGACGGATTTTGCGTGGAGCGTTCGCTGGGCCACGTCACCGGCGTAGCGTCTTTGCAAACCGGCATGCTGCGCGCTACCTTCCGTACCCTCGGCGCATTTATAGGCCTCGCTCCAATCGAGTACCTCACGGATGCGGAACGCGCGCGTGATGACTCACTTGAAGATCTCCGAGCCAAAGCGCGGGCTCTTGGGGCGGATGCCGTTATCGGACTTCAGTTCCGCGTGACGGAAGAACGCGACGGCACGACGCGCGTCGTCTCGCTCGGCGACGCGGTCTTACTCGGCAAGTGAGTCTGCTCGAACGCGCCCGGCGCGTGCGCCTGCTCGAACGTGAGGCAGCCATCGCGGCCGCATGCCGGAAATGTGCTATCGGCTACCAGCGGCAGAACAACGTTTATGGCGAAGGCGACCCGTGCGCGAAACTGCTGTTGATCGGCGAGGGTCCGGGCGAAACCGAAGACCGGCTTGGCCGCCCGTTCGTTGGTCGCGCTGGCGAGCTGCTCGAGAAAATGATCGGCGCGATCGGTCTCGCCCGTGAAGACGTCTACATCTGCAATACCGTGAAATGCCGCCCGACGCTGCGCGATGGTGAGAAGCTGCGCAACCGGGCTCCGGAGCCGCAAGAAATGGACAATTGCCGTCCATACCTCGACGCGCAAATCGAGATCATCCGCCCCGACGTGCTGCTTGCTATGGGAGCGCCGGCCGCCAAATCGTTTCTCGGAAAGACCTTCGCGATCACCCAGGGTCGCGGCCGCTGGTATATCGGGCCGCACGGCATCCCGCTCATGGTGACATTCCACCCGGCTTACGTCCTGCGCCAAGGCGGCCTTGCGTTAACGCAAACCAAACGCGAGGTCTGGTCCGATCTGAAGATGGTGCGAGCAAAGCTCGACGAGGCCGGAACGGGCGAGCCGGTCGATGGTGGGACAGCGGCCGAACAAGTCGGGCTCTTCCCCGACGAAATATGCTAGAATGGGCGCCGTGACCGCGTTAGCCCAACAGCTTTGGTTCGATGAAAAAGCGCGCCGCGCCGGCTTTGCCGACGCTGGGGCGTTGGCGATGCATTTCGATCTCAAGCCCTACCGTTTGGTGCAAATTTACCGCGCCGCAGCCAAGGAGCTTATCGAATCCGTAAGCGACGTAACGACGCTGCCCAAAGATCTGCGCGGCAATTTGGAAACCACGGGGCTTTCGTTTAGCAGCGTCGAGCCGGTCGTCATCGAACGGAGCGCCGACAAACAGACCAGCAAAGGCCTCTTCGTGCTTGCGGATGGTTCGCAAGTCGAAGCGGTGCTCATGGAGCACTACGGCAACCGCAACACCGTCTGCATCTCTAGCCAGGCGGGCTGCGCGTTTGCGTGCGCTTTTTGTTCCACCGGCCAAGCCGGCTTTACTCGAAATCTTGAAGCAACCGAAATTTTCGATCAGACGCGATACTTTGCGCGCGAGCTCTCGGCTAAAGGCAAGCGCATTACCAACGTGGTGTTCATGGGCATGGGAGAGCCGTTTCACAATTACGAGGCCGTCATGGGCGCGGTCGCCCTGCTCAACGACGCGAATGGCTTCGGACTGGGTCATCGGCACATTACGATTTCCACCGTCGGTTTGGTGGACAAGATCGATCGTTTCGCGGAGGAGGGCGTTCAGGTTAATCTGGCAATTTCTCTCCATGCGCCAAACGACGTCATTCGCAGCTCCATCATGCCGGTGAATCGCCGTTTCGATACCGAAGAACTCATGGCCGCCTGTCAACGTTATGTCGCGCGGACCCGGCGCAAGATCTTCTTCGAATATGTCATGCTTGCGGGCGTCAACGACAGTGATGAAGCCGCGCGGGAGCTCGCGCGCACAATGGCCGGCCATCTCTATCACGTAAATCTCATTCCCTATAACGCTACGCCCGACGGCTCGTTCACCGGGTCCACGCCCGAAGCCATTTGGAAGTTTGCCGGCATTCTGGAAGCAGCCGGAGTTCCAACGACCGTACGCCAGAATATGGGGCGCGACATCGCAGCAGCCTGCGGTCAACTTCGCGCCCAAACGCAACCGAAGGCCACCTGACGAGCGCAAATGCTCGCGCGTCGCTAGCCTGACATCACCTAACCGGAGCATTCGTCTTGGCGTTGCTTGAACATGTGGCTGGTGCCACCGCGGTGTTGTATGCTGCGCGCTCGGTGCACGTCGCTCTGGGTTCGACCGAATCGATCGCCGTGGTTCAAAACATGGCCGATGCGCCGACCCTCTCGATCATCGTTCCGGCGTGCAATGAAGAGCGCCAGATCGAGCGGTGCGTGCAATCGCTCGCGGCGCTCGCGTATCCCGGGCTAGAAATCGTCGTCGTCGACGATCGCTCGGAAGATGCGACGGCCGCCATGGTCTCGGCAATTGCCGCCAAAGACGCGCGTGTGCGGGTGGTGCGTGGCGACATCTTGCCAGAAGGCTGGGTTGGAAAGCCGTGGGCTCTAGCGCAGGGCGCCGCGGTGGCTCGCGGCGAGTGGCTCCTGTTTACCGACGCAGATACGGTTCACCAGCCCTTTTCGGCAGTGTCCGCAATGCAGTACGCGCGGGATCACGGTCTGGACGTTCTCAGCCTGCTGACCACGCAAGAACTCGGGAGTCTCCCCGAACGCGTCTTGCTGCCGAGTATTCTGTGGACGATTGCCTTCGCCATCGGCCCGACGAGCGCGATGAACGACCGCGCCAATACGCGGGCGGCCTTGTTCAACGGTCAGTATATTTTGTGCCGGCGCAAGGCGTACGAGGCGCTGGGAGGACACGCGGCCGTACGCAATCGTATAGCCGAGGATCTGGAACTCGCGCGGTTGGTCAAGCGCGACGGGCGTTTTCATGGCCGGCTCGTCGGCGCGGCACATTTGGTTCGCACGCGCATGTACCGCGACGCTGGTGAAATCTGGCGGGGCTTCCAGAAAAATTTCGCGCTCGGCGCGCCGAACGTTAGCAGCCTACTCGTCGGATGCGCCCTGTTGGCCTGCGTCGCGCCGTTGCCAGAGCTTCTGCTCGCCCGGGCAGTCCGGAAACGGCGCTGGAACGACTGTGCAGCCATCCTGTGCGCGATCGCGCTGTCGGTCGCCGCGAGCGAGTTCGGGATGCGGCGCGCTGGTTTGCCGAGGTTCTCCGGCGCATGTACGCCCGTCGGCCTTTCGGCAACGGTTGCCATCGCTTTGGATTCCGCATATCGCCACTCGAGCGGTTCGGGCGTACAATGGCGCGGACGCACGTACGGCGAACACGCGTAGCCCATGACCGAATCTTCCGTAAATATGGACGATATCGTGGCGCTCGCCAAGCGTCGCGGCTTTATCTTCCAATCCAGTGAAATCTACGGAGGGATCGGCGGGTTTTACGATTACGGGCCGCTTGGCGCCGTCTTAAAACGCAACGTTAAAGACGCGTGGTGGCGCGAAAACGTCGAGTTGCGCGACGATGTGGTCGCCTTCGACTCATCGATTTTTATGCATCCGCTCGTATGGAAGGCATCCGGACACATCGATGTCTTCCACGACGTCATGGTGGATTGCAAAATCTGCAAGCACCGTTTCCGTCTAGATCACTTAAAAAACCGCGAACAGTGCCCGGATTGCGGCAATAAAAATTCCTTCACCGAGCCGCGCAATTTCAATCTCATGATGCGCACGCAGATCGGTCCCATGGAAGATAGCGCGTCGCTTGCCTATTTACGCCCGGAAACGGCGCAGGGCATCTTCGTAAACTTTAAAAACATTTATCAAACAGCGCGCAAACGGCCGCCGTTCGGGGTCGCGCAAATCGGCAAATCGTTTCGTAACGAAATAACCCCCGGAAACTTCACCTTCCGGCTGCGCGAGTTCGAGCAAGCCGAGTTGGAGTTCTTCGTTCCCGACGACGGGAAGGATATGGAATGGTTTGGCGACTGGGTGGATCGCCGCAAGCGCTGGTACACGGACTACGGGATCAAAGCCGATCGTTTACGCTTCTACGAGCTCAGCGAATCCGAACGGCCCCACTACGCGAAAGCCGGTATCGACGTGGAGTACTTATTTCCTTGGGGATGGGGCGAGCTCGAATCCATCGCACATCGGGGAACGTACGATTTGGACGCCCATATGAAGTTGTCTGGAAAAGATTTGCGCTTCTTTGATGAGGCATCGAAGGCACACTACACGCCGTTGCTCGTGGAAAGCGCCGCCGGCATGGACCGAACGACGCTCACCATGCTCGTGGACGCCTATCAAAAGGAAATCGAAACCGACCCGAACGGAAAGCAGACGGAGCGCGTCGTGCTGCGCTTTCATCCACGCATCGCGCCGGTACAGGTCGCCGTCTTTTCGTTGGCACGGAACAAGCCGGACTTGGTGGAACGAGCTCGGTCGATCGAACGCGCGCTTCGCTCGCGCTGCCGCACCCAATATGACGAGGGGAATATCGGGCAGTTGTATCGTCGGCAGGACGAAATCGGGACTCCCCTGTGCGTGACCGTCGATTACGATACTCTCGAAGACGGCTCACTCACCGTCCGCGACCGGGACACCATGACTCAGCAAAGGGTGGCCGCCGAGGGGCTTGAGGCCTACGTGGCCTCGAAGGTAGGCTAACCGGCCCTCGCTCGCATCGCCCTTTCGTGGGTATAATCCAGGGAAAGGAAGGGCCCTTGTTAGTGACCACTGCCAAACCCATTTGGTTTTTCGAGGAAGGCTCCGGTCAGATGGGCGACGTTTTGGGCGGCAAAGGCGCCGGCCTCGCGGAGATGACGCGCGCTGGCTTGCCTGTCCCTCCCGGCTTCACTATCCAGACTGAAGCCTGCCGCGAACACCTGCGCGATAGAAAACCCTCGGCCGAGCTCGAGAATCAGACCAGGGCCGCACTGAAGCGCCTCGAAGACATGCAACGGCAAAAACTTGGGACCGGCACCAACCCGCTTCTGGTC
>JALYVW010000019.1 GCA_030853005.1 Vulcanimicrobiota bacterium
TGTTCGTCAGTCACGTCAAGCCCGACGGCGATACGCTCGGCGCCGGCCTCGCGCTTGGTCTCGCGCTACGCGCGCTGGGCAAAGCGGTTGCGTATTTTCAGCAGGATCCCGTGCCGCGTAACTTGCGCTTTCTCGCCGATGCCGAGAGCGTATCGCGCGACCTTCCCGCCGACCTATCCAAAGACGCGCTTTGGGTTTTTTGCGACATGAGCGACAGCGCCCGCGCCGGCGAATTCCTGCCCGGTATCTCCCGCGAGAACATTCTCGACATCGACCACCACCTTGGAAATGCGCATTTCGGGAAGTGGAATTTTGTCTTGCCGGCGGAGTGTTCTACCGGGACGTGCGTCATGCACTTGCTGCGCGCGCTCGGCACCGAAGTGGACGCCGATATCGCCACCTGCTTGTTGACGACCATCATGACGGACACAGGTGGCTTCATGCACAGCAACACGACGGGTGAAGTGCTGCGTCTTTCGGCCGAGCTGATCGACGCGGGAGCCGATAAAGAACGCATTACGGAGGAGATTTTCGCGAACAAACGTCTGGCCGCGCTCAAGTTGTTGGGTCGAGCGCTGGATGCCGCCGAATCCGCGCACGACGGTCGCTACATTTGGTCGCACGTCGACGATGCGATGCTCGCACAGTGCCACGCCGACGGCGAAGATACCGAGGAGATCGTCAATCACCTGCGCTCGGTAGAGAACGTAGAAGTTTCCGCACTTTTTAAAGACATCGCGGGTGAGATTCGCGTCAGCATGCGTTCGAGCGGACGCGTTAACGTGCAGGCCGCCGCACTCCGTCTCGGCGGGGGCGGCCACTTCCGAGCCTCGGGGCTGACGTATTCCGGCACGATGGAAGAGGCAGTTCGGGCCGTCGACGCGGCCTTGGTGGCCGAAGGCTTATAGACGCCGCGTTATCACCATGATTGGGTTCGTGAACGTCTTCAAGCCGGCGGGCCCGACGTCGGCGCAAGTCGTCGCGCGCCTGCGGCGCATCTATGGCCTGTATTCGCGCGACCGCAAAATTGCGGTCGGACATCTTGGTACGCTCGACCCGCAGGCCGCTGGGGTATTGCCGATCGCGCTGGGCAAAGCGACGCGCCTTATTCCGCTCTTAACGGATCAGCGCAAGCAATACGTCTGCACGCTCGTCGTGGGCCGCTCTACGTCGACGGCGGATCGCTTCGGCGAAACGATCGAGACGGCGCCGTTGCCCGACGATTGGATCGCAAAGTTGCAGTTGGCAATACCCGCTTTTGCCGGGAAAATACAGCAAACACCACCGATGTTTTCCGCGGTGCATCATGAGGGAAAGCGGCTCTACGAGTTGGCACGTGCCGGCGCGACCGTGGAGCGTAAGCCGCGCACCATTACGATTTATGGCATCGCGCAGCTTGGTGCGGAGCCATCGTGCGTGAGATTGCGTGTCGCCTGCAGCGAAGGAACGTACGTACGAACGCTGTGCGAGGACTTGGGAAGGGCCATCGGGCTGCCGGCACATATGGGTGCGCTCGTGCGCGAGGGCTCGGGACAATTTTTGCTGCAGGAGGCGTATACGATCGAGGAGATCGGCGCGCGCCCGCGCGACTCGGTGATCTCGCCGGAAAACATCATCCCATTTCCAACGATCGTTTTAGATTTGCGGGGATCGGCCGACTTTCGCGCAGGGCGTGCGGTTGCCTTACCGGCCGGCGCGCCGGCCAAGCACGTGTTCGTGCGCGACGAGTCGCGCACGTTGGTTGGCGTTGGGGAGACGCATGGCGCCTTGCTCGCGCCGCGCAAGGTTTTCGTGTGAAAATTCACCACGTTCTTAGCCGGACTGCAGAAGCACCGCTGGCCCTCGCTATTGGATTTTTTGACGGAATGCACCGCGGACATCAGGACATTGCGCGCCGTACGTTGGCGCTGCGCAAACCGGGATGGCGAGCCGGCGTCCTGACCTTTGCGAACCATCCCGCCGCGCATCTGCGCCCCGGAACCGAACCCGCGCTCATCTGCAGTACGGCCGAACGCGTCGACCTGTTTGCGCGATATGGATACGATGAATGTTTTCTCGTTCCGTTCGACGAGCACATCGCGCACATTGAAGCCGAAGATTTTGTACGCTCGGTGTTGGTTCGAGCGCTTGGCGCTCGAGGCGTGGTCGTGGGAAAGACGTTTGCGTTCGGACATCGCCGCCTGGGCGACGTAGCGATGCTCGGCGAGTGGCTCTCGCAAGCCGGAATTTCATTCGTGCCCGTGGAGCAGATGACCGATGGCGGCGAGCGCATTTCGAGTACACGCATTCGTGCGGCGATCGCGTCGGGCGACTGCGCCGAAGCCGACCGTCTGTTAGGACATGCGTACGAGATTCGCGGCATCGTCGAACTTGGCTTCGGGCGAGGTCACGATCTGGGGTTTCCCACCGCCAACGTCGCCGTGCCCGACAAGCTGCTTCCGCGCGACGGCGTCTATGCGGCAACCGCGCGTTACGACGGACGCGACTATTCTGCGCTGGTGTCGATCGGCACGAATCCCACCTTCGACGGCCGCACTCGGACCGTCGAGGCCTGGCTTCGGGATTTTCACAAAACCATCTATGGCGAAGACCTTGGCTTGCGCGATCTGCGGTTCGTCCGCGACCAACGCACGTTCGAATCGACCGCTCAACTGCTCGAGCAAATGCAAGCGGACAAGTCTGCCGTCGGTTATCCGGCGTTCGGTTAGCATGAGACTGTTTGGCTTGGCGGCTCTCGCGCTCGTTTGCGCGTGCAGCGGCTCACCCGCGGGTGCGACCGTTGGGAAGGTTGCCCCCGACTGGACGTTGCCGACGGCTAACGGCGGCCATTTGGCGCTCGCGAGCTATCGCGGAAAAGCCGTGTACCTCAATTTTTTCGCAACGTGGTGCCCGCCGTGTAACGCCGAGGCCCCCGACGTCAACGCGCTGGCGCGCCGCTACGCGTCACGCGGGCTGCGAGTCATCGGTATCGACGAACAGGAGAGCGCGCAAAAGGCTCAAGGTTTTGTCAAGAAATTTGGCCTCGTCTATCCGGCAGTAATCGACGAAGGCTCGCTCGGCGAACAGTACAAAGTCAACGGGCTTCCTGTTCATGTTTTCATCAAGCAGGACGGAACGATCGCGATGATCCGGGCCGGCGAGATGACGAAGGCGGAGATCGAGTCGGAAATCCGGGCGATCCTCTAGCGCTCTACGACGCGCGAACGACCAGAGTTTTCCCTTCCAGACGGACGTTGGCCAAGGCACCTTCGCGAATTTCGCCCCGCAATAGCGCGGTGGAAAGGGGCGTACTGACGTGGCGCGCCACCGTGCGGTGGACGTAACGCGCTCCGCTGCCGGCTTGCATCGATTCCTTGGCTAAAAACCGGCACGCATCTTGCGAAAGCGTTAGACGAACGTTGCGCGCACCCAGCCGTCCGGCCAGCGCCTCGACGTGGATCCCCACGATCAGCTCGATCTGTTCCAAGTGCAGCGGATTGAATTGCACGACTTCGTCGATGCGGTTGAGGAATTCGGGACGGAAAGCCATGGATAGGTCGTCCGGTTCGACGTTGCTGGTCATAATGATGAGCGCATGGCGGAAATCGACCGTACGCCCTTTCGCGTCGGTTACTCGGCCGTCGTCGAGGATCTGCAGCAAAATTGCGGCGACATCGGGGTGGGCCTTCTCGAGCTCGTCAAAGAGGACCACGCAATACGGCCGCCGGCGAACGGGCTCCGTCAGTTGCCCCGGCTCGTCGTGCCCTTGATAGCCCGGCGGTGCTCCCAACAAACGCGATACGGTGTGCGCTTCGGTAAATTCGGATAGGTCTACGCGGACGAGCGCTTCTTCGGTGCCGAAGAGCGCTTCAGCGAGCGCTTTGGCAAGCTCGGTTTTCCCCACTCCGCTCGGTCCCATGAACATGAAACTTCCGAGGGGTTTGCGCGGATCGTGCAATCCGGCGCGGGCGCGTCGAATCGCTTCGGAAACCGCAGCGACGGCGGCCTGCTGCCCGATGACGCGTGTGTCGAGCACGCCCTCGAGCGCGAGAAGCGTGTTCGTCTGCGAATCCGAGAGCGTGGCCTGTGGGATCCCGGTCCATTTCGTGACCACGGAGGCCACGTGCTCTGCCGTGACGGGAGGCAACACGACGTCGCCGCGATTGGCCAGCGCGACGGACGCCGCGGCTTCATCCATTAAATCGATGGCTTTATCCGGCATGTAGCGGTCGGCAATGTAGCGGGCCGCCAGCGTGGCCGCCGCCGCGATCGCGGCGTCGGTTATTTGCACGTTATGATGCGTGGCATAGCGTTCGCGCAATCCGCGTAGAATGAGGACGGTTTCGTCGATCGATGGCTCCTCAACCATGACCGGCTGAAAACGGCGTTCGAGCGCTGCGTCGGATTCGATGTACTTGCGGTACTCGTCGAATGTCGTCGCCCCGATGCACTGCAAATCGCCGCGCGCCAGTTCCGGTTTGATCATCGAACTTAAATCCAGCGAACCTTCGGCGGCGCCCGCCCCGACGAGCGTGTGGAGCTCGTCGATGAAGAGTACGATATCGCGAGAAGCGCGCCGGACTTCTTCCAGAATTTTCTTGACCCGGGTTTCGAATTCGCCGCGATACTTCGTGCCCGCGACGAGTGGCCCGAGCGAAAGCGCGAGAACCCGCTTGTTGCGCAGCGACGCCGGAACCGTGCCAGCGACGATGCGTTGAGCCAAGCCCTCGACGATCGCCGTCTTGCCGACGCCTGGCTCCCCGACCAGAACCGGATTGTTTTTACTGCGGCGGGCCAAGATCGAAATGACGCGCTCGACTTCGTCGTCGCGCCCGATGACTGGGTCGAGCTTTTTCGCACGGGCCAGCTCGCTCAGATCGCGCGAGAAACCGGCCAGCGTGGGGGCGCCTCCGGCAAATTTTTGTTTGAGGCTTTCAAGCGGACTACCGCCGCCCCCATCCTCCCGAAGGCGCTCGACCAGGATCGCACCCCCGGCAACCAATGCGGCGGCGGTCAGCGCAGCTCCGACAAAGGGCAGCGCCGAGGATCGCACCGCCTTGCGCGTCGCGCAGCCCTCGCAAATCAATGGGCCGCCCGCAGGCGATCCAAGAGCCGCGGGCCGGATGCGGCAAACCTCGCAGAGTTGATCCATCACCCCCTCCTACCCGCGCAGACGCCGCAGCGTTTCGTTTTGGCCCTTCGACCGGAGAGCGTCGTTACGGCGTCGCGAGATACGTGATCGTGACGGTCGCCTCGACGGACACGCCGCTAGGCGGCAGCGTCGTAGGGACTTTGTAGGAGTCGGCCGTCACCGTGGCGCGAAGCATCATCGGATGGGCGACGTTCGCGTATCCCTGCTGGATGGATTTGATGCCGAGGATGCGCAAGTGTGCGGCGCCGGCCATCGCTGAGGCTTGGCTCGCTGCGTCGGCGACGGCACTGCGCAGCGCTTGGGCGTAGGCGCCGCGATTATCCGCTGTTCCGAATTCGATGCCGTTGAAATTGGTGACGCCCGCAGCCACCGCGGCGTCGATCGCCTTTCCGGCAAGCCCGACGTCGTGCAATCGCACCGAGAGGCTGCGTTCGACGATGAAACCGTAGCGCACGTTTGGCTGATAGACCGGTGCCGCGCCGGCTGGCGCAGGCTCGGGCCGGGGTTGATCGGTTACCGTATAAGAGGTGGTCGTTATGTCCGACCCGAGAACGCCGAGCACGCGCATCGCGACGACGAAGCGCTCGTAGGTCGCATTGTTCGCAGAGGTGGCGTTTTGGGCAAGGTCGTCGTTCGTGATGATCGATGCGCCGAACGTTGCGAGGTCGGGCGTTTTCGTGACGGTGCCTTGACCCGTGACGGTGATGTCGATGGGCTTCACGGCGGCGCCGGCCGGGGCCGCTGCAACGGCAAAGGCGAGGATGCAGGCAAAGAGCAGGGTTTTCATCGTACCTTCCAGTTCAAAGTAGGTTGGCTAACAAAGCGTGCAAGGGAGGGCCGTTTGGTTCTCTCGCACAACGGGGACAACTCACGAAACGGCCCGGGCGAACCTGGGAACATTTGTTAGGAGGAGACAGACTCGATGGGCATTTTACTCTGGATCATTTTTGGTCTCATCGTCGGCTTAATCGCGAAGTATATCGTTCCAGGCGAGGGCCCCGGCGGCATTCTAGGCGACATCATCGTCGGTATCATAGGCGCCCTCATCGGCGGCTTTATTTACAACCTGTTCGGACACTCCGGCGTGAATGGGTTCAACCTGTGGAGCTTTATCTGCGCGGTCATCGGCGCGGTTGTTCTGCTCTTCATCATTCGCGCGGTTACGGGTCGCCGAGCGACCATATAAAAGTCGTATCTGCGGAAAATCGCAAGGCAGTGCCCGGGGAAGGCCCCGGGCGCTGCCTTTTCTAAGTACGGCTCGTATGGCTTACGTAATTACCGAACCGTGCATTGGGACGAAGGACAAATCGTGCGTCGACGTTTGCCCCGTCGATTGCATTCACGGCGGTGACGACGACACCCAGCTCTATATCGACCCGGAAGTCTGCATCGATTGCGGCGCCTGCGTTTCCGCTTGCCCCGTCGAAGCCATTTTCGCCGATTCCGACGTTCCGGAAAAGTGGAACTCGTTTATCGACGTCAATGCCGAGTGGTATAAGAAAAGTTAGCGCATAACGCGTGCGTGCCGCCGGGCGCGAACTCATCGACGATCCCATCGACTCGCTCCAAGAGCTCGAAGAAAGTTTCCAGGACATCGAAGCCGCTAACCGTTGGTTGGGCGGCTTCCGAGCATTAAAGGTCGGAGCATTGCGGCACGGCGTGCACGACGTGCTGGATGTCGGGACCGGATCCGCCGATATGCCGCGCGAACTTCTGCGCGCGGCGCGGGCACGCGGGCGGTCCTTGCGCGTCGTCTGCACCGACGTTAATCCCGCGATGCTCGAAGTCGCTCGATTACGCGGTGCCGCCGATCCCGCGCTTTCATTCGCGCGGGAGGACGGCACCGCCCTTACCTACCCCGACGCCGCGTTCGATGCCGCAATGTGCAATCTGTCCCTTCACCATTTCGACGAACGATCCGCAGTGCTCGTGCTGCGCGAACTGCGTCGCGTTTCGCGGGTGACGCCCGTTGTGACGGACCTGCGCCGATCGCGTGTTGCGTGGGCGTTGGCGTGGGTTCTTTCGCGGTTGCATTCCCGCAATCGCTTGACACGCCACGATGCACCGATGTCGGTGTTGCGCGCATACACGCCTTCCGAAGCCATCGATCTCGCACGCCGCGCAGGATGGGCCAATCCGCGCGTACGCCTCGTAGCGTTCTTTCGTATGGTGCTTACAGATGAAAGTTGACGCTGACGTTGTGGTCGTTGGAGCCGGACCGGCTGGCTCGGCATGCGCGCTCGCACTCGCACGCAGCGGCTTCGCGGTGCGTATTTTCGACCGCGTGCACTTCCCGCGGACGAAGCCGTGCGGAGAATACGTAAACGTTGGAGCGGTCGAAGCGTTGGACGCTCTCGGCGTCGGCGAGGCTCTCCGGGGAACGGCGCACCCCATTCGCGGCCTGCGGCTTTTCGGCAGTCGGACATCCGTGGACATCGACTTCGAAACGCCGGCGTATTCCGTGGCGAGAAGTGTTCTCGACGACACGCTCCTGCGCGCCGCGGTGAGCGCCGGCGCGATATTCCAGCGCGGGCAGGTGGAAAATGTATCGCGTTTCGACCGTGGATTTGGCATCGACGTGCGCGACGCGGCCGGCGAATCGCTGACGCTGCGCGCGTCGATTCTCGTCGCCGCCGATGGTGCAAATTCGACGGTTGCGCGCAAACTTGGCGTCCTCCGGCGAACTCACGGGCCCGTGAAGTTTGCTCTCGGCGGTCATTATGAAGGATTCGAGCAGCTGGGCGATCGCATCGAAATGTACGTTTCGGGCGAAGCCTATTTTGCCGTGAACCCCCTCTCGGCGACGCTGGCAAACGTGATGGTCGTCGTCGAAGCGCGCGCCTTGCAAAGCTGGCGCGACGACGTCGAGGGGCGCATGCGGCAGACCGCCCGCGCGCTGGGCGCCGATCGCCGCGACTTAGAACGCGTGCGGCTACAGGGAAAACGCGTCGCCATCGGCCCGTTGCTCGCAGGCACGCGGCGTGCCGCAAACCACGGCGCCCTGTTCGTGGGTGACGCCGCTGCATTTGTCGACCCGTTTACCGGTCAGGGGGTTTTGCTCGCATTGCGTTCCGCGCGGGCCGCGGCGCAAGCAATCGAACGGGCTCTGCGCGGCTCGACCTCGAGCGCGGTTGCGTGGGACGAGTATGCACGCGAGCACGCGGAGATGGCCCGGGAAAGGCGGACCATCGCCACGCTTGCCGGATGGATTGTCCGGCGGCCGCACCTTGCGAGAACGGCCGCAGCGGTTGCGCGCTATTCCAGCCGACCGTTTCGGCCACTCGTGCGCGCGGTGAGCGGAGCGCACGCGCGGTGATGAAGACCGTCGTCGACGAAATCTATATCGACGCAGCGCCCGCCATGGTCTACGGCTTGGTAAAGCAAACGGAGCGCTGGCCGGAATTGCTCGCGCACTACCGTTACGTCCGCGTGATCTCGGATGACGGTGCCACAAAAATCGTTGAGATGAGCGCATTGCGCGGGCACATACCCGTGCGCTGGCGCGCGGAACAACGCGACGACGACCTCGCGCCGACAATTGCTTTTGCACACACGCGGGGATGGACCGCGGGAATGCCGGTCGTCTGGCGTTTTCTCCCGTCGGGTTCGGGCACGCGGGTGACGATCGAACATGAGTTACGGTTTCGGTTTCCCATGAGTTTGCCGTTCGTGTCGGATCGGATCATTGGGCGGTTTTTCATCCACCACATCGCCCAGCGCACGCTCCAATGCATGAAGCACGAACTTGAGGATGCACGTCGTGGCTAAGCGCCACCGCGTGGCGCTTACCGGCATCGGGCTGATTACGCCTCTTGGGATCGGTACGGAGCGGACGTGGCGAGCGTTGTGCGCGGGCGACGTCGCCGTTGCACCGCTGACGCGATTCGACGCGTCAGCGTACCCCTCGCGCGTCGCCGCCCAGATAGACGACTTCGAGCCCGGCGCGCACCTTTCGCGCCGTCGCGCGCAATGGATGGACCGGTTTTCGCAACTTGCCGTCGCATCGGCGCGTCTCGCAGCCGAGGACGCCGGAACGTCATTCGAAGCCCTACGCGACGACGCCGGGGTTTTCGTCGGCTCGGCGCTCGGCGGCACCACCTACGCGGAAGAGCAGATGCAGTCGTTCGCCGAGCACGGTTTGAGTGGGGTGCGCCCGCTGGTGACCATATCGGTATTCGGCGGCGCAGCGGCCTCGAATGTGGCGATCGAGTTTGGGCTAACGGGCCCCTCGACGGCCAACTCCAATTCATGCGCTTCCGGCGCGATGGCGATCGGCGATGCGTTTCGCGCCATCGCGCGAGGCGATATTCGCGCCGCATTTGCCGGCGGCGTTGAGGCGCCGCTCGCGCCGCTGACCTTTGCTGCGTTCACCGTGGCTCGCGCCATGTCTCGGCGCAATGGCGACGCGCGCACCGCAAGCCGCCCCTTCGACACCGGCCGGGACGGATTCGTCATGGCCGAAGGAGCGGGTTTCGTGACGCTCGAGCGCTATGAAGACGCCGTAGCTCGAGGAGCGACGCCCTACTGCGAAATTCTCGGGTACGGAAGTTCGAACGACGCGCATCATATGTCGGCGCCCTTGCCCGATGGTGCGCAAACCGCCGGAGCGATGCTGCGCGCGCTGCGCGACGCGGCGTTGGATCCCGATGCGATCGAGGCGATCAATGCCCACGGATCTTCGACCAAGCTCGGCGACGCGGCCGAAGCGTTGGCCTACGCCAAAACCTTTGGTCCGCGGGCGTCGTCGATTCCGGTGAGCGCCACCAAAGGCCAGCACGGGCACGCACTGGGAGCGACGGGCGCGTGGGAGATTGGGTTTGCAGCGCTGGGAATGCGCGCCGGCGTCTTCCCCGGAGCCGTCAATTTGGAAAACTTGGCTGCGGATTGCGAAGTGGATTGCAGCCGCGAGGCGCGCGAGCTCTCGCCGCGTTACCTGATTTCGAATTCCTCGGGCTTCGGCGGCATCAACGCCGCACTGGTCTTGGGCGCGCTCTAACCTGCGAGTTTGAGCGTTAGCGCGACGACTGTGCGGTTTTGTGACGAGCTGATGCGTACGCCATCCATCAGTTCGTGCATGAGCGAAATGCCGCGGCCGCGCTCGTCCCGGCGCTCGAAGGGACGCCAGCGGCCGTGATCTTCAACTTCCACATCCAGTGCGTCGGCCGAGCGCAGGATGTTCACGATGACAGGCCCGGCTCCGTTCTCGCCACGATAGCCGTGTTCGATCGCGTTAGCGATCGCTTCGCCAACCGAAAGCAGAAACGCAAACCGGCGGTCTTCGTCGACGCCCACCTCGATGGCGACCTTCTCCAACGCGGCGCGAGCGAGCGGCGCGGCGACCGGCGTTGCCGAGTACACGAGACGCTGCGGCACCGCACCATCGTCCGAGGTCAATACGAGCGTTGCGGCGTCGTCGCGATTTGGCGTATTCCGGAAAATTTCCGCAAGCAGATACTCCGCAGGGTTAGCGGGTGCGACGCGGTGCATTTCGACGCCGGCTTTTAAGAGCTCGCGCTCGCCGCCCAAAATGTCGCGACCGTATTCAGTCAAGCCGTCGGTGTAAAAAATAACTTGCGATCCCGGGGAGAGCGTCAGCTGCCAATCAGGCGTTCCGATTGAGTCCGCAACGCCCAGTGGAATGCCCCCTCCGGGGAGAAAGGCCGCCCGGCCGTTCCCGACGGCGACGATGGGTGCCGGGTGGCCGGCGACAGCGTACTCGAGCAGTCGCGATGACGGCGTATAGAAGCCAAAGACGGCCGTGACCATCCCGATGGACGCGCGCAGATTGATGGCCCCGTTGATTTGTTCGAGGACCTGGGACGGCCGGACGTCCCCGACGGCTACGGAGCGCATCCCCTGCCGGATCTCGCCCGTGATGGTAGCGGCCTCGAGACCATGCCCAGCCACATCGCCCAACGAGAAGGCGATGCGGCCGTCGCCCAGCGCGAAGGCGTCATACCAGTCGCCGCCTACTTCGGCCTCGTCGCTAGCCGGGCGGTAGGCTCCGTGGAGCGCCGCGCCATCAATTGCGGGCAAAGCCTCGGGCAGGAGCGCCCGCTGTAGCCGGTCGGCGACGCGTTGCGTGCGTTCGAAAAGGATCGCTTGGTCGATCGCTGTCGCAATCTGCAAGGAGAGGATCGTTGCTAATCGCTCGGTTGCTGCCGAAAACGCTTTGGACGCTTTAGCCGCGACGACGAAGCTGCCGTGGGCTACGCCGCGCCCGCCGAGCGGAAGCACGATGCAAGAGCGGTAGCCTTGCGCCCGCAGCCATTTCGAAGCGACCATCCCGGAGGTGTCGGTTTCCGGGGCGGGGTGCGTGGGCGGATCTTGGATCACGCGCTCAGAGCCTTCATTCGAAATGTCGATAACGCAATAGTCGGCAAACCGGCTGGTACAGAGTTTGACAACGTCGGGCAGCGACGCTTCCGTCTGAAATGACGCAGCCAAACACCCGCTCGCTTCAGCGAGGAGTTCTAGAGGGTCAAAAGAACGAGCGGCGCTTGAGTCAAGCACGACGCTGGAATCCAGGCACTACCTCCGCCATGTGCCCGGATGCGGCCGCTTGCTAAACCTGCCAGGCGCCAGACGGTTGGCGAGAACATATGTGGGCAAATCGTCTCTAGCGCTTTCTTGCTAACCGACATGGAGTCGTAACGCATGCCTTCTTCGGCCCCTCGCAAAACGACCGCTTCTACGAACGGTAAGCGAACTTCGTCGTCTGCCCAATTCGACGAGCGCAAACTCTTAACCGCGCTCCGCGCGTTTCGGCGAGGCGATTTTGCGACCCGCATGCCCATATCCGGCACCGGGATCGGCGCCGAAATTGCCCAAGCGTTCAACGAGTGCATCGAACTCAATAGCCAGCTATCGCGCGAATTGCGGCGCGTTAGTACGCTTGTGGGCCGGGACGGGCGCATCGCTCAGCGCGCCCAGGCGAGCAGTTTGGGCGGAGGGTGGCTCGAGTACGTCGAGTCCTACAACGCGCTTATCGACGATCTTACTGCGCCAATGGCCGAAACGAATCGCGTGCTCGGTGCCGTTGCCGAAGGCGACCTTTCCCAACGCATGGCGTTGGATATCGATGGCCGGCCACTGCGCGGTGAATTCTTGCGATCGAGCCGCATCATCAATCGTATGGTCGATCAGCTCAACGCGTTCGCATCCGAAGTCACGCGGGTGGCGCGCGAAGTCGGATCCGAAGGAAAACTGGGCGGCCAGGCCTCCGTTTCGGGTGTCGCCGGAACGTGGAAAGACTTAACCGATTCCGTCAACACCATGGCCGGAAACCTCACGAACCAGGTCCGCAATATTGCCGAAGTCACGACCGCTGTCGCTAAGGGAGACCTTTCGAAAAAGATCACGGTCGAAGCTCGCGGCGAGATTCTCGAGCTGAAAGGCACCATCAACACGATGGTCGACCAGCTTAACGCGTTCGCATCCGAAGTTACGCGCGTCGCGCGCGAAGTCGGTTCGGAAGGCCGGCTGGGCGGACAGGCGGAGGTGCAAGGCGTCGCCGGCACGTGGAAAGACTTAACCGAATCGGTCAATTTTATGGCGTCGAACCTGACCTCTCAGGTTCGAAACATCGCCGACGTGACGACCGCCGTTGCGCGCGGAGACCTTTCGCGCAAGATCACCGTCGACGTCAAAGGCGAGATTCTCGAACTCAAAAACACGATTAACACGATGGTCGACCAGCTCAATGCGTTCGCTTCCGAAGTCACGCGCGTCGCGCGCGAAGTCGGTTCGGAAGGAATCTTGGGCGGCCAGGCGCAGGTTGCCGGTGTCAGCGGGACGTGGAAGGACCTCACCGAGTCGGTCAATTTCATGGCGTCGAACTTGACGTCGCAAGTGCGAAACATTGCCGACGTGACGACGGCCGTCGCGCGAGGCGACCTTTCCAAGAAGATCACCGTTAACGTGCGCGGCGAAATCCTCGAGTTGAAAAATACGATCAACACAATGGTCGACCAGCTTAACTCCTTCGCGGGCGAGGTCACGCGCGTCGCGCGCGAAGTTGGTTCGGAAGGTAAATTGGGCGGACAAGCCGAGGTTTCCGGCGTCAGTGGTACCTGGAAAGACTTAACCGATTCGGTTAACGGCATGGCCTCGAACCTGACGTCCCAAGTGCGAAATATCGCCGACGTCACCACGGCTGTCGCCAAGGGCGACCTTTCAAAGAAGATCACCGTCGACGTGCGCGGCGAAATTCTCGAGCTGAAAAATACGATCAACACTATGGTCGACCAGTTGAACGCGTTCGCGTCTGAAGTCACGCGCGTGGCGCGCGAGGTTGGCTCCGAGGGCAAACTGGGCGGTCAAGCGCAGGTTGCCGGTGTCAGCGGGACGTGGAAGGACCTCACCGAGTCCGTGAACTTCATGGCGTCGAATCTCACCGACCAGGTACGAAATATTGCCGACGTGACGACGGCCGTTGCGAAGGGAGACCTTTCCAAGAAGATCACCGTCGATGTCAAGGGTGAGATTCTCGAACTCAAAGACACCATCAACACGATGGTCGATCAGCTGAACTCGTTCGCCGGTGAAGTGACGCGCGTCGCACGCGAAGTTGGTTCCGAGGGTAAGCTAGGCGGCCAGGCCGAGGTGACGGGTGTCAGCGGAACCTGGAAAGACTTGACCGACTCCGTCAACACGATGGCGTCGAACTTAACCAACCAGGTGCGAAACATTGCGGAAGTTACGACGGCCGTTGCGTTAGGAGATCTTTCGAAGAAGATCACCGTGGACGTTCGCGGTGAAATTCTCGAACTAAAAAATACGATCAATACGATGGTCGATCAACTCAACGCCTTCGCATCCGAGGTCACGCGCGTGGCGCGTGAAGTCGGTTCGGAAGGCCGATTGGGCGGCCAGGCCTTCGTGCGCGGCGTAGCGGGAACGTGGAAAGACTTAACCGACTCAGTGAACACGATGGCTTCGAACCTGACCTCTCAGGTGCGCAACATCGCGAAGGTCACGACGGCTGTGGCCAACGGCGACCTGTCCAAGAAGATTACGGTCGACGTTCGCGGCGAGATCCTCGAACTCAAAGACACCATCAATACCATGGTCGATCAGCTCAACGCATTTGCATCCGAAGTCACGCGCGTCGCGCGCGAAGTGGGATCGGAAGGCAAGCTGGGGGGTCAGGCCGAGGTGCCCGGCGTTTCCGGTACGTGGAAGGACTTGACGGACAACGTCAATTCTATGGCCGCCAACCTCACGAACCAAGTGCGCGGTATCGCGCAGGTTGTCACCGGCGTCGCCAACGGCGACCTCAAACGCAAATTAACGTTGGAAGCGCAAGGCGAAATGGCGCAACTGGCGGACACGATCAACGGGATGATCGACACGCTCGCTACGTTTGCCGACGAAGTCACGAAGGTCGCGCGTGAAGTCGGCTTCGAAGGCAAGCTCGGTGGCCAGGCCCAAGTTCCCGGCGCCGCTGGGTTATGGCGCGGGCTGACCGATTCGGTCAACCAGCTCGCGGCCCAGCTCACATCGCAAATTCGCGCGATCGGTGAAGTAGCGACCGCCGTCACCAAGGGCGATCTCTCGCGAGCCATCGAGGTGGAGGCCCGCGGCGAAGTCGGTGAATTGACCCAAAACGTCAACGAAATGATTCAAAACCTGCGCGACACAACGCGGAAGAATACCGAGCAAGACTGGCTGAAGACCAACTTGGCGCGGTTTACCAACATGTTGCAAGGCCAACGCGACATCAAGACCGTCAGCCGGCTCATCATGTCGGAGGTCACGCCGCTGCTGAACGCGCATTCCGGCGCGTTTTACATTAACGAGCCGGTTGGCGATCAGCAGGTTTTGCGGTTGACCGCGAGCTACGCGTTATCGAAGCGCAAGTCGGCGCAAAAAGTGGTGCGGGAGAACGAGGGCCTCGTGGGCCAGTGCGTGCTCGAGCGCGCGCCGATTTTACTCTCCGACGTTCCGGCCGACTACATGTCGGTCGTATCGGGGTTGGGGGAAACGCGTCCCGCGTCGCTCATGGTCATGCCGGTCCTCTTCGAAGGCGAAGTAAAAGCGGTCATCGAGCTCGCCTCGCTCGATCGCTTCAACGAAATCCAGCTTCAACTCTTCGAGCAGCTCACCGAATCCATCGGCGTTATCCTCAATACCATTGGCGCTTCGATGCGGACGGAAGAATTGCTCAAGCAATCGCAGTCGCTCACGATCGAACTGCAGAGCCAGCAGATGGAATTGCAGCAAACCAACGACGAGCTTGAAGAGAAAGCGCGTCAGCTCCAAGAGCGGAACGAAGAAATCGAGCGCCGCACGCGCGAAATCGACGAAGCCCGCCTAGAACTCGAGAAGAAGGCCGAACAACTCGCATTGACGTCGAAGTACAAGTCGCAATTCCTTGCCAACATGTCTCACGAGCTGCGTACGCCGTTAAACTCGCTCCTGATCCTCTCGAAGCAGCTCTCCGACAACCGCGAGGGCAACATGACGCCCAAGCAGATCGAATTCGCTCAGACGATTCGCGCTGCGGGTACGGACCTGCTCACGCTCATCAACGACATTTTGGATCTTTCGAAGATCGAGTCGGGGACGACCTCAATCGATCTGCGGGGAGTCTCATTCGAATCGATTGAGGACGACGTGGCCCGTACCTTCGATCAAATTGCAAAAGATAAGGGCATTAAATTCGTCTTGCGCCGCGGATCCGACGTTCCGGAAACGATTCAAACAGATCCGACGCGCCTGCAACAGATTCTCAAAAATCTGCTCTCTAACGCATTCAAATTCACGAGTGAAGGTACGGTGACGTTCGACATCTCAGTGTTGCCGACACACCATCTTTCAGATATTGCGGGCCCGGTAGTGGCTTTTTCGGTCACGGACACCGGAATCGGCATCTCGGCCGATAAATGCAACGTTATTTTCGAGCCATTCCAACAAGCCGATATGGGCACGTCGCGGAAGTTCGGGGGAACGGGCCTGGGACTTGCGATCAGTCGCGAAATCGCGGGCTTACTGGGCGGCGAAATTGCCGTGGAAAGTTCCTCGGGCCAAGGCTCGTCGTTCACGCTCTACCATCCGCTCTTGCGCAACGTTCCAAGCGGCGTCCCGCAAGCATCGCGCACCATCGAACGCATCGTCGAGCCGCGCGGCCGCAAGAGCAAGGGACCTTCCTTTCCGCGCGAGATCGAAGAGCCCCAAGCAGCTACCGCTTCTCCGGCACTTGGATCGATCCGAGACGACCGTGAAACGGTGGAAACGTCGGACCGTTCGTTGCTCATTATCGAAGACGACGCCATTTTCGCACGCATTCTCTTGGGCCTCGCGCGAGATCGCGGATTCAAGGGGATCGTCGCGCTATCCGGGGAGGACGGGCTTTCACTAGCCCGCAAATATTTACCCGATGCGATAACGCTGGACACCGGCTTGCCCGACACGGACGGATGGAACTTGCTCGAAGAGCTCAAGGCCGATCAAAACACACAAAATATCCCGGTCCACGTCATCTCGGGTGAGGAGCAGTGGCAACGCGCGCTCGACTCGGGAGCGATCGCACACCTGCGGAAGCCCGTGACGGAAGAAGTGCTTACGGAAACGTTCGACAACCTCTTGGGGTTTGCGGACCGTCGCACGAAAAGCTTGCTGGTCGTCGAGGACGACCTCACACAACTTAACGCGATGGTCAATCTTGTCGGAAGCGGCGAGGTCTCGATTACGGCGGTACGCACCGGCGCGGAAGCGCTCGAAGCGATCGGATCGACGCACTTCGATTGCGTAGTCGTCGACTTGGGCCTCCCGGATTTGAGTGGAGACGAATTGATCGAACGCATCCGCTCGCATCCCGAACACGCGCGCACGCCGATCATCGTGTATACGGGGCGCGATCTCACCCGTCAGGAGGAGGCCAAACTGAGTAAGCTCAGCGAGGCTGTCGTCGTCAAAGACGCGATGTCTCCCGAGCGCTTGCTGGATGAGACGCGTTTCTTCTTACATCAGGTCGAGGCGCGTTTGCCTGCGGCCAAGAGAACCGCCGAGATCCCTCCACTGGGGACGGCTTCGCTAGAAAACAAACGCGTGCTCGTCGTGGATGACGATTCGCGCAACATCTTCGCGCTCTCGAGCGCGCTCGAGGGGCACAAAGTCAACGTGGTCAGTGCCGAGAGCGGGCAAGAAGGCATCGACCATTTGATGCTCGACCCCAACATCGACCTGGTGCTGATGGATATTATGATGCCGGACATGGACGGATACGAAACGATTCGGCGGATTCGTGCGAACGAACGGTTTCACGACATTCCGATCATCGCGCTGACGGCAAAGGCGATGAAGGGCGACCAAGAGAGCTGCATAGCCGCAGGCGCGTCGGAATACATCAGCAAGCCGGTAGACATCGACCAATTGATCTCGTTGTTGCGGGTATGGTTGACCAAATAACACCCGAGCGGGTGGCCGAGACCGACCACAGCGACGAGCTTGCCGGCATCGAGCTGCATTTGCTTTTGGAAGCGGTGGTTCGGTGGGGCGGTTACGACTTTCGCGAGTATACGCCCGCGACACTCAACCGCCGCGTCGCCGAACGCATGCGCGCCGAAGGCGTCGCTACCATTTCCGGGCTTCAAGAGCGCTTCTTGCACGATCACGAAGCCCTTCGTCGGTTCGTCTTCGCCCTGTCGTCGTCGTCCAGCCGACCGTTCGAGCCGCCCGAGTATTTTCGCGCCATCGTCGAACGCATCGTCCCTCTGTTGCGTACCTACTCGTTCGCACGAATTTGGTTTCCCGCGTGTTCGACCGGGGAGGACATCTACACCTTAGCGGCGCTGCTCCTGGAAGCCGGGATTTTGGAGCGGTGCATGATTTACGCGACCGATCTCAGCGATTTGGCACTCGCGCAAGCTCGCCAAGGATCGTACGAGGTGCCGTCCTCGCAGACGTTCGCAGCGAACTATCAACTCTCAGGAGGCGGCTTACCAATAGCCTCGTTCTGCGATCTCACGGACCGAACCGTGCGATTTCAAGAAACGCTCCGCGAGAACGTGATCTTCGCTCAGCATAGTCTCGCGACCGGTTCTTCGCTCAACGAGTTCCACACCATCGTGGCGCGCGGCGCGCTCTCGCAGTTCAACAAAACGTTGCAATATCGCGTCCACAACCTTTTTCTGCAGAGCCTCGCGCGGCTCGGATTCTTGTGTTTGGGTCCGAACGAATCGCTTCGTGCGACGCCTCACGAGGGCGTTTTCCGCCAGATCGACGACTCGGCTCCGCTCTACAGGCGAATGCGATAAAAGACACCAGGAGCGCTAGGCGGGGCTTCGAATCAAAACTTCATGAGCGTTAGCCCGGATGCAATCAATCATGTTTTTGCCACCTTGCCCTGGGTTTTATTCGTGGGCTTGATGGTGGGGATGTACGTTGCAACGCGCCACGAATCGCTCGAAACTTCGCCGATCGGGAAAACGTACGCTTGCGCGACCTGCGGTCGGCGCGGCGATCGTGAGCATATGACGCCGGTCAACCGTGACGGCTCCGTTGTATGGTACTGCAACCGGTGCGCGCCTCACTAGCTCGGCGCTCGTTCGCCGTGTGATCCGCGCCTCGCTATGCGGAGTTTGTGCCGCGGTTCTGACGCCCCTCGACCAATCGCTGCGGCCGGATGCGCCGCGGGCGATTCCGTATTATCGCGAGCTCCTCGACTCGGGATGCGAAGCGCTCAACATACCGGGAACGACGGGCGAAGCGATGTCGATCGCAACGCAAGATCGCATCGCTTACATGCAAGCGATCTCTCTCGCGCTTCCCACCGAGCGGCTGATGGTCGGAACCGGCGCGGCTGCCTTGGCCGAAGCGATAGCGCTCGCGAAAGCGGCGTTCGCATGCGGCTTCGGCGCGGCGTTGGTAATGCCGCCGTTCTATTATAAGGACGTTTCCGAGCGAGGTATCGTGGACTACTTCGCCCGCTTGATCGACGCGGTTCGACCGCCGCCGGCGAGCCTGCTGCTCTATCACTTTCCGGCGCTGAGTTTCGTGCCTTTCAGCGATTCGCTCGTGGGCGCGTTGTTGAGCCGATTTCCCGACACGATCGCTGGTATGAAAGACAGCGCGAACGATCTCGCGCTCGATAGGCGCCTTTCCGTCCATACGGACTTTGCGCTCTATCCCGGCTCCGAGAAGTACTTGCTTGACGCGCGCGAGGCAGGTTTTGCCGGAATTATTTCTGGGACGGTCGCGCTCTGGCCGCAATTGGCTGCACGCGTCTGGGAAGATGGCGATGCGGACGAGGCGCGGCGCCTCTCGCTGCTGCGACGTGGGCCGATGGGAAGACCGCTGGTGAGCGCGGTTCGCAAACGCGTAGCCGAAGAGCGGAAAGATGTCGCGTGGCTGCGCAGCATTCCGCCGCTTTAAACTTGTAAAACCGCCTCGATTTCGGGGACGTCTTCGCACACGACTCGTTCGATCGCGCCCTTGAGCGTAAACGTCGACGCGGGGCAGCCGCCGCAAGCACCGAGCATCTGCACGAACGCGGTGCGTTCCTCGACTTTGATCAGCCAAACCTCGCCGCCGTCCATGTGGATGCCGGGGCGAACTTTATCCAGCGCCGCGTTCACGCGTTCTTCTATGCTGGCCATCATTCGTTACGTTCCGTAGCCTTTCATGACGTCGTGCATTTGCCGGCTCATGGCGAGCGCGTTTTCCCACTTACGCTGCCACATATTGCGTCCGAAAATCAGTCCTACGCATCCAGCTTCCATGGCGATCCGGGCTTTATGCAAGGTGTCGTCGTCGCCCATCTTGCTGCCGCCGGAAACCAAGACCAGCGAGCGGCCGGCTGACGTAACGACCTTGCGCAATCCCGCCTCTTCTGACAGCTCCAACGTGGAATAAGGTTTCGGCATTTGGCCAGCGGTGGCAGCATCCCACTTCGGAACGTTCAATTTGATGATATCGGCGCCGACTTCGCAGGCCGCGCGAGCCGCATAGTCGATCGCGTACAGACTATCGATACCACCCTTGGCCTTGATGGCGGACCCGCGCGGATAAGCCCACACGATCAGGGGCATGCCGTAACGCTCGCACTCGCGGCGCACTTCGCCCGCTTGTGCGATATCGACATCCTGAGCGGGGCTGCCGACGTAGAGTGTGTATCCGACTGCATCCGCGCCCAGGCGTAGCGCGTCTTCAACGGACGATGTCATCGAACTAAAGGGTTCGTCGTCGGCCGGGACGTTCGTCTTGCCGTTCACTTTCAAAACGAGCGGTACTCTACCGGCATACCGGCTATGGTACTTTTCCGCGAGGCCGATGTGAAGGGCGATGCCTGAAAAATTCCCCTCCACGGCAAGACGATAGATCCAATCGGTGTCGAGTGCATCCGGGTTATCGAAAAAGTCGATCGGGCCATGCTCGAGACCCTGGTCGATCGGCAGCAGCATAAGCGTGCCATTTGCGGGCCCGTGTTCGTACATTAGGCGGTGTAAACGGACGCGTTTTCCTGTCGAAAGATTCAGGTCGTCGAACGTCGGACGGCGGATGCTGGTCAACATGTACGGGGTTTTCGGCGGCGGAAAGCCCCTCCCTGGCCGCGAATCGGCGGTTCGTGCTGCAAGAAAAACGCATCGGATTCATTGGCCTGGGCGCAATGGGGGAGCCGATGGCGCGCGCGCTGCGCCGAGCGGGCTTTCCGGTGACCGGTTGCGCGCATCGCAATCGCTCCGCGCTCGACCGTCTGCTCGCCGAAGGCCTCAGCGAACGCGCCGATCCAGCGGACGTCGCATCGGCGAGCGATGTAGTCATTACGTGTGTTCCAGACGCGCCGCACGTTGAAGACGCGCTCTATGGCGAGCGAGGGGCGGCGCGCGGCGCGCGCGACGGCACGACTTTTGTTGACATGTCGACCATCTCGCCGGTGGCAACGCGATCCCTCGGCGAGCGTCTGGCGGCGTCCGGCCACCGCTTTCTGGATGCCCCCGTGAGCGGGGGGCCGGTCCGGGCCGCTTCGGCAACGTTGACGATCATGGTCGGCGGCGATCCGGCGCATTTTTCCGAGGTCGAAGGCGTGCTCACGGCGATGGGAACGCCGACGTTGCTTGGCCCGCTCGGAATGGGCGAGACCGTAAAGCTCGTTAATCAAATTCTCATTTCGACAATCATGCTGGCCAACGCCGAGGGCTTGCTGTTCGCCAAAGCGGCCGGAGCCGATCTTGAGGCCGTTCGCAAAGTTATCGGAACTGCGACGGGGGCGAACTATTTGTTGGAGAACTGGTTACCGAAGACGTGGTTCGCTGGGGCGTTCGACGGCGGCTTTGCGATGGATTTACTTCGCAAAGACGTAGCGGCGGCTCTGGACACTGCCCGCGTCATGAAGCTACCGATGCCCTTGACCGCGTTAGCATATCAATTCTACACAGCGCAATCCGCATCGGGGGATGGGGCGCGGGATTATTCCGCAGTCAAGAAACTTTATGAACGCATCGCTGGAGAGTAAACGGGGCGCCTTCGAAAAGCGCCCCGAGTATAACAAAAAGATTCTCGTCGTCGACGACGAGGCGGCGATTTTGTCGACCCTGCGCTACAATCTGGAGCGCAGCGGGTACACCGTGTGTACGGCGACGGATGGGCGTAGCGCGATTTCGATGGCGAAACGGGAAGAGCCCGACCTCATTGTCATGGACATCATGCTACCCGTGCTCGATGGCGTAGAAGCCTGCAAGGAAATTCGCAAAACCAGCGCGGTTCCCATCATTATGCTTACCGCCAAGGACCAAGAAATCGACAAGGTCCTCGCGCTCGAGCTGGGAGCCGACGATTACGTTACCAAGCCGTTTGCGTTGCACGAATTCCTGGCGCGCGTCAAGGCGCGGCTGCGCCGCGGGGCGCCAGTCGCTTCGCCCGAGCGAGAAACCCCGATCTCGCTCGGCGGCATCGCTCTGGATCCGTCGCGGCAGCAATTAGTGGTTCGCGGTACGGAGGTTGCGCTCGCAC
Source organism: Vulcanimicrobiota bacterium (assembly GCA_030853005.1). Taxonomy (GTDB): domain Bacteria; phylum Vulcanimicrobiota; class Vulcanimicrobiia; order Vulcanimicrobiales; family Vulcanimicrobiaceae; genus JALYVW01. The sequence continues at coordinate 22,085 of JALYVW010000019.1, forward strand.
CTAAAGAATTCGCTTTGTTGAAAGTGCTGATGGAGAACAACGGGCGCGTTGTGATTCGGCAAATTTTACTTGACAAAGTCTGGGGCTACGACTTCGAGGGCGAGCAGCAAACGGTCAGCGTGCACGTTCGCTGGCTCCGCGAGAAAATCGAAGAAGATTCACGCAGTCCGCGGCACATCATTACGGTGCGCAGCCGCGGCTACATGTTCAAGGAATAATCATCTCGAGCGATCTCGCGATATTCGCGGCACTTTTGATCGGAGTCGCGGGCGGTTTTTTCTGGCGTTCGATGGTTGCGCGCCGTACCTCGCGCGACGGCGACGAGCAACAGGAACCATCCGAACAAGCCGCCGAGCGATTCGACGCGCTCGTTCTGGCGTTGCCCATCGGCGTGATGATGCTGGACCGCAGCACGCGCGTCGCGTTTGCAAACCCGGCAAGCGGAACGATATTCGGCTTCGAATCGGCGCGAGCTGCTGGCCTGCATCTGATCGAGATCGTTCCCTCCATCGAGCTCGAGCGCCGCGTGGAAGCCGCCCTGGGAGGAGAGGCTTCGATGGGACCGCTCGTGGTGTCCGCGAAGGGCCGCAGCCGGACGTACGCGGTGTCGGTCTATCCTTTGAGCGAGCGAAACGAGGGCGTACTGGTCCTCACCGAAGATCAAACGGAATCGCTTGCGCTGGAAAAAACGCGCCAAGAATTCCTGAGCAACGTCTCGCACGAATTGCGAACGCCGCTCTCCTCCGTAAAACTTATGCTGGAGACCGTTTTGGAGTCTCCCGACGATGAGACGGCGGATATCTTCGTGCCGCAGGCCTTGGCTCAAGTGGACCGCCTCGTGTCGCTCGTAGGACGGCTGCTCGAACAGGCGCGCGCGGAGTCGGGAAATTTCACGCTGAATCTTCGGGCGGTCGATCTCGAAGCGGTGGCGGCGCCTATCGTTCAGTCGTTCGAACCGCAAGCAGCCGCAAAAGGCGTGACTTTGGAAATGCGTCCGAAGCGTCCGGTGCTGGTTGAAGCCGATCCCGAGAGGCTGTCGCAAGTGCTCGTGAACCTGATCGACAACGCCCTACGATATACGCCGCCGGAGGGCTCGGTTATCACCTCCACCGATGCGGACGGGGGGTACGCAATCATTCGCGTTAGCGATACGGGCAGCGGTATTCCCTATCGGGATATTCCGCATATCTTTCAGCGGTTTTACGTCGTGGATCGATCTCGCGCGCGAGACATGAGCGGCGCCGGCCTCGGACTATCAATCGTCAAGCAAATCATCGAAGCGCACGGCGGAACGGTGAAGGCGGAATCGACGCTGAACCGCGGCACGACGTTTACGGTCCGTATTCCGATGGCCCATATCTTGCGCGAAAATAGAAATTCGCCCAATCCTTAATCACGCCATAACGGCGTCCTAAGGCTCGCATGGTTTGCTATGAGCATGCGTCGCAAGCGCCTTTCCGCAGCGGCCGGATCGCCGCCCACCATGAGCAGGGAAGAAATCCTCGCCGTGATCGACGCGTGTGCGGCCGCACTTACCTTGCATCAAGTTGCCGCCTGGTTCGCAGCGGCCTTTCCGGCCGACCACTGACGTGTACGCCCTAACGGCTCTCTATTAAGGACCGGACGCAAGCGTTAAGGCGCTCTTAACGCTTTTCTCAATAAACTCTAGGTGTTCGCACAGACCAAGACACCAAAAGGAATTTTATAAACGTGAAAATCTTCTCGCGACGCGTTTTAAGCGCGGCTCTCGTCCTTCTGTTTACGGCTCCTGCGGTGGCCGCGACGCAGCTGACCGGCGCCGGATCGTCATTCGTTTATCCGTTCTTTTCCAAAGCATTTTACGAATACGGCAAGATGCACGGCGACGTGACCGTCAATTACCAATCCATTGGCAGCGGCGGCGGCATCCAGCAGTTTACCGATAAGAACGTCGATTTCGGCGCGTCGGACGTGCCCATGAATGCCGACGAGCTGAAACGGACCGGTGCCGAAGTTATCCAAATTCCGGATGCGCTCGGCGGCGAGTCTATCGTGTATAATTTGGCCGGGGTCCCCAACGGCATGCATATGACCCGCCAACTCGTCGCCGACATTTACCTCGGTAAAGTGACGAAATGGAACGACGGAGAGATCGCTAGACTCAACCGTGGCACTCGGCTCCCGAACGCCCCGATCGTTGTCGTACATCGTTCGGATGGATCGGGAACGACCTATATTTTTACGGACTTTTTGAGTCATGTTTCCGGAGAGTGGCATACCAAGATTGGTACCGGAAAAAGCGTGAGCTGGCCGGCACCGAGCAGTGTGGGTGGCAAGGGAAACGAAGGCGTCGCGGGGCTCGTGCGTAATACGCCCGGTGCGATCGGCTACGTGGAGCTCGCCTACGCGAAAGAAAATCACATGAACGCCGCTGCATTACTGAATCGCGCCAATCAGTACG
>JALYVW010000153.1 GCA_030853005.1 Vulcanimicrobiota bacterium
CACCACGGTTCTTCCATTTATTGGCCGCGACACTGTGGTCGAATCATTAGCCACGCATTGGGAACGTGCCGCACGCGGACACGGCTGCGTTGCGCTGATTAGTGGCGAGCCCGGTATTGGCAAAACGCGCTGCGCGAGAGAGCTCGCAATGCAAGCCGAGTCCCAAGGAGCGCGGCTGCTTATCGGTACGGTGTCGTTTCCCGAATCACAACCCTACCAACCGCTGGTGGAAGCGCTGCGACTCGCCCTACCGATGCTTTCGACGCTCGAAGTGGATCAAGTGTGGCTTAGCGCGTTGAGCACGCTCATTCCCGAAGTGCGCGAGCGCGCCCCCGCCATTCCTGCGCCGCCACCATCAATGGATAGGTAGAATATCTAGGAGCAACTGAGAGGCATCGTTTTAAAAAGCGCCTCTTAGCTGCTCCCTGCTTTAACCAAATGGACTCGAGAAACGTAGGCTGCCCACTAGCATCAACAGCCGACGCACAGACCACTCCGCCGCGGCCGTTGGATCGCTGCTGTCGCCTCGCTGAATCGGAAGTTGGATTCGATATGAAACCACGCCTCAAGGCCGTCCTCGCGCTGCTCGGTGTTGCAAGCGGAGGGCTAGATCTATGGAAGAATCGGCGCCATTCCAGCTAACAAGTAAAAGCCTACGCTCGGATTGGCACATTCCACCTTATTGACCCGGGCTTGTTCCCGGTGCGACGCCAAAGAACCCGGCTGCCGCGAGGGCCATGCACGCGAACAGAATGCCAGTCGTCAAGCCTACTCCGCGAACGTACCGTTCGCCGGCGTAAGCTGTGATGAATCCGAGCGCTACGAAGGCTACGTGATCCAAGGCATGCAGCGCGGGGTGCGCATCGAGATAAGCGAAGATTGTCGGCCACATCAGATACATGGCAGCCATCGGTGCCGTAACAACCGGCACGATCTGTGGGGGCAAGGCCCATTTCGGCCAAAATCATGTACGCGAAACGGATAACCTGTGGGGGCAGCCGGGCGGGCTTCTCAAGAGGCGGGCGCACCGAAACGGACGGCTATCTGGTCAAACACCGGCTTATTTCGGGAGGGGATCCGATTGAAGCCCTATGCGAACAGGGTACGAGGATGGGGCGTCCGAGCTCTATCAGTTTGCGCGCGCGCAAGCGGTCGCATCGAGATCGGCGAGGCCGTCGACGTAATGACCTCTACCCTGCAACTAGACTAAAAGGAACTCCTATATGCGCATACTTCGTATTCTTCCGATCATCGCGCTCGCGACGACCGTCACCGCGCCGCAAATGGCCTCGGCGGCCTCGACGTTCTACGGCCTCACGACGCACGTCTCGGTGAACAACATCAAAGTACAAAACCCAAAGTCGCGTCAAACCCTCAGCTTTTTGATTCTTCCGAAGTTCGACCGAGTGTTTTCGGACGACGGTAAGACCACATACCAAATGAAGAACATTCATGCCGGCCAGTACGTGCGCGTTATTTACGATCAAAAAGCGTTCGGCATCCGTCACGCCGACAGCATCATCGTGCTCACAAAGCACAACCGCAAGATAACCAAACAATAAACATCAGACGGCGGGGATCGTCGCACAAGATCCTTATTGCGCTGGTCCTTAATCTACTCGGAGTTGTGACAGCGTAATCCCGCGGCTGTTCGCTCACCGAAGGGACTGTCGGCAGGCGAGCAGCGCGTCTCCAGGCCGAGATCAGTGAATTGAAGCGGCGCGTGGAGGTCCTCTTGGGCCGAAACGTCCACCTGACACGTGAAGTTGAACAACTTAAATCGGTACAGTTCGCAGCTGAAACGGAACTCGCGAGACGCCGCAGACAAAGGGGTATAACGGCGGATCTGTATACGCACGTCTTTGACGACACGCGACGGGAAGCGTCAGACCGGGTTGGTTCTGCCCTTGCGGCCGCTGCCAGAAATCGCGGCGCTGCAGGCCGCCAGGGCACGCGGTACGCCACTCGGTGCCACTAATCCCAATAGTCGCAACCTCACGCCCGAAACGATGGTGCGTGGTCGCGCGTTGGGCGTCGAGGCAATCAAACGGAACGCTCGGGCGTACTACGACGACATCATTCCGGTGGTGGTCGAGCTGCGCGCCGGCGACATGAGTCTGGGGCAGATCGCGAAGGAATTGACCACTCAGGGCTATCGTCTTCGGTCGGCAAGGCTTGGAACGCCGTGCAGGTGAGCCGCGTGTTGAAACGGGGGCAATAATGAGTCGGATCTCGAACATCCCAGTCAACGGCGGGTAAGGCTCGCCCGTGGTTGCATGCCGAACGACAAAACAAGACGCACGGCGCATGGAGAAGACGCATGATTGTAAGCGAATCGTCGACTATCGAAGGGCTTCGGCTGGAACTGGCAGCCAAACAAGTCACCGTAGATGCCCTCATGGAGGGTTTCCTTGCGTGCAACTTCCCAGTCGTCGACGGACTCGCGTTCGATGTCGTCTACCAGCCGGTGTCCGAAATCGAAAAACTCGGAGGAGATTGGTACCACATCTTTTCACTGCCCGACGGACGAATTGCGTTTTCGATCGGCGACGTGTGCGGAAAAGGACTCAAATCCGCGGTTAAGATGGGACAGGCCAAACAAGCGATCTTCGTCGCAGCATCGCTTCAGATCAACGACCCCATGCCGAAACCGGTGCTGGATCAAGCGAACAAGGTCATCTTCCTCAATAATCATCACGTCGAGTTTACAACGGCGATCTACGGTCTCGTCGATGTGGCGAAGCGCAAGGTGACGTACGCTTCTGCGGGCCATCATCCGCCGATTCTCGCGAAACTCGGAGAGCAGTCGCGCATCCTGCCGAATCACGGCTTTCCGCTCGGCGTCGAGGTCAACTTGCCCGACCTCATCCGGGAGCATGAGTTCAT
>JALYVW010000154.1 GCA_030853005.1 Vulcanimicrobiota bacterium
GATCGACGGTCTCGATCGTGGCGAGTATCGCCTGCTCTACGTGGCGCCGGAGCGTCTCGTGCTGCCGTCGTTCCTGGCCTCGCTGGATCGCTGGGACGTTCGGCTCATCGCCGTCGACGAAGCGCATTGCGTAAGCGAATGGGGACACGACTTCCGTCCCGAGTACCGGCAAATCGCGACATTGCGCGAACGTTATCCCGCCGTTCCGCTCCTCGCGCTCACCGCAACCGCGACCGACCGCGTGCGCGACGATATCGAGCGCTTCCTCGACCTGCGCTCGCCGCAGCGTTACGTGGCGAGCTTCAACCGTCCGAATCTGCGTTATAACGTCTTTGAGAAACGCGATCCCTCGGCCCAACTCCTCGCGTGGTGCACGGCGCGCTCCGGCGAAAGCGGCATCGTTTACGTGCAAAGTCGAAATTCAGCCGAAGATCTTGCGGAGCGACTCTCGAAGGCGGGTATCAAGGCGCGTCCGTATCATGCAGGTTTGTTACCTCAGGCTCGAGCGCGCAATCAAGAACTGTTTATTCGCGACGAGATCTCCGTAATTTGCGCGACGATTGCTTTTGGGATGGGCATCAATAAGCCCAACGTGCGCTACGTCGTGCATTACGACGTGCCGAAAAACCTGGAGGGGTATTACCAGGAAACGGGGCGGGCCGGCCGCGATGGTTTGGCCAGCGACTGCGCCCTCTTCTTCAGCGGAGGCGACGCAGCCAAGCAGCGCCACTTTATTCGGATGATTCCGGACGCTGTGGAGCGCAATCAGGCCGACCGCTTGCTGCGCATGATGCTCGATTTTGCGATGACTCCGCAGTGCCGCAGGGCATATTTGCTGCGCTACTTCGGTGAAGCCGACGTGCCGGATGAATGTGGCAACTGCGACAACTGCATTACGCCTGCCGAACGAATCGACGCAACGATTGCCGCGCGCAAAGTGCTCTCGTGCGTCTATCGGATCCGGTCTCATGGAGGCTTTGCTACCGGCGAACAGCATGTTGTCGACGTTTTGCTTGGGAATAAAAATGAGAAGGTGCGCACCTGGGGACACGATGGCATTTCGACCTTCGGGATCGGCCAGGAGTACGCAAAAGGCGAGTGGCTCGCGTTTATCTCAGAGCTCCTGCGCCTTGGATGTCTGGAGAAAAATCCCATCCATAAAACCCTGGACCTCACGGACGAGGGCATGAAGGCGATCAAGGAGCAGCGCACCTTTGAATTTGCGAAGCCACGCGCGGTTACGGGCGCCAAGAAAGGGCGCAAACGCAAGGTCGCGCCCGACGATGCATTTGAGGTTGGCCTGTTCGAAGTCTTACGGGTACTGCGAAAGCGGCTGGCGGACGAGCAGGGCATTCCTCCTTACATCATCTTTTCGGACGCCACGCTCCGCGAACTCTCCATCCGCAGGCCAACGACACCTGACGCGTTCCTTCGCATCAATGGCGTTGGGGACGTGAAGCTGGAACGTTACGGTGACGTCTTTCTCTCGGCGATCCAATCGAACGCGCCGGCTGCCCTTTGACATGGAGGGCGTTTCATGGTTTGATGCTCGGTACGATGGTTGTATGCGCCGGACGCTGCGATGCGGGCTATGCTTATTACTGGAACCCTCGGGGTTCGCCGGGCTAAACCATCGCGTAACGTACTTGTGTGTGATGAAGAGCCCGGCCACGTAGCCGGGTTTTATTTTTTGAGGATCGTTTGAGAAACATGCTAATCGCCGCATATCAGGGAGTGGACGGGGCCTACTCTCAACTCGTTCTCGACTACCTGTTGCGCGATTCGGCCGAGCCGTTCGAAACGCGCGGGATGCGTACGCTGCGCGAGGTCGCTACGGAGGTTTCTAGCGGCCGCGCCGGGTTCGGCGTGTTTCCCACGGAAAATGCCATCGGTGGAACGGTGCGCGAAGCGTACGATCTCTTGCGCGAATTCCACCTCAAACCGGTGCGCGAGATTTTTTGGCAGTCCGATCACCGCCTGCTCGCACACGAGGGTGCCACGCGCGAGAGTATCCGCGAAGTGCTCGCCCATCCGCTCATTCTAGCGGAGTGCGGCAAGTTTCTCAGCTCCATGCCGCTGGCTCGGACGATCCCCTGCGAAGACACGGGCCTGGCGGCGCGCGAGGTCTCTCGACGCGGAGGCGATGCGGTTGCGGCGATCGGCCCGCCGGCCGCAGCAGGGCGATACGGGCTGACGGAAATCGCCAATACGATCAGCGACTTTCCGCACAATTTTACGCGCTTTTTGATATTTCGGGGAAAACATTCGCCTGCAATCGCGCTGGACGTGGAAACGCAGGATCGCAAGACTACGGTCTTCTTTTCTATCGCTAACGAGATCGGCGCACTCTCGCGTTGCCTCAACGTCTTAGCCGAATCTGAAATCAGCATGTCCAAACTCGAATCCAAACCAACGATCGGAAGCCCCCGCGACGGCACGTTTTATCTGGATTTTGAGGGTGACATCCGCGAACCGCGCGTCGCTTCCGCCCTCGACCAGATTGCGAAGCACACGCGGTCACTCGAAGTCCTGGGCAGCTATAACGCACATACGGGCAACCCCATCGGCAAGAACGACATTCACATTCCGGCGTTCATTACCGATCTCGCTCAATCGTGGACGCCCACGCTTCCACCCTCGGCATCCGTCGCGCTACCCCGCGTATCGCGCGAGAACGCGACGCAAGGAAGCCGGTTCTCCATTGGCAACGTGACCGTCGGCGACGGAAACTTTGTTGTCATCGCGGGACCCTGCTCGATCGAGTCGAGGGAGCAAATCATCGCGACGGCACGTGCCGTGCAAGCCGCCGGAGCCGTCATGCTGCGCGGCGGTGCATTTAAACCGCGCACCAGCCCGTATGCCTTCCAAGGCCTGGGTTGGGAG
>JALYVW010000065.1 GCA_030853005.1 Vulcanimicrobiota bacterium
TAAAGGCGCAACCGAGTCCAGTCTAACGGGCTTTGCGCCCTTTTTCAAGGAGTCCCACTCATCGGGACTTGACCACCGTGGGAAATTGGGGTGACTGACGGGTTTCGAACCCGCGACCTCCGGCTTGACAGGCCGGCGCTCTAACCAGCTGAGCTACAGTCACCAAACTTCTCGCGCCCACCTGTCGACGCTTTGCCGCGACCGCCGGTGTTTGTTTCGAAAAGCGTAAAAATCTGCGCCCGGAGGGAATCGAACCCCCATCTTCGAGTTTAGAAGACTCGTGCCTTATCCATTAGACCACGGGCGCACGAGATCGGCTCCCCACGAGCACACGGACGAGTATTAGAATACCACGCAGGGCAAGTGTCATATCGGGACGACAGGATTTGAACCTGCGACTTCTTGCTCCCAAAGCAAGCGCTCTACCAAGCTGAGCTACGTCCCGCAGCGGAAAAATGGTGATTGGAATCACCTGGGCTCACTCCTGCGCCTTCTTTAGAATAACAGATCGTGATATCCGGCGTACCGAGAGAGATCGGCAGTGGCACCCTCGGCGCAGAAGACTCGGACGTCCGCAATCGCCAAGCCCGCGCGCAAGCTCGCTCGCATGAGGCGTACGTTTGGGCCCGGAACCAGCAATGACGACCACGTCGCACCGTGCGAGCGTCCCAACGCGACGAACGCATAGGCCAAAAACTGTACAGAATACGCCGCAGACGCGGTGGCAAACGGGCCTACGCGCCCATCGGGCGAGACGTAGGCGTACCCAACGAACTCGTCACGCAGAGCAAACGCAACGCCCGTCGCGCGTTTGCTCAGGTATCCGTGGTCCACCGGGCGCGCGCAACCGCGCACATCGCGATCCAAGGCAGCAATCGCGGATGCATCGCGCCGCGGGTCCAAAGGGTGGGTTTCAAAACGATAGTCACCCGCAGCCATGCGCAAGAGCGCATCTTCGCGCGGTACGGATCCCGTCATCCGAAAAACGGGGGCGCGCATTGCCATCGATTCTCCCGCGAGCACGGCTGCCGCCGCCAAGTCGGCAGCCGGGGAAAGAGCGCTGCGTAGCGCGTCGCCCCGGTCCACCGTAGCTGCCGCCATCAGCGCTTTACCGATCCCATTCCCGCGCACGCCGGGTTCGACGAACAGGTCACTCAAGTACCACTCGTCTTCACACGCGTGTCCGATTGCGACGCCGAGCCTCGCTCCGTCGACATCTTTCGCTATGACGGCGCCGTTAGGAGCCGACTCCGCCAGATAGTAATAGAGAGCGCGGGACGGTTCGTCGGGCCAGCGGCGGTTTGCAAAATGCGAAACGTCATCGACAGTTGCGCGAATGACGATCTGATCGTCAAGCATCGCGCATCAGGTTTGCGAGCAGCGACCGGGCAGCGTGCGCCCGATGACTGATGCGATTTTTCACCGCGTCCTTCATTTCTGCGAACGTCACGGCGAGCTCCGCATCGATAAAGATAGGATCGTAGCCGAAGCCGAATATGCCTCGTTCGGCGGTAGCGATCGACCCACGGGCCTCGCCGTAGCCGGCATACTCGCGGCCATCCGCGCCGATGAGTGCCATCGCGCAGCAGAACTTCGCGTCGAGCGACGGGCGATTTCGAGCCTGCAATTCCGCCAAAATACCGGCACGCCGGCTCTCCCAGGTCGCGCCCACTCCACCATAACGCGCCGATAGCACGCCCGGGCGCCCATCGAGCGCTGCAACCTCAAGTCCGGAATCGTCCGCAAGCGTAGCGGCTGCGATGCCGGCGGCGCGCAGCTGGTCCGAGAGCGCACGCGCTTTCAACCTCGCGTTTTCAGCGTAGCTGGTCTCGCCCTCAGCGGGGTCAACGTATGCACCGTACGTTGCGAGTTCGAGTTTGGAGCCCGCAAAAATTGCTTGCAGTTCCGCAAGTTTACCGGCGTTCTTGGTCGCCACAAAAACGTCCATAGTCCTTACGTTTTAGTCCTCGAGGCGCAGCACGGCCATGAACGCTTCTTGGGGAAGGTCCACACGACCGACGCGCTTCATGCGTTCCTTGCCGACCTTCTGCTTCTCGAGCAATTTGCGTTTACGTGTGATGTCGCCGCCGTAGCACTTTGCCAGGACGTTCTTGCGAATTGCGCTGACCGTCTCGCGCGCGACAATTTTCCCACCGATAGCCGCTTGAATCGGCACCTCAAACATTTGCCGCGGAATGAGTTCTTTGAGTTTTTCGGCAAGCATACGCCCGCGTGCCGGCGCCTTTTCGCGCGCAACGATAAATGACAACGCATCGACCGGTTCGGCGTTGAGGAGAATTTCCAACTTGACCAGGTCCCCCTCGCGGTACCCGACGATCTCATAATCGAGCGAGGCATACCCTTTCGTACGCGATTTCAAATGATCGAAAAAGTCTACGATCACTTCGATCAACGGCATTTCGTACGTCAAAATCACCCGTCCGTCCAACATGTACTCCATGTTGGCGAGCGTTCCGCGCCGCGATTGCGTAAGGTCCATGATCGCGCCGACGTAGTCCGGGGGCGTCATAATCGTGGCCTTGACGTAGGGTTCTTCAATCGTATTGATGAGATTCGTGGCGGGCAGGTGCGCCGGATTATCGATCATCTCCACGCTCCCGTCGGACCGGATTACGCGAAAGACGACGGAAGGTGACGTTGCAATGAGGTCGATGGAGTAATTTCGCTCCAAGCGTTCTTGAACGATCTCCATGTGCAGCAGTCCTAGAAACCCGCAGCGGAATCCAAATCCGAGCGCAACCGACGTTTCGGGTTCGTACACGAGCGCGGAATCGTTGAGCTTCAGCTTCTCTAGCGCGTCGCGCAGGTCTTGATATTCCGCGCCCTCGTTCGGATACAGGCCGCAGTACACCATGGGGACGGCTTTGCGGTATCCGGCCAGCGGAACGTGTGCCGGGTTGCCGGCTTCGGTTATCGTGTCGCCCACGTCGATGTCGCCCAATGACTTTACGTTGGCCATCACATACCCCACCGCTCCCATGGTGAGCTTTTCCGTGGGACGCATCGCCGGGCTGAACACGCCGACCTCCGTGCATTCGTACACGCGCTCGTGTGCCATGGACATGAATTTCGTGCCCTGACGGAGCTCTCCATCAACCACGCGCACGTACGAGACGACGCCGCGGTAGGGATCGAACTGGGCGTTAAAAACGAGTCCGCGCAGGTGGTCGGTATGGCCTTTCGGCGCAGGTATGCGCTCGACGATCGCCTCCAAGATCTCTTCGATGCCAATCCCGTTTTTCGCACTCGCGAGAATGCAATCGCTCTTTTCGATGATGAGCAGCTCTTCAATTTCGCCCATCACCCGATCGGGGTCGGCGGCGGGTAAGTCGATCTTGTTCACCACCGGGATGATCGTCAAGCCGTGCTCGAGGGCGAGATGGTAGTTCGCGAGCGTCTGGGCCTCGATACCCTGCGCGGCGTCGATGATGAGCAGCGCGCCCTCGCATGCCGCAAGCGATCGCGAAACTTCATATGAGAAGTCGACGTGGCCGGGCGTGTCGATTAAGTTGAGTTGGTAGAGGTTCCCGTCCTTGGCCGGGTAGTTTAAGGTAACCGGGTGCATCTGGATGGTGATGCCGCGTTCGCGTTCTAAGTCCATTGCATCGAGCGCCTGATCTTCCATGTCGCGCATCAACACGGTCTTCGTTACTTCGAGCAGTCTGTCCGAGAGCGTGGTCTTGCCATGATCGATATGGGCGATAATGCAAAAATTGCGAACGTTGTTCGCAACCTGCGTGCGGTGGATATCGGGTTTTACCGTCACTCTGCTAATACGAATAGCACGCGTGGATCGTAAGTTGGCCAACCACGGTTTTAAGGATCTGAATGGCGATGACGAGGACGAGGAAGGATAAGTCTAGCCCGCCGGTCGGTGGAATGATGCGCCGCAGCGGAATCAGCAACGGTTCGATCACCATCCCTAAATAGGCGGTCCAACGGCCGCGCAGATCCGGAATCCACGATACGACGGCGTACGCGATCAACAAAATTGTATAAACGTTGAGGACATACGAGACGATGATGTCGAGCTGGCAAATGACGGCGTTCACGCCGTCTGGCGTTCTATGGCAGGTCGGCCAATACTTTTGATGGCACGCCGTTGAGAAACGGCGTCGGATCCACTGCGGCGTTATTCAACATCACTTGATAGTGCAGATGAGGGCCCGTGGAAAAGCCCGTCGACCCAACTTCCGCTATATGCTGGCCTTTGGTTACCGCCTGGCCGACCGCGACGTCGACTTTCGAGAGATGTGCGTACCAGGTATGGTACCCGTTACCGTGATCGACGTCGACCTTGATTCCGTAACCGCCATCCCAGCCCGCGCTAGCCACGGTACCGGCGGCCGACGCTCGCACGTTCGCGCCATAGTCCGCGCCGAGATCCACGCCTGGATGGAACTCGGCGTCTGGAGAGGTCCGGTAACAATAGCAGCCCACGACGGGCGCGCCTTCGACGGGATCGAGTGAGGGGATCGAGGACAGCAAGCGGGCTCGCGCGAGGCCTTCCAAATGACGCACATTTAACAAGCGCATGGTCAGGTGCTCTAGTTTCTGCGACTCCGCCATAGTTTGCACCGAATCGGCTTCGAGGACATCGACATGGCGAGCCAGGAGCGCGACGGAGGAATGAACGTGGCCCGTCGTACGTGACGAGAGCTTCTGCACCGCTGGCGACTTGGCTTTCACGCCGATCAATCGTTGAATTTGCTGATTTTGCTGCTGTACGGTGCGCAATTGGCGACGAATTGACGATGCGCGCGAGTCGATGGTCTGCAGCTGGGCGCCCTGCGCCAGCGTCTGGGCGCGGAGCGTCGCGACTTGAGCGTGCGCCCGGTAGAGCTGCGCGACGCCGAACCCAAGGGAGCCGAAGACGATCGCGGCTACGGCCACCATCGCGAAAACGATGTGGCGCCGGGTGAGTTCGAACCGGTGGACGGTCGCGCCGCGCTGCGGCACGACTTTGATAAAGTAGCGTTCCCTCAACATCATGGTTGGTTCGTTGCTCCACCTGCTCGAGCGATTGCGCTAAGCTCTTCCTCCGACGCGTTGGCCACCGGCTTGAACCCCTCGACGCCTTTGCCGACCGTCCGGGTGTCGGTGCGCGAATAAATGCTGCTTAGCACGACGCCGTCGCCCACTCGGTTGAGTAGGGCCAAAGCGTACGATAAATCGGACCCCGTGTCGTCGAAGGCGTCGTAACGAACGAAGCCGATTCGGGACACATCCGTCTGGGAGAGGCCTTCGAGTTCGCTTATCCTGCCCTCCAACCTCTGCGCCGCAGCCGCCGCGCCGGAGCGATCCGGTTCGGACGTCTGGGCGAGCGGAGCCGAGCGCAGGTGCCCCAAGGCGGGGCCAACCACGAAGAAATGATATGCCGCCAGGGCGACAAGGGCCCCGGCCAGCGCGGCGTACGCCGCAAGATAAAGTTGCATAGCCTGTGTAGCACCACGACGGAGATCAGGTGATTCGCGGCACCCGTAAGGAGCCGCTTACCGTTGCTACCTTCCGGTCCTGGCGGGGTTCGCGGGCCTACGCCGCGCGAAGCCCAACCCCCATCATGGCTCGCGCTATCTTACCATAGAGGGAGGGTAGGGCCTGCGGGCTATGTCGCACGGCCGAAACGAGGAGTTGCCGCTGTCCGTTATAACTTCTGCCACCCCTCTGGAGGTTAGAAGTGACTCGATTCCCCGCCCAAGTAACCGGCGCCATAGCGCTGGCCGCCTTTCTCGCGCAAACTGCCGCGCCGGCCGCCGCCGCGCCGCTCCAGACCCCCCACCCCACAAACATTGCTTGGAACTTGTCGGCGACCGACATTCAAACGTCGTGCACGTCCGAAATTGCAAGGGCCCGGTCGGCGATCGCCGCCATTGTGGCGCTTCGCGCGAAGCGGACATTCCAGAACACGGTTGCTCCACTTGAAGACGCGGCTTCAAATCTCAACGACCGGACGGTCGCGCAGACCTTTCTCTCGTCGGTCGCTACCTCCAAAGCGGTACGCGATGCCTCCAACGATTGCAACAATGCGGAGTCGGATTTTTTAACCAAGGTTTCGGCGGACCCAAACCTCTATGCGGCCGTCGCGGCCGCAAGCCGCAGCAAGACGGCGAAATCCGTCTACGACGGTGCTCTGACCACGCAGTGGCTCGACGGGCTCAAACGTTCGGGCGCGGGGCTTGGGCCGGCGCAACGCAGCGAGTTCGTGTCATTAAGCTCGCATCTTGCAAAGTTGCAAAACCAGTTTCAACAAAACTTGGGTAACGATAAGACGAGCATCACCATTGCCTCCGATCAAATCGGCGGCCTTCCCCCCGATTTCGTCGCAGCCAACTTAAAAAAAGACGCCTCGGGCAACTACGTGGTGCCCGTGAACGAGTCGACGGCGTCGTTCCTGACCAACGATTCGAACGAAGCCGCACGGAAAACGTTCTTAGTTGCCTATGGCACACGCCAGGCCGCCGCCAATACCAAACTGCTCGAGCAAGCTATCGGAATACGCGATCGCCTCGCGCACTTGATGGGGTACCAGACCTGGGCCGCATTTCAGCTTTCCGATCGTCTGGCCAAAACGCCGAACCGCGTTTTTTCCTTTTTGAATACACTCGATTCGGCGCTGTTGCCCAAGGCTCGCCAAGAACTCGCCTCGCTACGCGCCCTCAAAGTGAAGGAAACGGGCGACGCGAACGCTGTGGTTCAACCCTGGGACTTCTCCTACTACGACAACATGCTCAACAAGACGCAATATGCGGTGGACAACAACGCGATCCGCCAATATTTCCCCGTTCAGCACACGGTCGACGCTGTGCTCGGCCTCTATCACACCCTCTTGGGTATCGATTTCCGGCAAGTCTCCAATCCGAACGTGTGGAATGCCGACGTTCTGGAATACAATGTTTTCGATTCCAAAAGCGGTCGGTTTATCGGCTCGACCTACTTCGATCTCTTCCCTCGCGACGGTAAGTACGATCACTTTGCGAACTTCCCGCTCCTTCCAGTCCGGCGCGCCGGGGCATCGGCCCGGGCGCCCATCTCGGTAATTGTCGGCAACTGGCCGAAACCGGCGGCGGGGTATCCCGCCTTGCTCAGCCACGATGATGTCGTTACCTTCTTCCACGAATTCGGACACAATTTGGCGGCGCTCCTTGCAACCGCTCCGTACGAAACGCTCTCCAGCGGCTTCGTCCAAGATTTCGTGGAAGCTCCGTCACAAATGCTCGAGAATTTCATGTGGCAACCGTCGATTCTCAAGCAAGTGAGTTCCAACGCGACGACCGGAGCGCCGCTTCCCGACGAGCTGATCGATTCGATGGTCAAAGCGCGCTACGTTGACAACGCGTACAAGACCACATCGCAACTTCGCTACGCTTTAGTCGACATGCGCTACCACACCGGCGGCCCACATGTGGACACGGATGCCCTTTGGGCAAGCGTTACGCATGACACGATGGCGCTGGACGCCGTACCGGGGACGCATCCACAGGCCTCCTTCGGACACCTCATGGGTGGCTACGACGCCGGGTACTACGGATATTTGTTTTCGAAAGTCTACGCGCAAGACATGTTCACGGCGTTCCAACGCGGCGGTCTGGAAAATCCCGCGGTCGGTATGCGTTATCGCATGGACATATTGCAGCCCGCAAAAACCTACGATCCCGACACCGAAGTCAAGCGCTTTCTGGGGCGCCCGGTTTCACCAAACGCCTTTTACGCCGACTTCGGCATCGCGCCGCCGGGTTCTACGCCGAAGTAGGTTAATGCAGTAACGGCGTGCCGTTGCACGAAGATACGGTCCGATGAGCGATGTAACGATAAAAGTTCGCGAAAACGGACCGTATCTTGTGACGGGCGCCGTAACGATCGTCGACGCCGATGGAAATACCTACGCGGTGCCCGACTCCCGGCCAAACGTTGCGCTCTGCCGATGCGGCGGATCTACCACGAAGCCGTTTTGCGACGGAACCCATAGCCGCACAGGGTTCGAAGCTGCCGAACGTGCCGTGCATGAGGAAAGCGGAGGCGGCTAGCGATGCCGTCCTATCTGCGAGCCGGGGACCTTCCTTCAAAGCGCCACATTCAGTTTCGCAAACCCGATGGCGGACTATACGCAGAAGAGCTTTTTTCCACCAAAGGCTTTGAGAGTGTCTACTCGTTGCTCTACCACCTGCGCCCGCCCACGGCGACGCTCGACGTCAAAGCCTGGGATCGCCCTGCGATCATCTTTCGGGAAAACCAGCCGCTGCGCAATCGCCATATCAAGACCTCGAGCCTCTCCCGGGGCGGCGATGCCGTCGACGGACGCGTCCCATTGCTCGGGAATCCAGACATCCTGATTTCGATCGCCGACGTGACGGAACCGATGCGCTATTTTTATCGCAACGTTGGCGGCGACGAACTGCTTTTTGTTCATCGTGGCAGCGGCACCATCGCAACCCCTTTCGGCGATCTGGCGTATCGCGCACGCGACTATATCGTTCTTCCCACTGGCACCACCTATCAACTCAAGCCGGAATCGCCCACGCGCCTACTCGTTCACGAAAGTAGCGGAATGGTGCATACGCCGCGCCGATACCGCAACGAGTTCGGCCAACTCGAGGAACAAGCGCCGTATTACGAGCGAGATTTTCGCGGACCGGAGCTTCGCGCGCCCGTGGACGCCCCCGGCGAATACGAAGTGCGCGTCAAGAACGCCGGGCGCTGTGCGGTGTACATCGTGCAAAACCATCCGTGCGACGTAATAGGGTGGGATGGGTATTGCTATCCCTACGCATTTAACCTCGACGACTTCATGCCCATCACCGGTAAGCTCCATCAGCCCCCGCCGGCGCACGCGACGTTTGAGGCTCCCGGGGCGGCCTTCTGCGCATTTGTCCCGCGCATGTTCGATTATCACCCGCTCGCGGTGCCCGTTCCCTACAATCATTCCAGCGTTGACTGCGACGAAGTCATCTATTATGTAAGCGGCAATTTTATGAGTCGTCGGGGAATCGAGGAGGGATCGATTACGCTGCACGCGGCGGGCGCGCCCCACGGGCCGCAGCCCGGAGCAGTCGAAGCGAGCCTAGGGAAAACGTCAACCGACGAACTAGCGGTGATGGTGGATACGTTCCAGCCGCTAATGCTTGCCGAAGAGGCGTTGGCGATCGAGGATCCGACCTATTTCCGGTCGTGGGCGGAGCAGCCGCTACAAGCCTGAGGTCACGAGGCCACGCACCGCTCCGAATCCAATGCGTTGGCGTCCTTCTCCTTCGCACCAGGCGCGCATCTCTACGCTGTCGCCATCCTCGAGAAATGCGCGCGTCTCGCCGGTTGATAGGCGGATCGGGCGCGCGCCGCGCCACGTTAATTCGATCAGGCTTCCATAGGCGCTGCCTTCCGCACCGCTAATGGTCCCCGAGGCATACAAATCACCAGGGCGGACGGCAGTCCCGTTGGAGGCCACGTGTGCGAGCTGCTGCGCCATGCTCCAGTACACGGCACGATAATTGGTGCGCGCGATCACATCTCCACCCGCTTGCGCGCCGCGCATCTTCGCGGTTTGCAATCGCACTTCGAGCTCGATGTCGTAGTTGCAGTCGCCGCCGCCTTGAAGATAGGGCAAAGGTGCGGGCTCTTGGCGTGGTCCCTTCGTCCGATACGGCTCTAGCGCTTCGAGCGTGACGACCCACGGCGAAATTGAAGTCGCAAACGATTTGCCTAGGAAAGGTCCGAG
>JALYVW010000020.1 GCA_030853005.1 Vulcanimicrobiota bacterium
ACCCAGCGGCGTCCGAACCGCTCGCAGCTTCGGTCAAAGCATAGGCGGCAATCCATTCACCCGAGGCGAGTTTTGGCAGGTATTTTTGCTTTTGCGCTTCGGTTCCGGCGATGAGAATCGGCAACATGCCGAGTTCCTGAACGGCGACGATCAGCGAGCTGGAGGCGCACGCCTTCGCGATCTCTTCGACAACCTTAACGTAGGTTAGAAACGTTCCGCCAAGGCCGCCATATTCTGTCGGAATGGGAATGCCGAGCAGGTCGCTTTGGGCGAACAACTGCCGGATATCTTCGGGGAACTCGCCGCGTTCGTCGATCTCAGCGGCCCGAGGTACTACTTTTTCTGCAACCAGTTCCCGGACCGCTTCGAGGATCATCGTCTCTTCGTCGGATGTGATATTTTGCGGCGCCACGGCCATCGATCGTTGCTCCTATACCTACTCGTTTACGAGAGTTCTGCGGCCCGGAAGATTCCACGCACGTCGCGAAAGCACCCCGGTATGGACAAAGTCGTATCAACGTGCGCACAGGCCGTGTCCGATATTTCCTCGGGCGCATCCATCGCTGTCGGGGGGTTTGGGCTCAATGGCATACCCCACAATCTTATCGCCGCTTTGCTCGACGGCGACGCCACCGATCTGGTGACCGTTTCCAATAACTGCGGGGTCGATGGCTGGGGACTCGGTGTGTTGCTCGACGCGCATCGCATCGCGCGCACGACGGGGTCGTACGTCGGCGAGAATAAGGAGTTCGAGCGGCAGTACCTGAGCGGAGAGCTCGAGGTCGAGCTCGTTCCGCAAGGGACTCTCGCCGAACGCTTGCGCGCCGGCGGCACAGGTATTCCGGCGTTCTTTACGCCGGCGGGAGTGGGATCGCAAGTGGCCGATGGCGGCCTACCTTGGCGCTATCGCGCAGACGGTTCGGTTGCGGTGGCGTCCCCGAAAAAAGAGACGCGCGCATTTGACGGTCTGGAATACGTCTTAGAAAATGCCATCGTTTGCGATTTCGCGCTGGTGCGCGCGTCCGTGGGAGACCGCCACGGGAATCTCATCTTTCATAAGGCGACGAGAAACTTTAACCCGCTGTGTGGCATGGCCGGGCGTATCACGATTGCGGAAGTGGAAACGCTGGTCGAGCCCGGTGAAATAGATCCGGAAGCGGTGCACCTTCCGGGAATTTTCGTGCAGCGAGTGGTCAAGGTCGGCGCGGAAGGCAAACGCATCGAGCGCGTAACGACGAGGAAGCAAGATTCCAGGGGGGGCGTGTAACATGGCACTTACCCGAACGCAACTGGCCGCGCGCGTAGCCCTCGAACTGCGAGACGGACAGTACGTCAATCTGGGCATCGGGTTGCCGACGCTCGTCCCGAACTACGTTCCCGCAGGCGTGACCGTGGTTTTGCAAAGTGAAAACGGCATCCTCGGGATGGGGCCGTATCCGGTTGAAGGTAACGAAGACGCCGACCTCATCAATGCGGGCAAAGAAACCGTCACGGTCCTGCCCGGAGCGTCCTTTTTTGATTCGGCCACGTCGTTCGGAATGATCCGTGGCGGCCACATCGATGTTGCAGTGCTCGGCGCCATGCAAGTATCGCAAGAGGGCGATCTCGCCAACTGGATGATTCCCGGAAAAATGGTGAAGGGCATGGGCGGCGCGATGGACCTCGTGCACGGTGCGAAGCGCCTTGTCGTCATGATGGAGCATACGGCACGCGACGGAACCCCCAAAATCGTTCGTTCCTGTTCGCTCCCACTCACTGGGAAGCGCGTGGTGCACCGCATCATCACGGATCTGGCGGTCATCGACGTGACCGGCGAAGGATTGATTCTGCGCGAGATTGCGCCCGGTATCGGTGTGGAGGACGTGCGGCGCGGAACCGAGCCCGAATTGTCGGTTCCTACGGAACCTCGTGTGATGGAGGTGCAGGGCGTCGCGTGAGTGGCGCCACGCGCTAAGTTTCTTCGGCCTGCGCGAGTGCGGCGCCCACTCCGGCAACGCGCCGCACGGCAAACTCCGCGAGGAAGAAGCCCTCGAAAATCAGGACGGCGATTCCCGCTGCGCCGCCGGCCAGCCCACTGCGGGCGAAAATGCCGGTCACGGTCGCCGTCGCGGCCACGGGAGCAAGAAGAACATAGACGAGCAGCAAGCGGATCATGGCCACGGGCCCCCGCTGATCGAGCTTCGATGGAAAGATCGCGTAGAGCGCGAGCCCAATGCAGCGCACGAAAAGCACCGCGCATACGGCTGCTACCGTTCCGAGAAGCGCGAACGCGACGCTATGAAGCACGGCGGCCCACGCGATTAAGCCTGCGCTCACGCATGCGGCCGTGCGCCACGACGACGCGCCTAGCCACACATAGAGTCGCTGCCGCAGCGTGGCTGTGGATAACCACCATATCGGTTTGCGCACATCCTCGGCCAGCGATATCGACGCGCCGAGCGTAAGGAAAATGACGATCACAAATCCCAAGCTCGAGGCAATGCCGATTGACGGCGCGATTGCGTCCGATGAGATTCGCGCGGCGGCTCCTGCGACGACGCCGGCTACGATCGCGCCGAGCAAGCTCAACCCGAACACCACAAGGGCAGCGCGAGAGCGACGAAACACCACCCAGTCTTTCCAGACCGTCGTCCACGCGCCGGCGGCATTTGTCGTCCCGGAGGCAATGCGCTGCGGTGAAGCCTGCGATCGTTGGGCGTTCGATTGAAAGGGCGTTCCGAAAGGATTTCTCCGACGAGCGGCCCGCCACGCCACGGTTTTGAGCGACGAAGCGTAGAGCTCGGGATACAAATCGGTCGAACCGAAAAAACTGAGCGCGATTCCGGCTACGACCAGCACGTACAGAACGGTGAGCATCTCCGCGTTTCCGGAAAGAAGTCCGGTAATGATCCGGCCCAAACCCAGGTGCACGACGCCGCCGGAAAGGTGCCCGGCCGCGGGCAAAAGCAGCGATGCTACCGCGCAAAGGCCGGCCGCAAACGATCCGTACAAAATGACGGAAAGTACCGCCGTTAGCGCCTTCCCAAACCCTTGGACTTGCGCTCGGAGAATCGGCATAGCGCAGGTGGAACTGAGGGCGGCGATGCCCATGATTGTTAAGGTCATTCCAGAAACGGTTCCCACTTGCGGGAACACGACCGAATAGATCAACGCCATAATCAAGAAACGCCCGAGTAAAAACCACGACGTGCGCAATTGCAGCCAAAGGATCACGTTGCGTTCGCGCAACTTCGATCCAATGATAAAGCGCGCATCCGCCGGGCCCGAAAACGGGCCGACTCTCCCTGCAGCTGCAATGAGGCACGTTACCGCCAAGAACGCGACCACTCCGAAAAAAGCGGCCGTTGCGTAGGGATCGGGGATCCCGTGGTATGCTCCGGACATTTTGGGGTAGCGTGTGCGGAAGAAAAGAAGACCGACGAAATATGCGACTCCGAAAAGATAAAGCACCACGCGGCCGGGCGCGCGCAGCGTCTTCTTGACGAAGTTTACGGCCTGGCGGCACTGAAGATAGGCCAGCGCTCCAAAATCGCTCGTCATCGCGTAATCTCGAGAAACAGGTCTTCGGCGCTTCCGGCCTCTCCGGTGCGCGCGTGCAACTCGGCGAACGTTCCGCTTGCGATTTCGCGCCCGGACTTCATGATGACCACACGATCGCTGATCGCTTCGGCTTGCTCGAGCATGTGTGTGCTGATCACGATTGCGGTGCCATTCGCGCGCAGGTCCGCGATGATGGCGCGCAGCTCGCGTTGGCCCAAAGGGTCCAGACCGATCATCGGTTCGTCGAGGAGGACGACGGGGGCCCCGGCGAGAGCGGTCGCTGCGATGAGCGTTTTCTGCCGCATGCCCTTCGAGAGCGATTGGCCGAGTTCGTCGCGGCTTTCCCACATGTTCAGGCGGGTGAGGAGATCGCGGCCGCGCGTTTCCCAGCCGGCTGCAGCCTTACAGCTTTTCGCGACGAAGACGAGGTGCTCCCAAACCGTCAGCAGCGGATAGACGTCGGGGGATTCGGGGATCAGCGCGATGCTTCGACCGCGCTCCGGTCCCAAGGTGATCCCATCCAGGACGATGGTGCCACCGTCGGGTCGCAGCAGCCCCGCCAAGCACATAAACGTCGTCGATTTTCCCGCGCCATTGGGGCCAAGCAGACCGACGATTTCACCGCCGCGCACAGAAAAAGAAAGCTGGTTGACCGCCGTCTTTTTCCCAAACCGCTTTACGAGACCGTCGATCGAAAGTGTCGCCATCCTAGGTCGCTACGACGCGGCGAAGGTTTGCCCTTTGCTGCGATACGCCCAAAGCGCCCACGGCAACGCTAACGTCGCCGCGAACGCACAAGCGGTCATCGCCGCGCCGTAACCAAAACCAAAACGCGTGCAAAACGCAGCGAGCAACGCTCCCCCCCGACATGCCGACGGCAAACGAAAGGCTGTACGAACCCATCGCGACACCGCGCGTGCGTCGGCTCGAATGTTCGAAAAATAAGCCGATGCCAACCGGAACGATCGCCGACCAACCCATGCCCAAAAACGCCCCGGCGAGCAGAACCGACGCGGCGCTCGATGGGTGTGCCGCCAACAAGCAGCCCGCAATTTGAAAAACCGCAACGGGAATGGCCATCAGCCGTGCTCCATATTTTTCCACGAAGCGACTGGCCGGGTAGCGCAGGGCAAATGTCATCAGCGCCATCGACGTAAAGATCAGGGCACCGTTCGCGACGCCGCGATGTGCGAACGTCAGCACGGCGATCGACCCGTTGACGCCGCTCTGCAGCGCCGCCGCCACCAGGAACGTCATCGCGGGCAGCCATTTGGAGCGCATTAAGATCGTGCGCGAGCGACGTCCCGAACGCACGTCGTGTCGAGCGGGCAAAAGGGTCAGTGGAACGGCGCCGACCAGTGTCGCGAGCGCACCGTAAGCAAACATCTCGCGTCCGACGCCATGATTCCAGAAAACGACCGTGAGAGCGGGCGCGAAAGCGAAGGCGACATTAGCGATCATTCCGAGCGATGAGACCGCCGACACGCTGCGCCCTTCGGGAACGATCTCGGTGATGTAGGCAAATGCGGCCGTGACGGAGGCCATCATGGAAAATCCGCGCAGCGCCGAGCATGCGCCTCCCCAAAACGCGCCGTGCAAAAGTGCCATGCCGGCAGAAGTCCTGCCGCCATACCCAACACCGCACCACGCAGCGTCAGAAGACGCCCAACGCGATCCACGAGCGCGCCTACGGGAACGCTGCCGAGCAACTGCGCGAACACGCCGGCCCCCATGGCCAAGGCGATCTGCGCGGGCGCGGCTCCGTCGCGCTCGAGGGCCAGAGGTAGGCCCCGGTCGAAAGATTCGCAGCAACTTCGCCCACGAGCGTCACCGCAATCAGCAGGGCGAGCGCTCGGTTCAACGCCTACGTCGAGAGCGGTTGCGGTTCGTCGCGGAACTGTTTGTAATACAAACGCGCGTAGGGACCGTTGCGCGGAAGAAGTTGGGCATGCGATCCGCTTTCGACGACGCGTCCGTTTTCTACCACAAAGATGATATCTGCAGATAAGATCGTCGAGAGTCGATGCGCGATGACCATGCTCGTGCGACCGCGCATGCAGCGCTCGAGCGCCGCTTGAATGGCGGCCTCGTTGTGCGAATCGAGCGAGCTCGTCGCTTCGTCGAGGATCAAAATCGTCGGATTCTTTAAGAGTACCCGCGCGATCGCGAGGCGCTGGCGCTCGCCTCCAGAGAGCTTGTGGCCGCGCTCGCCTACGACCGTCGCATAGCCATCCGGCAAGCGGTCGACGAACGCCGAAATGTTGGCATTTTGCGCGGCCTCGCGGATGTCGTCCTGGGTGGCGTCCGGGCGCGCATACCGCAAGTTGTTCTCGATCGTATCGTGGAACAAATAGGTTTCTTGAGAAACGATGCCGATGTCTCGGCGTAACGATTCGAGCGTGAGCGATCGAACGTCGTAGCCGTCGATCGAAACCGTGCCGCTCTGCGGATCGTAGAAGCGTGGAACGAGCTGGGTGATCGTGGTTTTTCCGGCGCCCGAGGGCCCGACGAAAGCAGCAACGGCGCCGGGTTCGATGTGAAAGTTTACGCCGTCGAGCGCGATCCGTTCGTTGCCGTAGGAGAAGTGCACGTCGTCGAAGCGAATGTCGCCGCGGACGCGCGGGAGCGTGGTCGCGCCGGCCGGTTCGTACTCTTCGGGAGTGAGGTCTAAGTACTCAAAAATGCGCTCGAACACGGCGAGCGCGCTGACGATCTGGACTTGAATGCCGGCCAGCGCCGCCGCGGGGCCGTAGAGGCGGCCCTGAATGTATTGCACGAATGCCACGATCACCCCGACATCGATTGCGCGCTCGATTGCGAGCCAGCCGCCGCCGAACCACACAACCGCAGGGCCAATGATGACCATCGCCGTGACGGACGCGATGAACCAGCGGCCGATCATCGCAAGATCGATTTCCAGATCCATGAGCTCGCTGCCGGCTCTGTAGAAACGCGAGCGCTCGTACGCTTCGCGCGCGAACGATTTAATGAGCGTGATGCCGGAGATCGAAAGCGTTTCCTGCGTGATGGATTCGATCTCGTCCCGCTTTTCGCGCGTTTTCTTGCGTACCGCATACATTTTGCGGCCGACCGGAGCGAGCGGCAGGATCATAAGCGGAACGACGACCACCGAAAGCAGCGCCAGCCGCCAATTCCACACGAACATAAACGTCGCCGTGAAAAGGATGGTCACCACGTTGGTGACGATGGTCGTCAACGTTCCCGTGACGACGTTGTCGATGTTATCCACGTCGTTGGACACGCGGTTCATAATTTCGCCGGTTTTCGTTCCGGTGAAAAATGAGAGCGGCATTTTGTGGAGATGACCGACCAGGCTCGTGCGGATGTCGCGCATGATGCCTTCGCCGACGATAGAGTTTAAATATCCCTGAAAAACGCCGAAGCCCATGGTCAGCAGCGCAGAAGCGAGCACGATGGCAACGTCGATCCCCAACTCGCGCAGGTTTCGATGCGGAAGCGCGTTGTCGATGATGCGCGCGGTGACGTAGGCCGGAAGCAGACCGAGGCCGGAAGCGACGACGATACACACGAGAACCGCCGCGACCTGACGCCAGTACGGCGCAAAAAATGAAGCGATACGACGCCAGTCAACGCGCCGTTTAACCACCGGCTTATCCGACTGATACATGCTCGACCACATGAGGCCGTGGCCGGACATCATGGTGCGAGCCTAACCGGCTTTTCCGTTTCGAATGCTCGCCAACTCTTTGAAGAGTTTGCGTTCTTTATCGTTGAGATCGGTCGGTACATGCCCGATGAGGCGCACGTATTGATCGCCCGCGCCGCCCGTTTTTACGTTGGGCATGCCTTTACCGGCCAGTCGCAGTAGACGGTTGTTTTGGGTGCCCGACGGCACCGTCATGGTCACGACGCCGGCCATGGTGGGGACTTTCACGGTGTTTCCGAGGACGAGCGAGTACAGGTCGATCGGCAAATCCACGTAGAGATCGTCGCCCTTGCGTTTGTACGTGGGGTCGTCGAGCAGCCGGACGATGAGAAAGAGGTCGCCTGCCCGGCCGCCGTTGTGCCCCGCTCCGCCCTGGCCGCCCAGCCGAATACGCTGGCCTTCGGCGATGCCCTTCGGAATGGTCACTTCAAACTTACGGTTGGCGAAAACGCGTCCCGTGCCGTGGCACTGCGTACAGAGCGCACCGCGGTCCGTGCCGGTACCTTGACAGCGTGGGCAAACGTCCTCGATTTGCAGCGATACGGATTTCGTGCCGCCGTCGTAAACGTCGCGCAGACCCAGCTCGATGGTGGTTTCTAAATCTTGCCCGCGCTGCGCCATAGCGCTTTGCTGGGTTGAAGTTTGCCGCTTTCCAACACCTGAAAAAAACATGTCGAAGAAGTCCGAAAAACCCGTCGCCCCAGCGCCGCCCTGGCCGAACCCGCCGCCGCCGAAATCGTAAAACGTTTCGCCTTGCGCGGTCCGGTAGCGACGCTGCTGTTCGGCCTGCTGGGCGGCCTGTTGCCAGTCGCTGCCTAGTACGTCGTATTTTTTGCGCTTCTCGGGGTCGCCGAGAACTTCGTACGCCTCGGTGATCTCTTTAAATTTCTCCTCGGCGGATTTGACGTCACCGGGGTTCGCGTCCGGATGCCATTTCCGCGCGAGCTTCCGGTACGCGGATTTAATGTCTTTCTCAGGGGCGTTTTTGGGGACGCCTAAAACCTTATAGTAATCTTTGTAATTCACGCGCTAATCGCCGTTCTTTACGACGATCACTTTCGCGGGCCGAAGCAGGTCCTCGCCGATTTTGTAGCCTTTTTCCACTTCCTCGAGCACCGTGTCATCTTCCACGCCGTCGGCCTTTTGCGTGCCGATCGCTTCGGCGACGTTCGGATCGAAGGGCGCTCCCTTGACGCTAAACGCTTTTACGCCCTCGAGCGTAAAAATGTTTTCAAAGCCCTTGAGCGTTTGCGCTAACCCGCCGCGCAGGCCATCGGACCTATCGTCGAAGGCAAGCGCGCGCTCGAGATTGTCGAGCACAGGTAAAAAAGCGCGTAGGACCTTGCGGTGGCCGAAAGACACCTGATCGAATACGCTGCGTTCCATGCGCTTTTTGTAGTTTTCGAAATCAGCTGAGGCAAGAAGGAATTTCTTATAGTTTTCGTCGGCACGCGCGTTGGCTTCGCGCAGTTCGGCGGCCGGATCTTCGGCGATTTCGCGATCGGGTTCGTCAATCTGCACGGCTTCGCCGTTCGGTGGTTGCGTCGTTGCGTAGTCTTCGTTCATCGTCGTATACGGTGCGTGGCGCGCCGCCGCAGCGGCGCGCCCATGCGCTCCTATTTGCTTTCTTTGAACTCGGCGTCGATGACGTCTTCGCTGGGTTGGGCCGCTTCAGATTCGGCGTTGCTGCCCGCGCCGTTTTGCGAAGCGCCGTTGGCAGACGCGCCGTTTTCGCCCGCGGGGGTCTTTTGGTACAACAGTTCGGCCATTTTGTAGCTGGCCTGCTGAAGTTTCTCGATCGCGGGCTTGATTTCGGCCACGGTGCCGTTCTCGCTGACGCGTTTGAGATCCGCAAGCGCCGTTTCGACTTCGCCGCGGGCACCGGCGTCGAGTGTTTCGCCGACTTCCTTCAGGGATTTCTCCGTGGAGTACGTGAGGCTCGATGCCGTATTACGCACTTCTGCATCGTCGCGCTTTGCGGCGTCCGCTGCAGCCGACGCTTCGGCTTCCTTGACCATGCGCTCGACCTCGTCTTTATTGAGATTGGTCGACGCGGTGATGGCGATTTTCTGCTCTTTGCCGGTACCCAGATCTTTAGCACTGACGTTCACGATGCCGTTGGCATCGATGTCGAACGTCACTTCGATCTGTGGAATGCCGCGCGGAGCGGCTGGGACGCCTTCGAGGCGGAAGCGGCCCAGGGTTTTGTTGTCGGGCGCCATGGGGCGCTCGCCTTGCAGCACGTGAATGTCCACGGAGGTCTGGCCGTCTTCGGCGGTCGTAAAGACTTGCGTCTTCCGCGTCGGAATCGTGGTGTTGCGTTCGATGAGCGCCGTCATCACGCCACCGAGCGTTTCCAAACCGAGCGAGAGCGGCGTGACGTCCAAGAGCACCACATCGCGAACTTCGCCGGAAAGGACGCCGGCTTGAATGGCTGCGCCGACGGCGACCACTTCGTCCGGATTGACCGTCAGGTTCGGTTCTTTGCCGGTGAGCTTTTTCACGAGTTCCAGAATGACCGGCATGCGGGTGGATCCGCCGACCATGACGACCTCGTCTATTTTCGAGAGATCGATCTTCGCATCCGCGAGCGCGCTCTTGAACGGTCCGACGCAACGGTCGGTGAGATCGCTCGTGAGTTCCTCGAATTTCGCGCGGGTGAGCGTGATGTCGAGATGCTTGGGCCCATTCTGGTCCGCGGTGATGAAGGGCAGGTTGATGTTCGTCTGCACGACCGAGCTGAGTTCGATTTTGGCTTTTTCAGCGGCTTCGGTGAGGCGCTGCATAGCCTGCTTGTCGCCGGAGAGGTCGATGCCTTGGTCCTTGCGCGTTTCCGCTACAAGCCATTCGACGACTCGGTGGTCGTAATCGTCGCCTCCGAGGCGCGTGTCTCCGCCGGTAGATTTTACTTCGAAAACGCCATCGCCAACTTCGAGGATCGATACGTCGAACGTACCGCCTCCGAGGTCCCACACGAGGATCGTTTCGTTGCCTTTTTTATCGAGTCCGTACGCGAGCGCTGCGGCCGTAGGCTCGTTGATGATGCGCAGGACGTCGAGGCCCGCGATCTTTCCAGCATCTTTTGTCGCTTGTCGTTGCGAATCGTTAAAATAAGCGGGAACGGTGATGACCGCTTTGGTCACGCGTTCGCCCAAATAGTTGCTCGCGTCGTTGACGAGCTTTTGCAAAATCATCGCCGAGATCTCTTGCGGCGAGAAGTCCTTGCCGTCGATCTTGACGTGAAAATCCGTGCCCATGTGCCGCTTGATCGATGCGATCGTGCGGTCCGGGTTCGTAATTGCCTGGCGCTTTGCCAGTTGTCCGACGAGCCGTTCGCCCGTCTTGGTGAAGGCCACGACCGACGGGGTCGTGCGCGACCCTTCGGCGTTGGCGATGACGGTGGGCTGCGAGCCCTCCATTACGGCGACGACCGAATTTGTCGTGCCAAGGTCGATTCCGACCACTTTAGCCATGTAGTGAGTCTCTCTTTCCGAGCTCCCGGACCAGCGTCAGCTCGTCGCGCATTGCTGCGCGGGCGAACCTCGGCCTTGCCGCTTACGGGCTCAAGGACGTGTGCGTGCCGTTAATACTACGCCAACGGCCGCCTTGTGTTCCACTCGTTTAGACACAAAACGGCCGTTTGAGGTTGCGTTGTAGGGGGAGGCGCTATGGACCGGTCGGGGCCACGTTGAGCTGATTCGTGTCGATGGATCCCAGCGGGACGGCGACGGTCCTACTGTCGCCTTGGAACCAGATTCGCAGTTGCAAGCGGTCGCCCGGCTTATGCGTCGCGATGATGCTCTTGAAGTCGTTCGGCGTCGCGAGGCGCTTGCCGTCGACGCTCTGGATGACGGTCCCCGGCTCGATCCCGGCCTTGGCTGCCGGTCCGTTGGGGACGACCTGCGCAACGACGATGCCTCCGCCCACGTAGCCGCCGAGCTGCTGGCGGATGTTGTTGTCGATGGGTTGGTAGTACACGCCGATGTAGGAGACTTCTTTGCCACCCACGTTGGCCTGCCCGGGGTGCTGCTCCAACTGGGAGATCGCCTGTTTCGCCAGGTTGATCGGGATGGCGAAGCCGATATTTTGCGCTTGCGCCGCGGTCAACTGGTTGATGCCGATGACGTTGCCGCTGATGTCGACGAGCGGCCCTCCTGAGTTCCCGGGGTTAATGGGTGCCGATGTTTGCAGCAAGCCGCTAAACCGGCGCGGCTGTTGACCCGGCTCGCCGGCCACCTCCGAGCGGTTGAAGCCCGACACGACGCCGAGCGTCACGGTTTGCTGCAGTTGCAGGGGCTCGCCGATGGCGATCGCCCACTGCCCGAGTTCCAAGCGCGAACTGTCGGCCAACGGTAGCGCAGCGGGAAGTTTGTTGTACGAAACCTTGACGAGTGCGACATCGACCGTGGGATTCGCCGCGTACACCGTGCCGTTGACCTTCTCGCCGTTCGCGAACACCACTTGCA
This sequence comes from Vulcanimicrobiota bacterium, assembly GCA_030853005.1. Lineage (GTDB taxonomy): Bacteria > Vulcanimicrobiota > Vulcanimicrobiia > Vulcanimicrobiales > Vulcanimicrobiaceae > JALYVW01. The sequence goes on from JALYVW010000020.1 coordinate 11,695, forward strand.
CGCTCTTCACCGGGCGCCCGTCGGGGCCGATGACGACGTGGGCGTTCGTGGCGATAAGCCCGCTGCTCGAGATGACGAAACCCGAACCCGACGCGCGGGCCTGGAACGGCTGGTTCTGATAAAATTGGCCGAATGCATCGACGGGAACTTGGTCCACGCCGTTGATGGTGACGTTGAGTGCTACGACCGAGGGCAGCGCTCGCTTGACGGCCGAGGTGATGCGTTCTTGATCGCTCCCGCCGCCCAGTGGCGCTGCGCTCACGGCGGGAAGCGCGTTGGCGTTGAGGGATCCGTTACTCATGTGGCTTCCCACGTAAAGCATGACCAGAAAACTGCCGATGACGGCTCCGACGAGCGCGACGATGGCCGTGGGTAAAACGCGATTTTTCACTACACTCACTCTTTGTTAACGAAAGCGGTTGGGGATGCTAATACTTCTACCCACCACGGCGCCGAAAGTTGCACTTATGGGAAAGCCTGGGCACCCGCTGAGAGCCGCCGCTCGGGCGCCGCGTCCGAAACGATCAGACCGTCGCGCAGCCGCACGATGCGGCGCGCGTGCGAGGCAATTTCCTCGTCATGCGTGACCATGATGATGGTCCGCCCGGCCCCCGAAGCATTGAGGTTTTCAAAGAGCCCCATGATCTCCGTGCTCGTCTTTGAATCGAGATTACCGGTCGGCTCGTCGGCCAGTAAGACAGACGGATTGTTAACCAAAGCTCGCGCGATGGCCACGCGTTGCTGCTGCCCGCCGGAGAGTTCGTTCGGCTTGTGGTGCGCTCGGTCGCCCAAGCCGACCTCTTCTAGCTGCCGCAGGGCCGCGGCATTGCGCTCCTTGACCGTCAGTCCGGCATAGAACAGGGGCAGCGCGACATTCTTGAGCGCGTCGGTGCGCGAGAGTAAGTTGAAGCCCTGGAAAATAAATCCGAGTTTTTTAAGACGGATTTGCGCGAGCGCGTTGTCGTCGAGCCCCGACACATCCACGTCGTCCAACTTGTACGTCCCGGTCGTTGCACGGTCCAAACATCCCAGGACGTTCATGAGCGTGGATTTCCCCGATCCGGACGGGCCCATGATCGCGACGTACTCGCCGCGTTCCATGCCGACGGTGACGCCACGCAACGCTTGTACTTCAAGCAGCCCCATTTGATAGGTTTTCGTCACGTCGCGAATGTCGATCACAAGTTCACTCATAGCGAAGCGCCTCGATCGGATCTAAACTGGCCGCGCGAAACGCCGGGAACGTGCCGAACGCTAGCGTGATGAAGGTTGAGAAACCCGTAGCGATGAGCACCGCCTCGAGCCACGGCAACGGTGCGGTTACTCCGGATATTTTGCTAATAAACGAGTGATCGGCAATGTCGCCCAACAGCAGGCCGATGATCATGCCGATAAAACAGCCCGCTGCCGAGAGCAGCAAGGCCTCGATAAAGAACTGCCACAAGACCTGGGAGCGGCGCGCGCCGATCGCCTTGCGGATGCCGATCTCCCTTGTGCGCTCCGTAACCGAGACGAGCATGATATTCATAATGCCGATGCCGGCAACCACCAGCGAAATCGCGCCGACTGCGCTGACGATAAGCCCGATGACGGTGAAGAAGCCGTTGATCGTCTTCGTGAAAAAGCCTAAGTCGAATGCGGTATACGTTGCGCCGGGGTGCGCGGTGGCCAAAACCGCTTTCGTGCGATCCTCGAGGGCCGCCAAATTCGCCTTGTCCCGGCCGAGCACCTGAACGGCGAAAAGCGACTGTCCGCGCAAATACGTATTGTAATACGTCGAATATGGAATGGCGACGTCGTTGCTGACGTCTAACCCCAGCGCGGCCGTATCGACCGTGGCCTTCCCAAAGACGCCCGCGACGACGTAGCGTTTCGCCCCGATGTATACCGAATTTCCCACGACTTGCGCCGGATCGGATGCGTTCGGAAAAAGCCGCGTGTAGGCGTTGCTGGACAAGACGCATGCGGTGGAAGCGTTGGCGATGTCCGCAGCGTCGAGCGCTCTTCCGGCAGCCAGCGGCGCCGTGCTGAAACGCTTGTCCGATTCCCCTCCAAACACCAGGCGAACGCGCGCGTGTCCGGCCCGGACGATCGTTTGCGTGCGGCCGGCGGGGATGGCGGTCTCGATATCTGGGACGTTTTGCTCGATCAGGGCGATATCGGAAAACTTTAGCGCCGCGCGAACCGAATTGCCTTGGGTCGATTTTGGAAAGATATAAAACGTGTTCGCGCTCATGCCTTTAAAGATGCCGTTGACCGCGCCGGCCATGCCCTTGGCGGAAACTTGAATCGAAACGATCGCCGCCACGCCGACGATCAGCCCGATGATGGTGAGGATGGAGCGTCCGCGGTTGGCCAGAAGCACACGCGCCGCTTCACCGAAATACGCCAGCATTACGAGCGCAATGCCTCGACGGGGTCCAGCCGGCCTGCGCGGGATGCGGGATACCAGCCGAAGCCGATCCCGATGGTGAGCGAAAAAGCGACGGCGATTGCTATAACGGTAAACCAGGGCACGTTCGCACTTCCGACGCTTGCACGGATGGGGCCGCTACCGGCGAGCACGATGGCGACGCCCGCGAGCGTTCCGATAGCGCCGCCCACGAGCGACAACAACGTAGCCTCGATCAAGAACTGAAATCCGATGTCGCCCGCGCTCGCACCGATCGATTTGCGGATGCCGATCTCCCGCGTTCGCTCGTTGACGCTTACGAGCATAATGTTCATGATCCCGACGCCGGCCACAAACAGCGCGATACCGCCGATAACGGTGAGCCCGACGCCCATGCCGGCGAGCACGTTCTCAAAGATATTCACCGTCGCTTTCTGATCTTGCACCGTGTACTGCGCGTGCGAGTGGATGCGCGAGAGGGCGCGCTTTGCCGCTTCGATCGTAGGCACGGGCGCGGCGCCTCGGGGAGCCCACAATTCGATATAGTCGATGGGTCCGGGCGCGATCCGGTGCATGGTGGTGTAGGGAACGTAGATCGCTTCGGCAACAACGCTGTTAAAGAGACTACCGGAAATGGTAAAAACCCCGATGATCTGCAAGCGCGCGCTGCCGACGTTCACACTTTGGCCGACCGCGTTTCCGTTGGGGTAGAGCGTTTCGGCGGCCTTTTTCGAAAACATGCAGACGTTCGCGCCGCGCGCAACATCTTGCGCATCGATCGCGCGTCCTGCGAGAATAACGGTTCCCCTGGCCGGCTTGATGTCCTCAGTAGAGGATACCCCAATGATGTCTGAGGTTTTACCCGAGATGACGCGATACGGCCGCTCGCGATAAAACGGAATCGCGCGATCGATGGCGCCTCCCGCAATCGCGACCATCCGCTCCACATCGCGATAGTACATCGTGGCCAAGGTGGGATCGTCTTGCGCGCGATCGGGCTGAGCAATGAAACCGGGATCTCCGCCACTTTCAATCTGCGAGCGGATGCCATTGGACGCCGCCTGACTGAGGCCTAATACACCGATGACCGAAGCGATGCCGATGATCATCCCGAGCATCGAGAGCGCCGAGCGCGTCCGGTTTCGCCAGAGCGAGCCTAGCGCTTCTTCGGCGTAGGCGAGGAGGCGGGTCACGGACGCTTGGGAAGCGGTGTCGCGGGTGCTTTCTGCACGCGCTGCCCGTCGGCGATGGTCGTGCCGATGTCGCTAAGGATCACTTGGTCGCGCAGTTTTAACCCGCTCGTAATGACCGTTTGTGAGTCATTGCTTTGACCGGTTCGCACCGCGCGCTTGTGCGCGACTCCGTCTTGGGCGACGTACACGAATTTTTTCGACCCCTGCGTCGTCATGGCGGCGTTCGGAACAACGAGCGCGTGCCGGATGTCCGTCGTCAGAATATCGACGTTGGCGCTCATGCCGTCTCTGAGAAACGAGGGCGCTTTGTCCAGGCGCACGGTGGTCAGCACTTGGCGCGCAGTGCTCGAAACATCTTGGGATTTCTGCGCGACCGGAGAGATCGCAACGACGTGGCCGACCAAGACCTTACCTGGAAAGTCTTCGCCCGTGACGTTGGCTCGCTGACCCATGCGAACGTTGATGATATCTTGTTCGTCGACGGTCGTGCGTACGATAAATCCGCTGTTGCCGGAAATGCTAAAGAGCGTCTGTCCCGCGGTTACGGCATCGCCCGTCTGCAGCGGGCGAAGGGCATCGGCGGCCTGTGCGGCTTGGCTTAAGATCGTTCCGCTAAATGGGGCGCGAATCTGCGTGCGCGCCGCTTCGTCAGATGCATAGGCGTAGTCCGTGCGTGCCTTTCCGACATCGGCATAGGCTGCGGCAACATCGCCGGAACCGGCTTGGACGTTTGCCGCCGAGAGGGCGGCTTGCCCTTGCGCATAGGCTTCTTGCGCGGAACGAACGTTATCTTGAAGCACTTGCGTGCTGCGCGACAGTTGTGAGCCTAAGGATTGCCGGGCTTGCCGGGCTTGATTGTACGAGACTTGGGCCTGTTCGAGTTTCGCCCTGGCTTGATCGACGCTGTCGCGCGAGATGGCGTTCTGACGGAAGAGGCTCGAATCGGCGTCGTAGATTCTCCTTGCTTCGCTTAAGTTCGTCGCGGCATTTTCCAAATTTGCCTGCGCGTTCGCCTTTTGGTCAGCCGCCGTCGATCCGCCATAGCCGAGGCCCGATTGCGATCCGTTTGCGAGATCTTGTCGGGCTTGCGTGAGGCGCGCCCGTGCGGATTCGAGCCCTGCTTGCGCTTGCGCGATATTGGTCCGGCTGCTGGCCTGGGCGCTTTGCGCGTGCGCCGACTGCGCACGGTAGGCGCTAGCCGCGCCCTGGGCGTTGGAGAGAATTTGCGGATTGTCGATCGTGGCGAGCAATTGCCCGGCGCTCACCGTTTGTCCGGCGCGAACGAATACGCTGCCAAGATTGCCGGAAACCTCAGCGGGAATACTTTGCACCTGCGGACGTTCAATGACCCCGTTCTCGGGAAGTTTCACGACGAACGTCGTGTAGCTGACCGTTTGCGTGTGCACCATTGTGGCGCTGGAGCCGCGGCGGCCGGCGATGCCGGCAATCGCGATGATGGCCACCAATCCCACGACGACCAGCAAAAGGGTTACATAGCGTTTATTCATGCGTTACCGTATATCGGCGACGGCGCTTTGGGGGTCGTAAATCCCCAAGGCGACGCGGAGTTTAACGACGGCGTCCGCATACCGGACGCGCGCGTTGAAAAGATCGGTTTGCGCAGAGAGTGCAGTTTTTTCCGCGCTTTGCACGTCGGTAAGGGTATTGATTCCGCTCTGATATTGCAACTGAGCGATACGCGCGGACTCGACGCCCAAGCGCACTTCGTCGCGCGCAAATTGAATCTGAGCCTGAGCTGCCTCGGCGTTCCGCAGACTTTGCCGAACGTCCAGCGCTACTTGATTGTTTTGCGAGGAAAGATTCGTGGTGGCGGATTCGATTTGCGCGTCGACCCCGCGATGGTTCGCGCGCCGCGTTCCGTAATCGACGAGTGGAAGCGTCAGCGACGTGTTCGCGCCGATCGTCCAGAATCCGGGCGAACCGCGCGCGGGTAGCCCGAGCAGCGGCTGCGGAGGCAGTCCGAGCCTCGCGTTGAGCGCGTTGTTCGCCGCAATCGCCTGATTTTGGGCCATGATTTGATTGCGTTGCGCAACGTAAAGCGTCGGCGAAAATTGATTTCCGAATGCTGCGTTGAGCGCTATGTTGGGCAGTAAGTCGGTGTCGGCCGCGCGGCGGTTGAGGCGCGCCACCGTCACCGCTTCGCCGGCCGATGCGACTTCGGGCCGATGCGATTGTGCGATGGCGACGAGTGAGTCGAGCGGTTGAGCCGGAAGCGGCGGCGCAGCCACTTCTGCGGGAACCGAGAACGCCGTGTCCATCGGCGCACCGATAAGCTGCGCGAGAAGGTCGCGGGCGTTTTGCGCGTCCGCCGCGGCACCCACGAGCGTGGATTCACTTTGCCGTTCCTGCGTTTGCGCGCGCAGCAGGTCGACTCCGGCGGCTACGCCGGCTCCCACCTTCGCCTGTGCAACGCGCACGAGTGCTTGCTGGTACGCGACGTCGGAGCGGTCGAGGCGCGTCTGCTCGTCGGCCGAAGCGATCGCGAAATACTGGGCGGTGACATCGGTGGCGACCTGATCTTGCGTCCGGCGCAACGCCGCCTGCGCTTCGTCGAGCTGCTGTTTATCGACCTGGGCGAGAATTCGGTTCAACCCACCGTTGAACAGTTCGTACTGCGTGCCGATTTGCGCGGTGTTCTGCGAAAATACATTGGCTTGATTGGCGCCGATCAGGCCAAAGGATCCTCCGTAATTCGAGGATTTGCTTTGCTGATTCTGGAGCGTAGCATTGATGTTGGGCAACTCTTGCGCGTGCGCGCGGACGTACTGCGCCCGGGCCTGCGCGACCGCCGCCCGCTCCGTCGCAACGCCGGTGCTATGGCCTAACGCATAGGCAACAGCATCGGCAAGCGACATCTCCGCGGAGATCGCGGGTGCGGACAAGCACAGGATTGAGGCGACGAGGACCGCGAGAACGCGAAGAATCATACGGCTCCGAAAGAATGCGCCAGCGCGATGAAACTCGACGAAACGGCCGCGCCGAAGAACAAGATCACGACCGCGGTCGTCCAGGCGACGGGCTTGGCGACCCGCGCCATGACGATGAGCAGCGTCGCGTTGAGGAACAGTCCCCACAGGGTGAAAATATTGATACCGCTCAGAAATCCCGTCGTCACGACGGAACCGGCGGGACCAAACATTCCAAGGCCCGGTACGGCGTGCAGAATATCGCTCATCGAGTTAAACGATGTCGGTCCTCGCACGGCGATGATGGCCGCATTGACCAGGGTGTACAAACCAAATGTCGGGACGGCGATGTTCATCGACCCGCAGAAGAGCCGCTTGAAGTTCGCCTGGCCCTTACCGACCGCATTGCCGATCAGCAGGATGACGGTGTTGAGCAGCGCGACGAGCAACACGCCGATGCTTCCGAAGACGATCGGTAAAATGGAGCCCGTGGTGCCCGGATGCGCCGCGCGAGCCAGCGCTTGTTGTTTTTGAGCGGGCGTCATATTGGCAAAAAGCGAGCTTGTGGCGACCATGTGCTGGGTTTGGATGTAGTTGACATGCTGCGTCGTCGGCGCTTCTAGAAGCGTGCCGAGGGCAAAGAGCGCGAAGGTAATGATGAAAGCCCAGCCCCACATAGGAACGAGCCGCAGCGTTTCAAATGCTTCTTGGGGCGCGACGATGGTGTTGACCACAGTCGTTAGACCGTTTGCTTTGGGAGCAGCCGGGGCGTCGATCATAACACTTCCTCATCCGAACGCATGAAGGTGCCGCAGCGTAATACGCGCGCGACTTGTCCCTTGTTTCGAGATACCACCCCCTGTACTCATTCAGCGGGGCGTTCGTTCGGAAGCTTTGCCGCCTATTTGTCGAAAAGGGCGTCGAAGGGCAGTCGGTGCTGTAGAACCTTGGGATGCGGTCGAGCCGCGCTTCGCGCAGTTCGAGCAGCTTCATCTGCAAGATCAGACGCGCTTGGCGAAGTGCGCGGTGCGAATAGATGGAAGAGGCAGCCAGGGTGTCAGAACAATGGCGCGCGGGTGCACTCGCAGCCCTTGCGGCCGGACGAGGATGGCCGGCCCTAGCGATTGGGCGAGGATGGGCTACCCCGGCGATCGGGGCGAACAGGGCTAGCGAGGTTAGCGCCAGGGTGGCGCGGTAAACGACGGTCATGGGCACCTCCGCCCGTGCTTCACGACCCTAGAATCCCACGGAAAGTACACACCCGCTTTGAACGCCGCTTCCCTGACCGTGCCCAAGCCTCCGGCCGAGCCCTACGTTCGCATCATCCCGCTCGGCGGCTGCGGCGAGATTGGCCGGAACATGACCGTGATTGAAACCAACGACGACCTCGTTGTCGTCGATTGCGGACTGATGTTTCCCGACGACGAGATGTTTGGCGTCGACATCGTCATCAACGATTTCACGTACCTCCGCGAACGGCGCGAGAAGTTTCGCGGGATTTTCGTCACGCACGGTCACGAAGACCACATCGGCGGAATTCCCTACCTGCTTCGTGAGTTCAGCGTTCCGGTCGTCGGCACGCCCCTAACCCTGGCGCTGATCAAAGCCAAGTCGCGCGAACAAAAGATGGGCGACGTCGCGTACGTGACGGTCGAGCCCGGAGCCCGAGTCGCTTACGGCAGCATCGAAGCCCAATTCGTGCACATCAACCACTCCGTCGCGGGAGCGTGCGCGCTCGCAATCCGCACCCCCGTGGGCACGATTTTTCACACGGGTGATTTTAAATTCGATCAAACGCCGGTCGACGGCAAGCCCGCGGACTTCGCATCCATCGCGAAAATCGGCGAGGAGGGCGTGTTGTGCATGCTTTCCGATAGCACCAACGCCGAGCGCCCGGGGCACACGCTTTCAGAGCGCGTCGTCGGCGAGGCCTTCACGACCATTTTCAACCGCGCGAAGGGCCGTATCGTCGTTGCCTCATTTGCCTCCAACGTCCCGCGAATTCAACAGGTCATCGAACACGCGATCCGCTTCGATCGGAAGATTGCCTTTTTGGGCCGTTCGTTGCAAAACGTCCTCCACTTCGCCTCGGAGCTTGGGTATCTCAAGCTTCCGGCGGACCGTGTCATTAAAATCGAACAGGTTGACGATTTTCCGCCGGAAAAGGTGTGCGTGATGACCACCGGATCGCAAGGGGAGCCGATGAGCGCGCTCACCCGGATGTCCGTGCGCGATCACGCGAAGTTTAAAATCGTGCCGGGCGATACGGTGGTCATCAGCGCGACGCCGATTCCCGGCAACGAAAAAGGCGTCTATAAAACCATTAATAATTTGTACCGCCTGGGAGCGAACGTCGTGCACGGAACAGATGGGAAGTCTCACGTTTCCGGGCACGCGTCTCAAGAAGAACTGTTGCTCATGCTCAACCTGGTGCGTCCGGAGTTCTTCGTTCCGGTACACGGCGAGTACCGAATGCTCGTTCACCATGGCAAGTTGGCGACGCAAACGGGCGTGGACCCGCACAACGTCTTCGTCGTGGAAAATGGCGACGTCCTCGAGTTCACCCGCGAGTACAGCGACAAAGTCGGTAAAACGTATGGCGGCAACGTGCTCGTCGACGGCTCCGGCGTCGGGGACATCGGTGAGGCCGTCCTCCGCGACCGTAGGCTGCTTGCGGGAGACGGTATCATGATGGTCGTCGTGACCATCGATGCTGAGGAAGCGCGCGTCGTCGCGGGGCCCGATATCATTTCGCGCGGCGTCTTCTATATTCCCGAATCGGATGGAATACTCGATGAGTTGCGTGCTGAGCTCGTGGGGTTGATCGAGGGCGTGTCGGTCGAAGCGATGCGTGATGTAAATTCGATGAAGGAGCACATCCGAAGCGGTCTGGCGAAGTCGATTTACACGCGTCTGAAGCGCCGTCCCGTTATTATCCCGGTCGTCATGGAAGTCTAGGGCGGCCGTCCGTTTCTTTTACAGTGGAGGATTTGTGGCATCTCGTAAACGGTTTCTCGCTGCCGTCGCAACGTTGGGAGCCGCCGCCGCGGCGGCAAAGTCGGTGAGCGCCGCGCCGCCGCCGGTCGCCCCGGTTCCGACGCCCGTTCCGTCGCCGTCGCCCAAGCCGCCGAAGATCTCGGCGGCCGCACAAGCGTTCGCCGAGCGCATGCGTGAATTCGATCCCGGGTTGAGCGATAAAGAGGTGAAGACCATCGCCGAGGGTGTGAATTATTATCAATCGGCGGGTTCCCGGGTCAACCCCAAGGGGCGGGCATTAAAAAACTCCGATGAGCCAACGCCTTCGTTTGAGGTGCGCCCGTGACGAACGAACAACTGGCATTCCAGGATGCTACGGCTATCGGCCGGATGATCGCCGCGCGCAAAGTATCCTCGGTCGAAATGACCAAACTCTATCTGGATCGCTTGGACAAATACGGAAAGACTTACGGCGCCGTGGTGACGGTCATGCACGAGCGAGCGTTGCGCGAAGCGCGCGCGGCCGACCGCGAACTCGCCGGCGGGCGCTCGCGTGGACCCCTGCACGGCGTTCCCTACGGTGTCAAGGACTTACTCGCCGCAGTCGGCGCGCCAACGACGTGGGGCGCCGCGCCGTATCGCACGCAGCAGTTCGATTTCGACGGCACCGTCGTGCAAAAGTTGCACGCAGCCGGCGCCGTATTGCTGGCGAAGCTCGCGATGGTCGAGCTTGCCGGCGGCTTCGGATACGACGACGCTGACGCGTCTTTTACCGGCCCCGGGCGCACGCCGTGGAACCGTAATTTCTGGAGCGGAGGCTCATCGAGCGGTCCCGGAGCCGCGACCGCCGCGGGGCTCGTCGGCTTTGCGATCGGTTCCGAAACCAACGGTTCCATTCTCGTTCCTGCGGCATTTTGCGGCGTATCGGGCCTTCGTCCGACGTATGGACGCGTGAGCCGGCACGGTGCAATGGCGCTGATGTGGACCTCCGATAAACTCGGTCCGATGTGCCGCTCGGCGCGCGACACCGAGCTCGTTCTTCGAGCCATCGCCGGCAAAGATCCGAACGATCCAACCAGCCGGACGATGCCGTTTGTCGGCGTGCGTGGGCGCCGTCCGCATATCGGCGTGATGGCCAACGCCACCCAGAAAACGATGCCCGCCGTGGCCCAAAACTTCACCAACGCCCTCGGCGTGTTGCGAGAGTTTTGCGATGTGAGCGAAGGCGTCACGTTGCCGAAGGGCTTCCGGTACGGCGCGGTGTTCGACGCGATTTTCGCCGGGGAATGTGCGGCCGCGTTCCGCGACCTCATCGAACGCGGCCAGTCCAAGCAACTGCAGTCAGTCGACGACCGCTTGGGCGGTTATCAGGTCTATGGCGCACTTGCGGTCGATTACGTCGACGGCACGCGTATGCGCACGAAAATAGATGCGGCCGTGCAAAATGCATTCGCACCATACGATGCCGTGGTGTATCCGACGCTCTCGACGGTCGCCTATCCAGTGGGAATTCCGTTTAGCAAAGCTTACACGCAGTATCCGGGGTCGGTGGAGTTGGGTTCGCCCGGCAATCTCGCGGGTTTGCCGGCGATGTCGGTGCCCAACGGATGGGGCGAGCACAACCTGCCCACGGGACTAGGTCTCTTAGGCCGTGTGTGGGGCGAAGCGCAGATCGCGTCGATTGCCAAGAGCTTTCAGGCGCGCTCGAGCTTCCACGCCCGGCACCCGCAGCTCGTCGTCGCCTAACACTTGGACGTTTCCCTGGCGGCAGCCGCCGAAGACATCGCACCGACTGCGCGAACGTACGCAAGCGATGTCTGGCGGCGGTTGCGGAGATCGCCTGGCGCCTTGGTGGGCCTCGGCATTGTCGTGATCCTTGCGCTCGTCGCGCTCTTCGCGCCGTGGGTCGCGCCTTCGGATCCGCTCGCGCAGGACTTGGCCCACCAGACGAGCTCGCCGAGCATGCATCATCTCTTCGGAACCGACAAGCTCGGGCGAGATGTTTTTGCGCGCATCGTCTATGGGGCGCGGATCTCGATTCGCATCGGTTTTCTCGCCGTGGGAATCGCCATCAGCATCGGCACGGTGCTCGGCGTATTGGCCGGGTATCAAGGCGGCGCGACGGACAATGCGATCATGGGCCTCTCGGATGTCATGCTGGCGTTTCCGTCAATCATCTTAGCCATCGGCATCACGACGATTCTGGGTCCGAGCATCAACCATCTGATGATTGCCGTGGGCATCGTCTACATTCCGCAGTATGCGCGGCTCGCGCGATCGTCGGTGCTTGCAATCAAAAACTTGGAGTACGTTGAAGCCGCGCGTGCCGTGGGTGCGCGCGTTCCGCGAATTCTGGTCCGGCATGTGCTTCCCAACATTCTCGCGCCACTGCTCGTCCAGGCCACCTTAGGCATCGCGACCGCCACGCTCGAAGCTGCGGGATTATCGTATCTAGGCCTTGGAGCGCGCCCGCCCGTACCGGAGTGGGGAGCGATGCTCAACGATGCGCGCGATTACTGGCTGTCCGCACCTTGGGCATTGATTTATCCGGGCGTCGCGATCACCGTGATGGTACTGGGCTTTAATTTGCTGGGCGACGGGTTACGCGACGCCTTGGATCCAACGCAGAGCTGACGCATGGGTATTCTCTTAGGACTTTTGGCCGCCACTGCATATGGTGCGGCGGATTTTTGCGGCGGGTTGGCCTCAAGGCGCACGTCCACGTTTGCGGTCGCCATCGTTACGCAAGCCGTTGGGTTCGTATTGCTCTTTGCGCTGCTGCCATTTTTCCACGGCTCGCCGACGCATCTCGATTATGTGTGGGGCATCCTCGCCGGTTTCTGCGTTGGCATCGGCCTGGCGCTGCTGTATCAGGCGCTTTCGACTGGAAAAATGGGGGTTGTCTCCCCAATTACTGCCGTCGTCTCGGCATCGATCCCCGTCCTCATCGGACCACTCCGAGGCGAGCATTTGTCGGTGTGGCAACTTTGGGGAATAGCGGTTGCTCTCGTGG
>JALYVW010000155.1 GCA_030853005.1 Vulcanimicrobiota bacterium
CTCCCGACGTCGGCGCCGACGCGCTGATGGCGACGACGCTGCCATCTTGCAACGCATCGGGCCGCGTGGTCACGACGACCGAGCCGGGATGCACTCGCGGACTGCGTACTTCGGAAAGCGTATCGGTTTGGAGTCCGACACTCACGGGAGCTTCGACTGCTTTGTTGTCGACGACCACGAAAACGCTGCTTCCGCGATCGGTTTGCGCGATCGCCGTACGCGGCACGACGATCGCGTGCGGGTGATTGGCCTTCTGAATGTTCACGGAAACGAGCATTCCACCGCGAAGCGCGTTCCCGGGATTGGGCTGACGGATGCGCGCGAGATACGAAAGCGTACCGGACGTCGGTACGGCATTGACGCTTTCGACATGCCCGCGGTATGTTTTTCCACCGCCGCTGGTGGAAAACGTAACGGGCGTTCCGTTATGAATGTAGGCGAGATTTTCGTCCGGCACGTTGACGTTGATCCACACCGTGCTGATTTCCGAAAGGCGTAGCACCGGCGAGCCCGCCGACGCATTCGCGCCGGGGTCGAGCAAACGCGCGGTGACGATGCCGTCGAACGGAGCATAGAGCGCCGTTTGGCCGATTTGAGTTTGTAACGTGTTCGCCTGAGCTTGTGCCGAGGCAACGGCCGCACGATCGGCTTGCGCGTTTGCGCTGGAGACGTTGATATTTCCCGTTTGCGCTACTGCAGTTTGAACCTGGCCCTGCGCTTGAACGTAAGCGGCCCGAGCGATCGCGAGTTGGGACTGCGAGACGTATCCTTGCCTGTAGAGTTGTAGATCCTGATCGTATTGCAGTTGCGCATTGGCCAATTGCGCGCGAGCCTGCGCGACGGCCGCCGACGTTTGCGATTGCGTGATCGGCACGCTTGCCGCAGAGCTTTGCGCGCGCGCCGACGATTGCGCGATCAAGGCCTGGTCCTGCGCCAATTGGGCGCGCAATGTTGAGTCGTCCACTCTCGCGAGCAGCTGGCCGGTGCGCACGGCGTCGCCCACGTTCACATAGATACCAGTGAGAGGGCCGGACTGCTGCACCGTCAGCGTGGAATCTTCCAACGGCGCGACCTGTCCATCCAGTGTAACGTAGGTCGCGATGTCGCGCATTTGTGCGCGAGCGACGTCGACATTGAGTGGCGGTGGGCCGTGGGCTGCTTTCTGTTTCGGCGCGCACGCGGACACCGCGAGCAGCGTACCGACCAGGGCGACGAGTGCCCGGGAGCTCAAAAACATCGTTCTCCTATTTGCCATATGTCCTATTGCAGTTATGGTGTACTACGGCAGCGCCGCGCTTTTGATTCAGTAGCCTCACCAAAACCCTATCAGTAATCTCACCGAAACCTTAAAGGAGCCTGCAGATGCACCCCTGCGGAGCGACCCTGCCGGGGGAGCGCAGCGCCCGGCGGAGTATGTCACCATCAATGGGCGCAAAACTCGAGATCGGCCGGATATTTAGCCGCAGCAGCCGCGTCGAAGAATGGATGACGGCGGAAAAGGCCGGGAACAAGGGTGTTGACGTGCTGTCCACGCCGATGCTGGTCCAACTCATCGAGGATGCGGCGATCGCCTGTATCGCGACGAATCTGGAAACTGGTCAAATTACGCTCGGTACGCACATCGACTTAGAGCACCACAAGCCGGTCCCGGTTGGCTTTATCGTGCGTACCGAGGTCGAAGTCGTCCTCGTCGACGGCCCGCGCGTGAGTTTCGCCGTACAGGTTTTCGACGAGCAAGAGGCCGTCGCCGAAGGAACGCACGAGCGATACATTATGGACCGCGCTCGGTTCCTGGCACGCCTGGACGAAAAACTCACGTAAGGCTCGGCCGGAACCCGCCCAGCGACTTTGCCCTCGGCGACCTTGGTAGAAGGGGTGGTAAACGCCCGGCCCTCGAAGGATTCAAATCAATTGTTTTTGGGTATGCCCGCGACGTAACCACTGCTTGGTTCGCCGTGGGACCAACTCCATGATGGACGCGGTAATCCAAAGCAAGTAGGTCATCATCTAACTAGGAGGAAAAATTGAAACGACTGAGCACCGGAGTCCTCGCCGCGCTCTTCGCAGCCGGCCTTGGACTGACAGCGGTGGCGGCTCCGTCGGCTTCGGGATCGCGTGGAAACATCGGTACCAACGTGATCGCCCAAGCCACAACGGCCCCAGCGCCCCCGGCGGACTTCGGTTCCCCGCCGTCGGGACAGATTCCGATCCTTTTTAACGACCATCACGTCTATGCAAAGCCCGACGTTCTTAAACAGGGCCGCGTTCTTGCTGCGCTCGTGCGCGGCGGCACTATTCTCGTCCCCTTGCGCTCGATGTTCGAGCAAATGGGCGCGACCGTGTCGTACGATCCCGCGACCAAGACCGCTGACGTGACCAAACCCGGCTCCGACGTCAAAGTGACCGTCGGCCGTCCGGAGGTCGTTATCAATGGCGAAACCCGTCCCCTCGACGTCCCGCCGATCATGTACCAGGGCAACGTGCTTGTCCCGGTTCGCGTGATTTCCGAAGGCATGGGCGCCTATGTCCAATGGGTACCCGACAAAAAACTCGTAGCGATCCGCTACGTCGTCCCCCAGGCGCCTGCCCCGCCGACCCCGGTTCCGACCGCGGTCCCCACGGCAGTGCCTACGGCCACCCCGCTTGCCCCGTACCAAGACAAGTTCATCGTCGGCGACTACATCATTTCGCCGAAGGTGTACAACGAGTTCAGCCCCGGCAACACGGGCAGCAATACGAGCGGTGGATTCTCCTACCGCCTCGCCGGCGCGGCCGAGTTCGACCTCTTCAACCTGCCGTGGATGCTCGAAGGGGACTACCGTCAGTTCAAC
>JALYVW010000156.1 GCA_030853005.1 Vulcanimicrobiota bacterium
CAAGTCCGTTTCCATGGTGGAAATCAAGCCAGTGTTAAACGTCTTGGATTTGTCCATGACGTAAACGCCCTCGTCGAATTCCCTGCGGATCGCTAAGAGATCGGCCACAGCCTTTGCGAGTTGCGCTTCGTTGCGGAAGATGAAGACGTTGTCGGACATGGTTTTGTTCATGGCGGCTCGCAGCTGGGGGGCGCGAATGCCGACGGGCTTCGCGAGCCAGGATGCTATCCGCTCGCGTTCCGACGCCAGCGTCTTTTGGGACGGCCGAACGTCGCCTAAGGCCTTCGCATAATCGGTCGCGTGGCGCGCCGCGCGCGCGCCGAAAACAATCGTTTCCAGGAGCGAGTTGCCGCCCAAGCGATTCGCTCCGTGGACGCTAACGCAAGCGACCTCGCCGGCGGCGTACACGCCGGGGATCCTCGTCGCGCCAAATTTGTCAGTTTCGATCCCACCCATGGTGTAATGCATGCCGGGGAGGATTGGAATGGGATCGTCGATGGCATCCTTGCCCGTCGCGTCCAAAGCGAGTTCGCGAATTTGCGGTAGGCGCTCGAGGATTTTTTCCCGGCCGAGGTGCCGTAAGTCGAGCAGGACGCAGCCGTCGACGCCGCGGCCTTCCAAAATCTCGGTCCACTCCGCGCGCGAGACGACATCGCGCGAGGCGAGTTCGCCCTTGTTGGGCGCGTATTTGAACATAAACCGTTCGCCCGAAGCATTCAGCAGGTAAGCACCTTCCCCACGAGCCGCTTCGGAAAGCAGGACGCCGTTCTCTTTTAAAGAGGTAGGATGGAACTGAACGAACTCCATGTCCATCATTGGAATGCCGGCCTTAAAGGCCACGCCTTGCCCGTCGGCCGTCGATGCGTATCCGTTGGTCGTCTTCGCATACATGCGCCCGGCACCCCCGGTCGCGAAAATGGTCGCTTTGGCCGCAATCAGCTCGAGTTCGCCGTTACGCATATTGTAGGCCACGATGCCGCTTCCCACGCCGTCTTCGATACACAGTGCGGTGCAGAAGTACTCTTCGTAAACTTTCACATTGAATCGCTCGAGTTGCTCCCACAGAGTATGCAGGATGACCAAGCCCGTGACATCGGCCGAATAGCACGTGCGGGGCGTGCCCGCGCCGCCGAAGGGGCGCTGGGCAATTCTGCCGTCGGGAAGGCGAGAGAAAATGCAGCCTCGATGTTCGAGCCAAATGATCTGACGGGGCGCGTCTTCGCACATCGCTTCGATGGCGTCCTGATCGCCCAGGTAATCCGATCCCTTAGCCGTGTCGAACGCATGGGCTTCCGGCGAATCTTCCTCGCGGTTGCCTAGCGCAGCATTGATACCGCCCTGCGCCGCTCCGGAGTGGCTGCGGACCGGGTGCATTTTACTGACAATGGCAACATCGGCCCCTCGCTCCGCCGCTTCCACGGCGGCGCGCATGCCGGCCAAGCCGCCGCCGATGACGACTACGTCGTGCTTGATCAAGAAAAAGGACCCTTTCCGGGCTGTGGACGCTTTGGCTTACTTTATACTACCCCGCTTACGCGCAACCCCACGACCTTAGTGGCACGGCGGCGTCTAGTGGAGAAATTCGCGCGCTGGACGAAAAGGCCGGGACGTGAATCAATTCGTTTGCTCTGAGTGAATAAACCCAAAAATATGATTTTTGGCCCGTTTATGTAGCACGCCTGAAATATTGGGAATTGCCAAGGAGATTTAAATAACTCTATCAGCGTAATGGTGCTGCCGTGACTCATGAAGTAGTTGCCGCCCTAGCGGGGGCAGCCGTAGGTGTTAGTCTTCATGCGCAAAGTTGCCCTAAGATTGCCTTGTGCGGAGCGTCGGCCGACCGTAATATCGCTCCCAGCACGCCGTGGTTCCGGCGGGGCCCTCCGGGTGGTTAATAACCGCTGAGCCACCTTAATGTTCGCCCAGCCTCACGGGCAGCGCAACGCTTACATGGGTTCCAAATGGCTCATCCTGCGTGATGTGGATATCCTTGGCTAGCGATCGAATGAGGTGCAAGCCTCTTCCATGTTCGTTCTCCCAGTGCGGCGGTGAGCTCGGGATCGCATTCAACCTTTTTCCGCCGCAGTCCAGCACGTGGAGTGTGCAGTCGGAGCCAGCGCATTCAATCCACATCCGGATCGGACCGGGCGCATGCAAGACGACGTTGGCCAGTAGCTCGCCCAGGATGAGTTCTGAAATCAGTAGCGTTTCAGCATCCCAGCACTGCGTGCAAAGGCTTAAGCGAAATGATTCGCGTACGGACGGGGCGTTCAGCGCGTCATCACATTGAAAAGACCAGCTTGGCGCGCAGATCATAAACCACTCCAATGCAACGAACTAGAGAGTGGGAGTTAGGAGCAATTCGTTGATGCGAACAGTCCACCCCAATCTTACCCTTCATAGCAGGTATTATCACGGGCTTTGGGCTTTTATCAAGGCTCGGTAAAGGATGTTACGCGGATCAAGGCAGCAGCTGTATGCCTATCGGAACGGGCAAACCCGCTGCTGATGATGCTAGCTGCCCTGGGCGCTAGGATTTCTCAAAATTAAACATTCCTTAAAAAGTGTACGACACTCGAATCACAATAGCGCTCGCTAAACGTTAAATCCGGTTTGCGCGGATTTAGGGGATGAGCCGCTGCGCTCTTGTTATTTGAAGAAAATCGTCAGGGCCGCCACATCGTCGGGATGTGCCGGTTTCTCAGAAAGCACGCTTTCGACGATATACTTCGCTGGATTGCGCGCATTCGATTCGACGGCATCCCGTGCGGCCGAAAGTAAACGCGCTTCCCCATCTGCAGAGTCGTGATTAAATTCAATTAGCCCGTCGG
>JALYVW010000066.1 GCA_030853005.1 Vulcanimicrobiota bacterium
GCGTACCGTTTCACTTTTTGAAAATGCGAAAGGTGCGGCCGTCGATCTAAGCCATTTCCACCCGCACGACGTATCTTTCGAATCGCATAACGGCCAAGTTGTTGAGGACGGTCCGACCACGCTACTGGCCTGGGCGGAATCGGGGCTGCACTTCGCATTGGTCGGCGAGCTCTCACCCAACGAACTCATGAAAATCGCCGCTTCCGTCGCTCCTTGACGCTTCGAGGTTAGGTCTTCAGGACCGACTCGATCCCGCGCAGCGCACGCACTTGTTCCGCACCGACGGCCGTCACCTCGGCGCCGGATTCGGCAACGCTTGCGGACTCGTGTGCGGTAAAAATGCGGCCAACAGAATCGGCCAGCGAGCTCGCATCGTAACCGCCTTCCAACAAGTACGCCACGCGCCCGCTGCAATGTTTTGCGGCGACACGCGCGACCGTTGCGGCGAGCACGTCCGCGGCGCTTACGTCGACGCCGAGATCGCCTACCGGATCACCGGCAACGTAGTCGAATCCGGCGCTTACGATGAGGACGTCGGGCCGTACCGCGTCGGCCACCATCGGCAGCAACCGTTCCCACAAAGCCACAAACGGCTCCGTTCCATATGCGTGAGGCGGCAAAGGCACGTTCGTAACAGCGCTCCCGTCGGCTAAACGCCAGTTTTCGTCTGTGCCCCCCGAGCCGGGATACGCCGGATACCCGTGTGTAGATACATAGGAGAGGCCGCTTCCGGCGCACGATTGCGTGCCGTTTCCGTGGTGATAATCGAAATCGGCAATCAACACGCGGCCGCCGTGTTCCTTTTGAAACGCGCGTGCCGCGATCACCGCATTGTTGAATACGCAGAAACCCATACCGCGCGATGACTCCGCGTGATGGCCGGGGGGCCGGATAACCGCGAAGGCCGCTTCGCTGCGCGCGTGTGCGGCATCGACCGCAGCGATAGCGCCTCCCGCGGCTCGGCGAGCCACGTTCAGGGATCGAGCGTCCATCGCCGTGTCGCCCGTCGACAAGTATCCGGCACTCGTTCCCATGCGCGCGACATCACGCTTGACTGTTTCAAGATATTCGCACGAATGCACAGCGGTAATTTGAGCGTCGGTCGCATCGATTGCGGCAACGCGACGGTCAAACGCGCCTCGTTCGCGCAAAAATGAAGCGACCACCTCCACGCGATCGGCCGATTCCGGATGCCGAATCCCGCGGAGATGGTCGACGTAGAGATCGTCGTAGACGAGGAGCATCCCCGCGCCTAAAGCGTTCTAGCCCTTCCCTTTTTTCGTGCGTACAGCCGGCTTGCTTTGCAGCGCAGTGATGATGTGCTGGACCTGCTTGTATTCTTTGGTGCCGGGGCGTATGGCCCGTAGCAGACGCTTGTAGGAGTCGATCGCCTTCGCGCGTTGGTTTGTTTGCGCGTAGGACTTCGCCGCCATGTACATGAGCTGCGGCTGGCGATCCAGGTAGCCCTTTACACCGTTGTTCAAAACGTCAAAAATCGCCGCGGCTTCGCGGTAGTTTTTAAGGCTGAAGTCCGAACCTGCGACGCACCCGAGCGTATCGGGCGAACGTTGAATCTGGAACGATTTCCCGCATGCATCCTTGGCGCCAGTAAAGTTGTGCTCCGCGAGATAGGCCTGACCTAAGAGCGCGAACGACTGCGCGCTCGGAGCCGCGCCGGTAAGTTGACGCAGATAGCCGACCGCCGCCGGCGCTTTCCCCGCCGCCAAACTGATCTGCGCTAAATCGAGCAGCGCGCTCGGTTCGTTCCGGTTGACCTGCAGGGCCGCTTGCAGTTGCGCGGTGCCCTTCGCGGTCTGCTTGGATTGGAGATAATACTCGCCGAAAGCCACGTGAGCGCCGGCCTCCGTCGGGTAACTTGCGATAGCTGAGGCAAACACCGCTTCGGCTTGCGCCGGCTGTTTTGCCGTTACGTACATGGCGGCTTTGCGGACCAAAATTCCAACCTTCTGTTGGGATTCGAGTGACGCGGCGATCGCATCGTCGTAAGCTTGCGACGCTTGCGGCAGTTGATTTTGCTGCGCCAGCAAGTCGGCCTTGAATACCAGCGCCTGCACATTCTTCGGGTCCGCCGCAATGGCGCGTTCGACGACCGGGAGCGCCGAGGTCAAGGCCTTTTGCGACGCGTAGGTCTGCGCTTCTTGAAGGAGCGGCGAGACGTCCTTGTTGTCGAGCGCATACGCTTGCTCGAATTCGCTGCGCGCTTGATCCCATTTTTGTTCGGATGCGTAGACGACGCCGAGAACCGTGTACGCCGAAGGCACGGTTTTATTGAACGTAACGGCCCGGTTTGCAACGCGTTCCGCGTCGCTGGCGCGGTTGACGCGCAGGTACAACTGCGCGAGCGTGCTCAGAACGCCGACGTTGGTGGGATCCAAATTGGAAGCCGACTCCAAATCACTGACAGCGCCTTTGACGTTGCCGAGCGACTCTTCCGCCGAGCCTTGATAGAAGTAGACCTGCGCCGTTTTTTCGCCAAGTTGGATGAGTCGCTGCGTGAGCGGCAACACCAACTCCGGATGTCCGAGCCCGAGATATTGTACCGCCAGTTGCGCGAGCGCTTGACGGTCGTTCGGGTTGGCCTTGAGGGCCGCCTGAAGACGGGGAATGGCAATTTGCGGCGGCTCGGGCGTAGCGGTCGGAAGGGCAGCGGGCGCTGCCGACGGAGCCGGGGTTGCCTTGGGCCTAGCGGCCTCCGTCCGGTTCGGGCCAAACGCGAGGCCGAGACCGAACGCGGTTACGGCAAAAACAAAAAGAGCGGGACGTTTCAAGATACTGGATTCCTTACTTCGAGCGAGTCTAGGCGTATAACGACCCTTCCGGGGGTTTCGTCACGCGTGGGCTTTGGCGTCTTTAACCATTTGGGTAAGCGCGGGGACGATTTGGAATGCATCCCCGACGACGACCAAATCGGAGAAATCGATGATGGGGGCGGTCCCATCCTTGTTGATCGCAACGATCGTCCCGGCACTGTGCATTCCAACTTTATGCTGGATCGCGCCGGAAATACCGACTGCGATGTAGAGGGCCGGGCTAACGACCTTGCCGGTTTGTCCGATTTGCAGGCTGTACGGCACCCAGCCGGCATCGGCTGCGGCACGCGACGCTCCAACCGCTCCCCCGAGAGCGTCGGCCAGCGGTTTGAGCAGCGTCTCGAAGGGTTCGCCCCCGCCGAGCCCACGCCCGCCCGCCACGATCGCCGGCGCCTCTTCCAAGCCCATCTCACCCGAGGCTTCCTCGACGTCCTTTTCGACCACCATCGCGTAGGATTTGCCGCTGATCGGCGGCAGCTGCTCAACCTTCGCTCCGCTTCCCCCAGCTTTTGCGGAGAATGCGTTGGGCCGCACTGTCGCCACGCCAAAATCCGCAGGCTTAAATGCGCACGTGGTAATTTGCGCTCCGCCCAATTTCGGCGCAATGCATCCCACGGTGCCGCCTTCCAGAGAAAACCCGGTCACGTCGGATGCGAGTCCCGCGTCCAATCGGACACTCAGCCTGCCGGCGATATCCCGGCCCAGCATCGTATTTGCGACCAGGACAAGCGACGGACCGATTTCGCGAACGGCCGCCTCGAGATAATCCACACTTGGATCTAGCACAAATCTATCCACGTTCGCGTCCTCGCACAGGCGGATTGTGTCGAGCGGATACGCCGCGAGCTTTTCGCCGACGCCCTGCGCGCCGGCGCCCAGCACGACGGCATGGGCCGATCCGCCCAAACTGTCGGCAATCTGACGCGCCTGCGTGGCTAATTCGTAGGTAACTTTGCGCGTCTGACCAGCGCGATGTTCCACGTAAATGACGACGTTTTTCATTTTAGACGAGTTTCTTCTCTTGAAGGTAAGCGAAAATGGCTTCGGCCCCAGATGCGCCATCGGCGGCTTCCACGACGCGCGCTTTTTCGCGGGTCGGCGGCGCCGCGACGGCGAGCACCTCCATTTTTGAACCCTCGCTTCCCACCGGGCGGTCGAGCCCGAGATCGCCCAGTGTCAACTGCGTGATCGTCTTTTTTTTGGCACCCATGATGCCTTTGAGCGACGGATACCGCGGTTCGCCAACCGCCATCGTCACCGTGCACGATGCGGGCAACGGACCGTGGACCACTTGGTAGCCCGTGTCGGTTTCACGTTGCGCCTGCAGCGCTCCGTCGACGACGTCGAGCTTACGAACGTTCGTTAATCCAGGAACACCCAAGTGCTCGGCGAGCGACCCCGGCACTCCACCCGTATTTCCATCGTCGGCAAGCGCCCCCGACAGAATCAAGTCAAAGCCGACCTTCTTCAACGCAGCCGCCATGGCGAAGGACGTGGCCCACACATCGCTGCCCGCGAGGCCGGGATCGGTAAGCATGACGGCGTCGTCGGCGCCCATCGCCAGGGCTTTGCGGATGGTTTCTTTTCCAATCTCCGACGTCATGGCAAAGATCGTGACCGTGGTGTCGCTTCCAAGTTTCTCTTTTAGTTGAAGCGCCGCTTCAATCGCATATTCGTCAAAAGGATTGATCACCGTATCCGAGGTGCGCGCGAGCCGCTTGGTGGCGGGATCGATGCGCTTTTCGGCGTTCGGGTCCGGCACGAGTTTGACCGTAACCACGATCTTCACGTAGGAAGAGCCCTCCAGAAAAGCCGCGCGCGACAACGATGTCGCGCGGTACGGGGGAAAATCGGAGAGTCTTTGGGCCGACCGGCAGTCCTACCCTGCCGCTTTTGATAAAATTATCAAACGTGCTCGTCGGGTTCGGCGTGATGGGCACTCTTCTGGTCTTCCGCGTTGGGGTTTAGGTCCGTATCCCCGTAGACGGCCCGGGCCCGCTCGAGACTGCCCTGCTCGCCCGCCAAGGTCGAACCGTCGACTTGCGAGTCGGTTTCGGGATCCAGCCGCAAGTTCTCGGCTACGTCCTCACGTTTTTGCGGCTCCGGAAGATCTTCTTCGGTCAGCTCGTTCTCGAAAGTATCGTTGCGCTCGTTCATAAGGGCCTCTTACCCGCCGAAGCGAACTCCGCCCCATGAAGCGTTTTGTTTTTTCAATGTGCGGGCTCGCTGCCACCGTTACGTCGCTGGTACTGCCTGGCGGCGCGCAGACCGGTGCGGATGCCACCTCGTATGCAACACGGTCGAACCCGGAAATCGTCGTGCTCGATGCTCGTCCCGCGCCCCGAGGGATCATGTACGCGCACCTTCATATTCCGGCTCGGCCAGGACCGTTTACGATCGTCTATCCCAAGTGGATTCCCGGAGAGCACGGTCCGACTGGCCCGCTCAACAACCTAACGGCCATCCGTGTGAGCGCTAACGGACACGCACTGGAGTGGAACCGCGATAAAGTCGACCTCTATGCGTTTCACGTTGACGTGCCGGCAAGTGCCGAAGCAATCGACGTCGACTTCGATGTGTTGCTGAATTCGGCGAACGAAACGATGGCGACCCGCAACGTCGCGGTGGTCAACTGGAACCGCGACCTGCTTTACCAAGCACAGACAAACAATCGCTCCGAATATGTCAGGGGAAGCGTTCTGCTTCCGCCGGGATGGGATTACGGGTGCGCGTTACCCGTCGCGCGACGCTCGGGGAATCGCGTGGATTTTGAAACGGTGACGCTCGAGACCTTCGTCGATTCACCGCTCGATATGGGGCGGTTTTTCAAGCACCTCACCGTGTGGTCGGGAAGCGGTACGCACCAGTTTGTCGATATGTTCGCCGACAAACCCCAGGACTTAGAAATACCTGCAAAACTCCTTGCCGCATATAAACGCATGACGCCCGAAGCGCAAGCGCTCTACGGCGCACGGCACTGGAACGTGTATCACTCGTTGCTTACCTTATCCGATTCGATCGGCTTTCAAGGAATCGAGCATCACGAATCGAGCGACGACCGCGCCCCCGACGATTATTTGATCAATCCACAGCAGCAGCTCACCGGCGGAGACTTGCTCACGCATGAGTTTTCGCATTCGTGGAACGGAAAGTACCGACGCCCCTACGATCTACAACAGCCCAACTTCCAAATTCCCGAGCAAACCGATTTGCTGTGGGTGTACGAGGGCATGAATCAATACTTGGGAGATTTGCTGTCCTTTCGAACGGGCATCCGCGATCCGAAAACATATCCGCAATATTTAGCGGCAATTTATGCTTCGATGGATAGCGAACCCGGGCGCAAGACGGAGCCGCTCATCGACACCACGACTGCCGCGCCCTACCTGTACACAACGTCGGGTGCCTATCCATCGATCCGGCGCACGGCCGGCGACTTCTACACGGAGGGCGAACTTATCTGGCTCGACGCCGATACGATCATTCGGGAGCGTAGTGGCGGTCGTAAATCGCTCGACGACTTCTTGCATCGCTTTGCAGGGCCGCCGTCAACCGGTCCGATGGTCGTCACGTATACGCGCGACCAGGTGGAGAGCATGCTCGGCGACGTGGTTCCCTACAATTGGCACGAATTTTTCACGCGCTATGTCTACCAAGTCTCGATCCATCCGCCTACCGACATGTTAGCGCGCAGCGGGTGGCGCCTCACGTACACCGCGACCCCCAATGTTTACGTGCGCCAACGCGGCGGGCACAACTTGTGGTATTCGCTCGGCATCAACGTCGGCAAGGACGATACCATCAGCGACGTGCGCGAAGGATCGCCTGCGTGGAACGCGGGCCTGGCGGCGGGCATGAAACTGGTGGCCGTCGATTCGCAAGCCTACGCAAGCGACGCCCTCAACTATTCGATGAAACGGGCACAGGCGACACACGCGCCCATCGCTTTCCTCGCCTCAAGCGGCGGGTTCTTCGCAACGTATCCCGTGCGTTACGACGGCGGTCAGCGTTTTCCACATCTCGTGCGGTTGCAAGGACGGGCCGATATGCTCGCGCCGATCATGGCCGCTCATGCGCGTTAGGGAGACGCTCCTCGATTGCTGCTACGAGCATCTGCACTAACTCTCGCCGTTGGCTAACATTCATCTTCAGCGATGCGGTCATGTACGCATGCAGCGGGCCCGGCTCGGCCGGAACCTCCCGCTCGCATGCCGCATTGAGCCAGCGACCAAAACGTTCGAGGTGGGCGTCGTCCAAACGCGACACGACACTCCAGATGGCGTACGCGCGAATCGAAGCCACGATTAGCCGGAAATAAAACGACCGTCGTCGTTTTCGCATGGTTTGAGCGTAAACGCGTCGGCCTCACCGCTGGGGACGGCCCTGCAGCCGCACTTCCAGATAAATTCCGGTTCGCGGGTCTCGGGCTCGCCGAGCATTTTTTTGAGTTGCCGGGCCGAGTAGGTTTCGAGCATAAACGACGTATTCGCCGAAAACGCGCGATTGCCCGGAACTCGGCGCGTGCCGCCGCCCGTTGCTGTGACAGATCCGCTGGAGGGCTTTTTGTGAAACGTTCGCTTGCTTTCATCATTCTCGGTCAGATCGTGGCTTTGTCGGCGCTGCCGGCCGCCGCGACGGCTCTACCAACGCTCCCCGTGCCGGCCCAATTGCAGCAAATCGTGACGGTGAAGACGCAAGCGACGCGCTCGCTGCAGGCGGTACTCTCGCCCGTTCAAAGGCGGCAAATCGCGGGAATCGGGCGCCTTACAGAAACCGAATTGGACCGTGCCTTCGGTGACCCTGGTTCGCCCAACGGCTCTGTGGCGAAGATCTTCAGCGCGCAGCGACTGGCCGACCTTGCGGCCTCGTTGCGCACGGGGCAAATGCCCGCGGCGACGCAAGAGCAAATGGGCGCACTCGCGCAGTTCATGGGAAATGTGCTTCTGCAAGCGGCGCCCACATGGCAACGGCACGCTTCGCAAGTCGACGCCCTGCTTTCTCCGCAGCAGCGCATCCAGATCGATCGCTTGCGTGCTGCGACTCTCGTGAATTTGCCGCACTTTTCGTTCATGGGCTTCGACGTTTTCGGCGCGCTCGGCGACGGTTCGCCCATGGGCGGCTTTCTGACCGACCCCGGCTCGTTCGCTCTCGCGCTCTCGCTGCCGAATCTCGAAAAATTCATCGCCGTTCCCCGCGAGCAAGCCCGGCAGCCCTAGCCGACGAACTCGAAGCGAATGAAGGCGGCTTTTGTCAGCGAGTCGATCGTTCCGGTGATTGATTCGTTTGATCCGGGCCTGATGGCTCGCGGCGAACCCGCATTGCCGCCGGCCTTCATGTGGCGAAATGAACGTCTCGCGGTGGAAGCAATCGTCAAACGCTGGCGTTCCACAAAGGACGATCGCGGCGAAACCTACCTTCACCGTCACTGGTTCGAATTCGACACGACGCAAGGACGTCGCGCCGTGGTCTACTTCGACCGCCACGCGCGTCGCGAAGAAGCCCGCTGGTGGCTCTATACGCTAGCTCTGCCACTCACTATTTAGCAGACCGTACTTCAGCTTTCGCCGCTGCTATGTCGGCCTTGACGTTGGCAATGGCGTGTTCGGGAATCGGCGGTCCGGCCTCAGCGAATTTCTTTTTGCCGCCCATCGCGAGAATTGCGGTTACGGCGCCCCAGACCAACGTTACGATCAGCACGGCAAGCCACGGCTTCATCCAAAGCGAGAGAACGACCATAAGCAGGACGGTTAGCGAGAAGAGCGTGAGGAACGCCGTTAACACCGACCCGGTAAAAAGCCCTGCACCAGCGCCGGCAGCTTTGACTTTCTCCACCATCTCCGCGCGCGCTTCTTCCAAGTCCTGACGCAATAAAACGCCCAGATCTCCCGCCAAATCTTTGAGCGATTCCACGATGGACTCGTTATCGGCGTGTTTTAAATCAGCGCGATTTGCCATGTTGAATTCCTACTTTCGTGCGACGGATCTTTACCCACACAGCGACGATGCGACACCCAGACGACGTTCCCGGGAAAATGCGTGGGCTATAAATCCACATTCAGGGGAATAGTGGCGCATCGGAGGGTCACATGCCGCCTAAAAAAACCGCCGCCAAAGCATCCGGTTCGCGAAAGAAAACTCCAAAGGTCGCAAAGGCGAAAACCGCAGTTAAACGCACCGTGAAAAAAGCCGCTCATAATGTGGAAGTCAATGCCGAGCGCGCTCGCGAAGTTGGTGCGGCGGTCGTTCGCGCCGGAGAGATGATCGAGCAAGGCGCGGCCTGGCTCGATGCCTTGGCGCTGCGCGCCGAAAGTCGCGCAGCCGCACAGCCCAAAAGTTCGCCAAGGAAAAAATAGTAAAGAGGATTGCACAGACTTAGCTTCGGCCAAGGACGAGCTCGCAGGGAACGCCGCGCCGCGCGCGTCGTCAACGGGAAGAGCTAGCGTTCGCCGGAAACTTTTGCTGCGAGCTGCTCGAAGTCTTCTTTCACCGGTTCGTAGACGTCGCACAACACGGTGCGTGATTGGAACGAAGCTCCGTGCAAGAGGCCGGGCTCGATCGCATAGTGATCGCCTGCGTGCAGCTGCTGCGAGCGGCCACCTTCGTACAACAGCGTGAAGTCGCCGCCTAACACGAAACCGGTTTGACGGTGCTCGTGCGTTTCTAGCGGCAGATCGCCGCACGCGGGCGGATCAAAAATCCAATACACGGTCGTGCGACCCTGACCGGGCAGCACCGCCCACCGCAATCCAG
>JALYVW010000067.1 GCA_030853005.1 Vulcanimicrobiota bacterium
CGCGGCCAAGTCGGGAAGCACCCGAGTGAGCCGCAGCATGGAGCGGTACGAGGGTTCGCGCTGGCCCGACCGCAGATAGGAAATCGCGGCTTCGGTTAACCCCGATCGCTCCGCGAGCTCCGCGGCCGTGAGGCTGGCGGCGTCCATCGCCTGCTTGAGATTATCGGCAAAGCGGCTCATGCAGCCAGCCTAGCGCTACACTTAACAACTGTCAAGGCGTTACATCTCACGCCGCCAACGCTCATTGGTCCGCGCCTCTATGCGCTCCAGCATTCAAACCACCCGTCCTAGCCGCCCGTCCTAGCCGCCGGCCTCTCGCGCGCTGGGCCACCTCCAAGCGTAGAGCACAACCAGGCCGGTGAGTATGATTTCAATGACTCCGAAGAACACGTAGAATGCCCAGCCCCACATCGTGATCAAAATGATGAGCGTGTAGAGCGCACCGGCGACAATGTTTAACCAGCGGTTCATGCCTGGTTTGAGCGCCAGCGAAAGAAAAATCATGACGCTGGGAATCGCCAATACCAGAGAGGTCCCCAGCAACACCGTCTGCGTCACGGGGCCGATCGGCCCCATTTTCCCTTGCATCATTTCTTGTATAGAACCTGGGACGTAGAGCCCAAAATAGTCGCCATAGATATAGCAAAACATCACGCTCGTCCACAATGCGGCGAGCTTGTATTTTACGGGGACTCGGATGTCTTCTAAGTTCGGCGATTGCTTGGGAGGCCTCATTGATTTGATTGCTCCTTCATCCTCACCGTGCCGACTCCCACTACGATGAGCCACAGTGTTAGCGACAGCTCCGCAATGAAGCCCGGCAGCTGAACCCAATTGGGGAGCGCGGCCGCAAGCGAAGGCGCAGCGAAGGCCACGAGCTCGTCAATAAAATCAAACACTCCCCCCGCTACAAATACTGCGCCGAGGGCTTTTGGGAAATAGCCGGAGCGGTAGAGCAGTATGCCGATCAATACGCAATAGAGACCGAAAAACACCATTCCAACGTTGAGCGCGGCGTCGTGATCTTTTATGCTTTGCAGTGCGAGCGCTTGGAGTTGCTCGCTGTTAAACGCGGTCAAACTGCTGCCCGCGTGCAGTAAGCGTAACGATGCAAATTGGTAGAGCGAACCGACGACCCACAAAGCGTTTCCTACCGTCGCGAAAAATATCGAGAACAATGCTAGGTTCTTGCCGGCGGGTTTGAGGATCACGTAGAGCAACATGGAGACGCACACATACGCTGCGACCCCGAGCAGCTCGCTTACGATACCCGCGCGAAATAAAGATTCCGAAGCGAGGATGTTTGCCGCGGTTACCTTCGGATCGGCGGAATCGATCAGTTTCCCTGCGACGTAGAATTCAGCAAAAAGACCAGTAACGATCGTAGACAGGTATAGCCACCCGGCCATCCTGGCATAGGAACGGTTCACATTGATTCCACCTCTCCGGTTGTCATGTGTACGGAGGGCATGCGTACAAGTTTCAGCGGTGGCGGCGATGTATTGAACGATCGTGCATCAGATATCGTATATTGACACCTGTCAACGTGAGGGCTAGAAGGGCAGGGCGCCGGCGATGTCCAGATCGTAATGGATGGCTAAGGCGAGGACGGTGTCGTGAATCCTCACGCTCCTGCCGACGATCTCCATAGCCACAATTCCGCCGTCCCGATCGAAATCCAGCATGACGCACCCGCCTTCGAACGACTCGGACGACGTCACCTCGGCGTTGCTGTACCGGATGCATACCACGGAGCTCGATCCTCGGGACTCACGGCGGATCGACAGAAGCCCTTTCATAGTCGTTCAGCTTTTGGCGGGCCAGCAAGCCTCCCTGCCGGGCAAGGCAAGCGCCGCCTGCTTACGACGGTCCAGCGGCGGCCACCAGAGCGGCGCGGAAATCGGGTGGAAGCGGACGGCTCACTCGGGTCTGCCGCTCCATGCACGCTACCGTTAGGGTCATCGCCGCTCCGATCTCCCCCGAGCGGTCGTTGTGGAAGATGGTTTTCCAGCGAACGGACGACGCCCCCACTTTTTCGATGTGCGTTCGCATCGTGAGATAATCGTCCATGTGTGCGGGCCGATGGTAATCGGCTTCGACATGCACGCGCGGCAACCACATATCGTACCGGTCGAAAATTTCGCTATATGGAAATCCCAACTCCCGGAAGAACTCCATCTCGGCGCGTTCGGCAAAGCGTTGATACGCGGCAAAATACATGATGCCCGCGATGTCGATGTCGGCCCACTGTACCGGCAACCGCGCTTCGAAGACGCGCGCCGCAGACGAGCGCGTATCTTTAAATCGCATTTACTTGCGCGTTCGCAATGACGTACCGCGCGATCGCGTCGATCTCCAGGTTGACGCGATCGCCCACCTTCCGGCGTCCGAGGCTCGTTCGCGAAAGCGTCTCCGGGATGAGCGCAAGTTCGAACCAATCGGCATCCGCGCTGGCAACGGTGACGCTCACGCCATCGACGCTCACGAACGCTTTTTCCACGATGTACCGGGCGAGCTTTGGCGGCCGCTCGATGCGCATACGGACGCCTTGGCCCTGCACGGCGACATCAACGACTGCAGAGGATGCGTCAACG
The DNA here is from genome assembly GCA_030853005.1 of Vulcanimicrobiota bacterium. Taxonomy (GTDB): domain Bacteria; phylum Vulcanimicrobiota; class Vulcanimicrobiia; order Vulcanimicrobiales; family Vulcanimicrobiaceae; genus JALYVW01. The sequence continues at coordinate 2,595 of JALYVW010000067.1, forward strand.
TGACCGTAGACGAAGTTCCCGCCCATGCGGTCGCCCACGCGTAACGCGTATTCGAGATTGACTTCTTCACCCACGAGCAAGGCACCAAGCGTGCTGCGATCGAGCGTTTCGGGAACCACGTCGAACGTGACGACGTCGCGCTGGACGCGCGTTGCGGTAAGGCACACGCCATTGACCGCAATGGAATCTTTGGGCTCCACGCCTTCTTGCGCCGCATCGGAACAACGTAGCCGCAACGTCAGTCCGCCATCGAGCAGCGGCGAAACTTCTATGACCGCCCCGGTCGAACCGATTACTCCGCTAAACACGTTCAAACGTTCCCGTTAAAAGCATATCGCGGCCAAGCCGTTCGACGCCGTCATACCCGAAGCCCGGCACATTCGCCAAGGTGATGTTTTGTAACGCAGGAACCGCCTGCGGGCCGTACAGCGAAATGGGCGCGACGATCCAGTAAAAGCGATGAACCAAATCGGCGGCGATGAGGCGGCTTCCGAGCGTCGGGCCTCCCTCGCACAGTATCGTGAAGATGCCGCGATCCCGTAGCGCGCGCAGCACGGAATCCAACGCCGGCGTGTTGGCACCGCCTTCCGCGACGTAGAGCACGTCGGCTATGCGCTCGAGCTCGCCGAAGCGGTCGCGCTTTGCGGCCGGTGCCACGAGGATTGTTTTCGCATAACCATCTTGCTGTGCGAAAACGCGGCTATCGCCAGCAACCGGTTCCGTTTCGCACACAACCACGCGCACGTACGGTCGAACGCGGTCGTGCGGCGGCCGCACCGTCAGCTGCGGGTTGTCCGCGCGCACCGTACCCGCGCCGACCATGACCGCATCGAAACGCGAGCGAAGGTCGCGAACGAAGCCTCGCGATTCGTCTCCGGTCAGCCACTCGCGCGCTCGAGGGCGCGACGTAACATAGCCGTCTAGCGATGTCGCAAGCTTTAGACCAACGTAGGGGAGTGGCGAGGCGATCGTCGCTGCGAACGGCTCGATCAGCCGACGCGCGCGTCCGTCGTAGAGCACCTCGACTTCGATGCCCGAGGCACGCAGTCGATCGAATCCGCCGCCTGCGGTCGCGGGGTTTGGATCGGCGCACCCGGCAACGACGCGCCGGACGCCGGCAGCCACGATCGTTTCGGTGCACGGCGGCGTTCGTCCGAAATGATTGCACGGCTCGAGGGTCACGTACAGCGTGGCGCCGCGCGCGCGTTCGCCCGCAGCCTGCAAAGCTATGACCTCGGCATGCTCGCCGCCCGCACGATGATGGTAGCCTTCGCCGCCAACCGTTCCGTCGCACGCTAGCACGGCACCGACCGGGGGATTGGGCATGGTATTTCCCGCTCCGCGGTCGCCTAATTCCAGCGCGCGCTCGAAAAAAACGGCGTCGAGCGGATTCAGCCGATTTCCACGCCGCGCCAAAAGGCCACGTGATCCTTAATTTGCACGGCTGCTTCTTTCGGTTGCGGATAGAACCACGCAGCGTCGGCATTTTTCTTACCGTCGACCGTCAGCGTGTAGTAACTTGCGGTCCCTTTCCAGGGACAGACGGAATGCGTATCGCTCGCTTCCAATACCGACCGGTCGAGGCTCTCCGGTGGAAAATACTGATTGCCCTCGACGACGACGGTCTTGTCGCTTTGCGCGATGACCTTTCCGTCCCACGTTGCCTTCATCTGCTTAATCCAACTCCTTACGGTCACGCAACCGCGATGACGATTGCCTCGCTCACGACTCCCCCGGCGCGCTCGATGGTTGCAGCGCAATCGCTGAGGGTTGCGCCAGTGGTCATCACATCGTCCAATAAAACGATTCTTTCTCCGTTCAAACACTCACCTTTCCACGCGAATCGCCCGCGTGCAGCCAAGCGTGCCGTGCGACCGCGCCCTCGCTGCGCATCCCCGCGCACGTGCTCGAGCTGCGAGCGCAGGCTGCAGTCACCCCGTCGAGCTAGCCATTCTCCAACGAGCACCATTCCGTCAAACCCGCGATCACGCTTGCGCGCGGCCGTCGTAGGTACCGGAGCCAAGATCGCATTCGGCACGACAACCAACGCGAGCCGCGCTGCGAGTTCGCGGGCCACATCGCGTCGGCCGTCCTTGAGCGCGAGCACCGCCGCTCGCAAAGCACCCTCGCAGGCCCCCAACATCCTGACCGGAAACGGACGGGTCCCGGGCGGCCGCTGCAGCGACGTTAACGGAAAACAAGCGTGGCACAGTCCGGTTCCGACACGATCGCATGCAGCACATTGCGGTGGAAACAAAAGATCGATAACCGCTTGTGCGTTCATACCGCACCATACCGAGCGACGCTGACCTCGCTAGCCGTTGGCCACCACGGCATCCACAAGCGAAACGCCCCCGGCTACCACATAGCCCGCGCCAACTACGGAATCGCGTATGGAGGCGTCCGCGCCGATTTCGGCGCCGTCCCAAAGGATGGAGCGCTCCACCCGCGCGCCGGCGGCTACTTTGGCACCATGTCCGATGACCGACGGCCCGGCGATGCGCGCGCCGGCAGCGACGATCGCGTTTCGCCCAATCCAAACGTTGCCGGTAAGGATCGCGCTCGGATCCACGCGCGAACTGGGATCGGCGCCGCTAGCCCGAGTCCCGGCGATGGCGAACGTGCCGTTCACCACGTCGTAGGATGCGCGGCGGTATTCGCCCGGCGTGCCGATGTCGCACCAATACGCCCCGCGAGCGTCGAATCCGTAAAACGCCGCGTTCTCGCGCTGCAGTGCCGGAAACACATCTTTGCCGAAATCGTAAAACGTCTGTGCCGGAATGCGCTTGAAAATATCGGGCGAGAACGCATAGATACCGGTGTTCACGAGATGGCTGCGCTCCAAGCCCTTTGCGGGCTTTTCTTGAAATCCGGTAACGCGGCCGTCGGTCTCCGTCACAACCACGCCATACTGCTCGACATCGGCCATTTCGATAAGCCCGATCGTTGCCAGGGCGTCGTTGGCCGCGTGGAAAGCCGTGAGTTTCGCTAGCGAGATGTTGGTGAGATCGTCGCAGCCGACTACGACGAAGGGGTCGCCCGAAAAAAACGGCTCCATCTGTTTTACGGCACCCGCGCTGCCGAGCAGAACATCTTCGTGCAGATACGTGAGCCGAACGCCAAAGGACGACCCATCACCCAACGCTTTCACGATCGCTTCGGCCAAATAGTGCACGTTGATCGCAATCTCGTCGTAGCCAAACGATTCGAGGTAGCGAATGAGATGCACGGCATTGGGTTCGCCCGCAACCGGAACCAGGGGTTTGGGCACTTGACGCGTCAGCGGGTAGAGCCGCGTGCTCATGCCTCCCGCTAAAATCATCGCTTTCATCAGACGGCTTTCTTTCGGAAGCGCGAGCGCGCGCCGTCGGCGGCGATCAAGAAAACGAACTTCGGCAACGCGAGCTGCCGTCGCCAGCGCCGCGGCTCCCGCAAGAGCCGGTAAAACCATTCCAAATGCAACCGGCGAAACGCATCGGGCGCGCGGCGTACGCGGCCGCTGATCACGTCGAACGATCCGCCGATACCGATGCCGACTCCGGCGCCCGTCGCGCTTAAGTGGGATGCCAACCACATTTCCTGTCGCGGCGAGCCCAATCCGGCAAAGAGAATTCGGGCTCCGCTCGCGCGGATATCGCCCGCAATTCTCGTGGCGTCGTTCGCCTCAAAGAATCCGTGGCGCGTTCCGGCGATACGTAGTCCGGGGTAACGCGAGCGCAACGCGCCCGCTGCAGCGTCCGCTAACCCAGGTGCACCTCCGAACAAATACACAGAATGGCCCGCTCCCGCTGCGAGGGCGCACACGTGCTCGATGAGGTCGACGCCCGTGACGCGTTCGCGCAGGCGAGCCCCGCGAGCGCGCGCTACCGCAAGCAGTCCAACGGTATCGCACAACGCCAACGCACATCCATTGACGACGGCCCGAAACGCATCATCTTTTTGCGCGTGTACGACCATCTCGGTACCCAGGGTCACCACTTGGGATGGCCTCGATCCTTCGGCGAGCATCGCAATTCGGCGCGTCGCTTCATCGGCATCGATGGCGTCGAGACGGCAACCGAGAATGGTCAGGTGGTTCATGCGTTCGTTTTGTACGGCGCAATAAGAGGTTCGAGCAAACGCGCAGCCTCTGCCGGCATCCCGTCCAGCGGCAGCCGACACTCTCCAACCGCAAAGCCGAGCTGACGCATCGCCCACTTTACGCCGATCGGATTCGTGACGGAGAAGAGCGTATCGATAAGTGGTAAAAGCTCCAGATGCAGGCGCGCCGCGGTTTTGACATCCCCCTTCTCAAACGCCTCCCACATGGCGCGGTACTCGCGCGAGCAGAAATGCGAGGCGACGCCGACGACACCATCGGCCCCCATGGCTAAACACGGAAGAAACAAGTGGTCGTCTCCCGCCCAGAGCCGCAATTGGGGTGGGCGATTTTTCAGCACGAACGCGATTTGCTTGAGATCGCCGCTCGACTCTTTGACGCCGCGAACGTTCGCATGGCCGCGCACTAATTCGAACAGGGTGTCGGGGAGCATGTTGGCTCCCGTTCGTCCCGGAATATTGTAAATAATGACGGGCAAAGGCGTTGCGTCCGCGATGGCCCCAAAGTGCGCGATCATTCCGCTCTGCGCAGGCTTGTTGTAGTACGGAACCACCGCCAGCAGCGCATCGGCCCCTGCGGCTGCAGCGGCCTTTGCAGCGGCCACCGACGCTCGCGTATCGTTCGTTCCCGCGTTGGCAATAACGCACGCGCGGTCCCCAGCAGCGTCCTTGACCGCAGCGTAGAGCTCGTTCCGCTCTCGGTCGTCGAGCATTTGGCCCTCGCCGGTCGATCCGGCGACAACCAACCCATCGTTCCCGCGCTCGATGAGCCAATTCGCGACGCGCTGCGCTTCCTTTAGGTCGAGCGAACCATGCTCGTCGAAAGGTGTGACCATAGCCGTCACGATCGTTCCGAGATTCATGGCAGTGCTTCTCTCCGTTCTAATTCGAAAGCATCGTGAATCGCTTGCTCGGCGCGGTTGGCATCCGCCGCGGGCACGAGGACGCTAACGGTGATGTTGCTGTCGGTACAATGGATGATCTCGACGTTCGCCGCAGAAAGCGCGGTCACGATTCGTGCGATAACGCCGGGTTCGTACCGCATCCCAGCGCCCACAACCGAAAGCTTCGCGCAGCCTTCGCGCACTCGGACGGCCATATTGAGGTCGGCGAGAAGCGCGCGAATATCCGCGCCGCGGTCTCCCTCTATGACGAACATGACCCCTGCTTGATTGATGGTCACTTGATCGATGGATATGGCGGCGCGTGCGACCCGCTCGAACAATTCCATTTCGGTTTGCATTCGCCGCTGCTGGTCTTCAATATCGCCCCGTATTCCGCGGATCCATGTGACGCGTCCGGAGACGGCAACACCCGTAACCGGGCGACGGTGCTCCACCGTATCGTCCACAAGGGTGCCTACACCCGTTTCTAGTCCTTTGATCGCGTAAGCGGTTCGCGTGCGCCGCGCGTACTCGGCGGCTTTATGATGCATCACCTTCGCGCCGTGCTCCGCAAGCTCGGTCATCTCGTCTTGGCTCGCGCGGTCGATCGGTTGAGCGCCTTCGACGCGGCGAGGGTCCGCGGTGTGCGCGCCGCTGACATCCGTGTAGATGTCCGTTTCCGCGGCATCCAAAGCGTGCGCGAGCGCGATGGCTGTCAGGTCGCTGCCACCGCGTCCAAGGGTGACGACGTCGCCGCCGTCGGTAACTCCTTGAAAGCCGGTAATAACTGGGACCACTCTGCGCTCGATTGCGTCCCGCACGCGGCTTGGTTCCACCGAGACGATGCGCGCGTCTCCGAAAGTCGCGTCGCAGCGCATTCCCGCCTGCGCACCGGTTAGCGCTTCTGCGGTGATGCCATGCGCGCACAATTCCGAAGCGAAGACCGCGGCCGAGATGAGCTCTCCGCAGGACACCAGCAAGTCACGATTTCGATTGTCGGCCGAATCGGGTAGCAACCGGGAAAGCGAATCGGTCGCGTACGGATCGGGAGAACGGCCCATTGCCGAAACCACGACGACCGGTCGTTGCCCGCGCTCGACCACTTCTTGCACCCGGCGGCCGGCAACGTTGCGCGAATCTTGCGTCGCGAGCGACGTTCCCCCGAATTTAAGAACTCTCACGCTCACGCTCGAACGTACCCTCGCGACAGCAGCAATTCTAGGATCTGCACCGCGTTCGTAGCCGCCCCCTTGCGTAACTGGTCGCCCGATAGCCACAGCGCGAACCGGCGTCCGGAGTCGTCCAGCGATCGGAGACGCGCCACGTGCACCATATCGGTGCCTTCAACATCTCGTGGCGTCACGACTCCATCTCCATGGAATACGATGCCCGCACTTTGAACGAGCGCGGCGGCTAGCCGGGTCACCGAGGTTTCGTGTGTCGTTTCGAAAAACACGGCCTCGCTGTGTGCAGTCCGCACCGGAACCCGCACGCAAATAACAGCGACGCTTAACCGTGGCAATTGCAAAATCTTGCGTGTCTCGTTCGCAACTTTGGCCTCTTCGCCGGTCGAGCCGTCGGCCTGAAAACCGCCGATCTGCGGGACGACGTTTCGCACGATCGGCCCTTCTCCACGATCGAAGGCTTCCAGCGTCTCACGACCCGCGCCGCTTACGGCCTGATACGTCGCGACAGTTATGCTTTGCAGCCCGGCGGTGCACGCGATGGGCGCGAGGGCGACGCAGAGCAGTATCGCCGTGCAGTTCGCAATTGGGAAGATACGGTCCGCGGCCTTCACCGCGTCGCCGTTGATCTCCGGGACGATCAGTCCAATGCCTTCGGTCATGCGGAATGCCGGGCTGTTGTCGATGACGAACCGGCCATCGCTCGCTAGCTGCGGAACGAAGCGTTCGCTCGCGTCTTCCGAACCCGCAAAAAAGACGACGTCGAACGGTCGCAATGCATCGGGGTCGCTCAAGGCCCGCA
>JALYVW010000157.1 GCA_030853005.1 Vulcanimicrobiota bacterium
TGGTGTCGAATATTTTAACCCAGCGGCACGCGAGGCGATCGCTTGGACGCAAGGGATCATCGATGCTGAAAACGTGCGCTGGCTGAACGGACTGAGTTACGAGATACGGGAGCCGGACTATTTGCTCGTGCACGGCGCCCCGGTCAATTATTTCGAGTATATTCTAGATAAAGCCGGCGCCAAGCGTGCCCTCTCGCGCACGGATGCGCCGCTGGTATTCGTCGGGCACACGCACATTGCCGAATGGTACGCGTTGGATTCCTCGGGAGCGGTCACACACGCGCACATGCAGCGCGGCGGCGAACTTACGATGGATGCGGACAAGCGCTACATCGTCGACGTAGGCAGCGTCGGTCAGCCCCGCGACCTCAATCCCGAAGCCTCCTTTGTTTTTTACGAGCCGGAGAAACGGCGGATCGAGTGGGTTCGCTACCGCTATCCAATCGAGCGGATCCAGGAAAAAATGCGCGCTGCCAACTTGCCGGAGACACTGATCGCCCGTTTGGAGGTGGGCAGATGACGCCGATTGACGACGGGAAGTGTTTCGCATGCGGGCCGGACAATCCAATCGGCCTGCATTTGCAATTCGCGCCCGAAGATTATGGCGTGTCCGCGCGCATTACGCTCGGCGGCCAGTTCCAAGGCTGGCGCGGGATCGCGCACGGCGGGATCGCCATGTCGCTTCTCGATGAAGCGATGGCGCACGCGGCCGGTCACTCCGGCTATCGCGGCGTTACCGCTAGCGTGAACGTACGCTTCCGCAAGCCCGTTCCGCTGGGTATCCCGCTCGTGCTCGAGGGCCGCGTTACGTGGATGCGGCGTACCGTTTTGGGTGTCGACGCTCTCCTGAAGACGGTAGACGGCGTGACGCTCGCGCAAGCCGACGGACGTTTCGTCGCGCAGGGTCGCATCGAAGACGCTCGGGACCGGCGTAACCCGGAAACAGCTGACGCCGATGGCTAAATCCAAGCAGGCGCGCGTGCAAGCAAAAGCCGAATCGAAGCGCGCATCGGCACCATCCGTCGACAATCGGCGCGCCCGGCATGAATATCACATCCTCGAGTCCATCGAGGCCGGCCTCGCGTTGACGGGAACGGAAGTCAAATCGATTCGGCAAGGTGGCGTCAGCCTAAACGAGGCCTACGCCCGTTTGCGGGACGGCGAGCTTTGGTTACTCGGCATGCACGTCCCCGCGTACAAAGAAGGCAGCTTCTCCAACGTGGAACCGAATCGTCCGCGCAAGCTCCTCTTGCACAAACAACAAGTCGCCGACCTCGGAGGCAAGGCCGCCGAAAAGGGTCTCACCCTTATCCCGTTGCGGTTGTATTTCACGCGCGGAAAAGTCAAAATTGAAGTCGGCCTCGCTCGTGGAAAAAAACTCTGGGACAAACGTGAGGCTACGACCAAGCGCGACGTGCAGCGCGAGATCGCGCGGCATTTGCGCTAAATGCGTGGAGCAAAACCGGAACGCGCTCTGGAGAGCGCAGTCGAACGATCGAACGTTTTCCGTCCGGGCGAACGCGTGCTGGTCGCGTGCAGCGGCGGTTCCGACTCCGTGGCGCTTGCATCGATTGCCGCAGCGCTAACCCGGCCCTTGAAACTGCGTCTGACGATCGGGCACGTAAATCACGCGACCCGCCCCTCGGCATGGCAGGACGAGGCGGTCGTTCTTCGCGTGGGGGCCGCGCTCGGTCTACCGGTTAAGGTCGCGGCGCTCCCGGCCCTCGCCGGCGAGGCCGCCCTGCGGGATGCCCGGTACGAGCAGCTCGGACGCTTGGCTAGCGACGCGGGGTGCTCCGCGATTGCGACCGGGCATCAAGCCGAAGACCAAACCGAGACCGTTTTGCTGGCGTTATTTCGAGGAACGGGGCTCGAAGGGTTGGCCGGGATGCCAGCCCGCCGGGCCTTCACACCGGGAGTTGACGTGATCCGACCCCTTTTGCGCCACGAGCGCAGCGCGCTGCAGACCCACGTACACGAAGCGCATCTGCCGTACGCCGTGGACCCGACCAATGCAGACCGGAGATTCCGTCGGAACACCGTGCGGGCAGCGCTTGCGGCTCTGCGGCCGTCATTCCCGGGGCTCGACGGCGCCGTCGCACGGGCGGCTGGACTCGTCTCGGACGAGCTCGACGGTACGGATGCGTCGGCACTGCGGCAGGTGGTCCGCGCCGCTCTCGGCCAAGAGGACACGCTGCGGGACGTGGACTTTGGCCACGTTGAAGAGGCGGTCCGCGCTCTTCAATCCGGCCGGTCGGGCCGATTCTTTATGAAGGCGGGCGTCGAACTAACTATCGAGCGCGGAACGTTGACCGTGCGGCGGGAGGCCTGAGGGTGCTGGCAGCCTCTTTTGCCGCTACCATCAAGCGGACGCTCTTTAGTCAAGAAGAGATCGCTCGGACGATCGAATCGCTCGCGACGCGCATCGCAGCGGACTATGCCCGGAAACCCCTACTCTTGCTCGGGGTGTTAAAGGGGGCGCTTTATGTCACGGTGGACCTCGCGCGAGCGATTTCACGCGTGCCCGATGGCCCGAGTTCGGTCGGCATCGACTATCTCGTCGTTTCCAGTTACGGCAACTCGAGCCGGTCGAGTGGAGAAGTACGTATGTTAAAGGATACCCATCAGCGCATCGCCGGTAAAAACGTGCTCGTCGTCGAAGACATCGTCGACAACGGGCTGACGCTCTCGTACCTGCAATCGATGTTGCGGGATCGGGAACCCGAGTCTTTGCGCTCGTGTGTCCTGCTGGACAAACCGTATCGCCGGCTCGTTCCCGTAGATGTAAAGTATATAGGCT
>JALYVW010000158.1 GCA_030853005.1 Vulcanimicrobiota bacterium
GGCCTAGGCTATCAATCCAAACGTGCGCCGCCAGCGTGCCCCAGCCGATTTTACGCCGTCCGTCACCCACGCGTAGCCAGCGCGAAAAGAAGGCATGTACGAGTAGGCCGACGTCCGACTTGATCTGCGCGCGCTCAAAAAGATCGATGCGAATGTACCCGGAAAAAAATAGTGCGTTGTAAACGCGGTGGTTGAGGGAAACGTACCTCATTTCGCCGTCCCTGCGAACGCCTAAGAGGAGGGAGTTGCCGCCCTTCTTGGTTTTGGTATCGTAAATCCAAACCACAACGTTGCCGAGGCGCTCGAGGGCTTCGTCAACGCGCCGTCGATTCGTACCGCTGTCTTGTAGTTGAGTCTGGAGTACTAGGTCTGGTCGCGCCGTGGCTACCAGCACGCCCTTGAGATTCGCGCACTCGTCTTTGGCCTGGAGCAGTGCATGCATTGCTTGCGCATACTCACTGCCATCGCTTGAGATGATCGTCTTTTGGATGCCGGCGATTGCGTTGAGTACGAGAAAAAGAGTTTGATCGGTAACACCAAGCGGCTCTACGCAGGCAAACTTGATATGAACCGTGCCGAACGTCGTTTCGACGATGCGATTTTGCGATTTGCCGCGGTCCTTGCGGCCCTGCGTGATAACGAATAGTCCGTCCATTAGATGCGCCGCGTCCACGCGCGCGTGATTCAATGATTGCATCACGCGTCCTTGAGTCCGCAGACGTGACGGCCGTTCCTATCGACGTCCGCAATCGAGACGGACTTGGACCTACGTTTGCCGTTAGCGTTTCGTTGCTCGCGATCATCCTGTTCGAGGTCTTCACGGAACGTCTCGAATTCGTCGTACTCGAGCGTGCCATCGTCGCGTACGCGAAACCATAGCGTCCCTTCTTTGCGGTTGTTGGCTTTTGCTATCGTAAGGGTGCGATAGTAGTTCGTGAGTTTGCGCCAACGCAGAACCTTTTCAGCGACGCGAGCAAGGACCATATTAAGTCGGGCGCCATCGATTAAGGCCGTGCTGCCCTTGGCGGCAAGGGCGCTTGCGGAATGCCCATTCCATTCTGCAGTTTTTCCGCTGTGGTGCGCGCTAACGACGAGCGCTTGGCATTGAATGCCGATCGATTCGCACACTTCCACGAACGTACTCATTGTCGCATCGGCGTTGCCGTCGGCTTTGCAAAAGCGGTTCAATGGTTCGATGATGATGCAGTTTGCCCCATCGCCGGCACGGGCTATTTGATCGTAGATGGCGGGATCGACCTCTCCATGCGCAGTGATGAGAGGCATGCGTTTACCTTTAATGCTTTGTACGACGAGATTTTGCGCGCAGATCTCCCGCGCACCAGGCGGTAAATGCGTACCGATGCGATGCAAGCGTCGGCCGAGCTCGATGACGGATTCTTCCGCCGTGACGTACAGTACACGCTGCGGCCCGATATCGTCCGGCAGCAGCGAAGTGCGGAGCATGCCGCCTGTTGCAAGATCGTGGGCGATGTTGCCGAGCAGCATTTGGGATTTCATGACACCGCCCAGGCCGATAAGCATCGTCAGCTCGCCGGGCTCTGCGCCGAGCAAGACGTCGTTGCGTGGTGGTGGGTCTTGCGTATAGGCGGCGTGCAGATCGACGACGGCGCCTATTGGGTGCTCATTCGGCCAGGGTTTGAGCGGAGATCGGCGCGTCATGCTGCATCACCGGCGCGGTCCGCATCAAATCTCCGCTCAAGCAGGTGGCCGATTTCCACGCACGCCTCCGCCCCGAAGTCGACGCACGCGACCCACCCCCGGGGCGTGCGCCGCTCGGGTCCACGGACGGTCCAGTCACCGCCGGGCGAGCGCCGGGCGAGGCAGCCGTGTATGGCGGCGTCGCCAATGACCACCGAGAAGGTGTAGGCAGCGTCACGCCGCATCTTTGCGCGACGCTGCTCGCGTCTCGCGACGTTGCTCACGCTGCGGATCATTGTGGCGGACCGCCGTAGGAGTTGGCCGCGATCCAGTCCTGCAGCGCGTTCGAGGGGATCCTGACCACCCCACCCCCGGGCGTCCGGAAATACCTCAGCCTACCCGCGCGGTAAGCGCGGGCGATCGTGGACCGCGTGACGCCGGCACGTTGGGCCGCCGCCGCCAGCGTGAGCACGCGTGGTTCGGGTTCGGCTGAGTCTGAGAAGGGGCGCATATCAGTTATCATTCTTGGGCGGCAATACGCGCGGCCCAACGTGACAATCAGCAGGCCGACACAAACCGTATCGATCAAACTCCCTATCCGTCTCTGCCCCGAGTCGAGAGAGCGCGCGCCGATAGCGTACGATCGCAGCGCTTGGGATAGCAACACGTTTTTGCGTGATGCTTTCCGACGACAGCAGGCCCCGTTGCACAAGGTAGTACACCGTTCGCAATGAGCACCGGAGCTCGATGGCTGCCTCCGCCGCTGTTAACAACCCGGAGGCGGCGTACTCGGCCTTCAGGGCATCGGACAGTCGGCCCCGCCGCTCAGCTTTGGCAAGACGCTCAGCGCGGGGCATACTTGACGTTGGTTTCGGGTATATTCGGGGGGTACATTGGGCCCAGTATCGCGGATTCTACGCAATTCGTCACGGCGAAAGTTGGGCATGTTCCGCCCGTGATTCTCATGCTACGCCTTACGGTTGCCGATTATGAATAAGATGAAAATGGCGCGGATACCCAGGACACGTTTATCAGGCGATGTTTTTAGAGTGTGGCTGGAGCTTGTTATAGGCGACCTGATAGAATCCGGCGGCCTCATCGGTCCGATGTTCCGCGGGAATCAATCCACGGAACTTATCGA
>JALYVW010000159.1 GCA_030853005.1 Vulcanimicrobiota bacterium
CCCCCGAAACGTCGCCTCGCCGCCACGGTCGCGACTTGCAAATGCGCCTATCCGGTCAACCGGGATGTCGCGCTCTTCCAACACCCGCAGAACCGTAGCGCCAACGACGCCCGTGGCACCGACGATCGCAACGTTCATTGCGCCTCGTGCTCGCGCAGCGCCGCGTCCAGGCCAACTTCAAGCGACGAAAGCGACGCGACTCGCCGAATTGCCATTACAATGCCCGCGGCGAACGATTCGCGCGAGATCGAATCATGCCGAATGGTAAGCAGCTCGCCCGTATTTCCGAGCAACACTTCTTGATGCGCGACGAGTCCGCGAAGGCGCACGCTATGAATCGGCGTGTCGCGCCCGGTTTCGGAGCGCATGCCATCGGCGGTGAGCTTGGCAGTCCCGCTCGGCTTGTCGCGTTTCGTATCGTGATGCATTTCGATAATTTCCGTCGTCGGGAAAAAACGGGCCGCCTCGCGCGCGAAGCGCATCATCAGCACGGCGCCGATGGCAAAGTTCGGCACCAGCATCGCTCCCAATTGCTCTTGGGAGCTCAGCTTTTCGAGCGCCGAAATCTCCGATTCTCTCCACCCGGTCGCGCCGATCACCGGCCGCACGCCGGCACGAAGGGCGGCCGTTGCAACCTCAACGGTTTTCGGATGCACCGTGAAATCGACGAGCACATCCGGGCGACCGTGTCCAAAGAGTTCGTCGAGGCTAGCGAAAACGTGCTCCTGCGGACGAGCCGCGCGCGCAAAACCGCCGACGTACGATACGTCGGCAGTTCGACCTATGGCTTCGAGCGTTAGGCGGCCCATTCGCCCGCAGACACCGGCGACGGCGACCTTGAGCATGACGGCCGGTTTAGATCTTTTCGAGCGGCGCGTATTTGAGCATGACCATCTTTTGCCCGACGTTCGGGAAGTTGATGGTCACGAGACCGTCGTTGCCCGCACCGATGACGCCACCGATAACGCCTTCGCCCCATTTCGGATGGCGAACGCGATCGCCGGGCTCGAGGCCCATTTGAACGCCCGCGCCCGCGTTTTCGTGTATGGCGACTTCGCGCCACCGGCCGCCCGAAGGTCGCGGCAGGACCACGCCGCCGAGCATTTCGATGTTCGGCATTTCTTCGAGAAAGCGCGACTTCGGGTGCGCGAACGTGTTGCCGAAGAGCGTGCGCCGCTCGGCATACGAAAGGAACAAACGTTCCATCGCACGGGTCACGCCGACGTAGGCGAGACGGCGTTCTTCTTCGAGCTCCGTCATGTCCACCAGGGCGCGGCTGTGCGGGAATACGCCCTCTTCCAATCCGGTGAGAAAGACGTTCGAGTACTCGAGGCCTTTCACGCCGTGCAGCGTCATAAGCGTCACGTACGATGCATCTGGGTCCAAGGAATCGAGATCGTTGATGAGCGCAACGTTCGCTAGGAACCCCGCCAGCGTCGCTTCTTCTTCGTTGGTTTGGTAGTCGCGCGCGACGCTCACAAGTTCTTGCAAATTCTCAATGCGTGAGCGAGAGTCGACGGTATCTTCATTCCGCAGTTCGCGAAGGTAGCCCGATTCTTCCGTGACAGCAACGAGGAGGTCGGCAATTGAGAAATCGGCCAGACGCGAACGCAAATTGGCAATGAGGTCCGCGAATTTCTCCAGTTCCTTGGTCTTCTTCGGGACGGCCGCTTTCAGCAAATCCTTATCGAAGATCGCTTCGCCGACTGGGACCTGTGCCTTCGTCGCGTGTTGGACTAACGATGCGAGGGTCTGCTGGCCGATGCTGCGGCGCGGGACATTGACGATACGCTTGAAAGCGATCGCGTCGGCCGGATTATCGATGTAGCGCAGGTACGCGATGATGTCCTTGACCTCGGTGCGCGCATAAAAGCCAACCCCACCGACCACGCGGTAAGGGATGCCTTCGGCGATAAGGGCCTCTTCGAACACGCGCGATTGCACGTTCGTGCGATAGAGCACGATGAAGTCTTTGTACGCCGAGCCGGCGCGAACGAGTTCTTTGACCTTCTCGACGACGTACCGAGCTTCGGAGCGTTCGGTGTCTGCGCCAAAGGCCGTGATGGGGTCGCCGACGCCGCGGCTCGTAAAGAGCTTCTTCTCCGCTCGCGTTTTGTTGTTGGCAACGAGTGCGTTGGCGGCATCCAAAATCGTCTGCGTGCTGCGGTAGTTCTCTTCGAGCTTAAACACCTTGGCGCCCGGAAAATCTTCTTCGAAACGCAGGATCATCTTGTAGTCGCTGCCGCGCCAGGAGTAGATCGACTGATCGTCGTCGCCGACGACGGTGACGTTCTTGTGCTTTTCCGAAAGCAGCGAGATGAGGCGGTACTGCGCCGCATTCACATCTTGGTACTCATCCACGAGAACGTAGCGAAACTTGTTCTGCCACTTTTCGCGCGTCTTCGCATCTTTTTCAAAGAGGTCGATCGTTCGCAGGATGAGGTCGTCGAAGTCCAAGCTGTTGGATTCGGCAAGGCGGCGTTGATACTCCGCGTAGACGTTGCCGAAGCGCTCGCCCAAAAATGACGAATTCTTTTCTTGATACTGCTCCGGCCACATGAGCGCGTTCTTGGCTTTGCTGATTTCGGAGAGGCAGGCGCCTTGGGAGAGCTGACGCTCGTCGTAATCGAGGTCGACGAGAATCTCGCGAACCAGCGAACGCTGGTCGGTGTCGTCGATGATCGCGAAGTTTGGTGCGACTCCGGCCCGTGCGCCGTCGCGGCGCAAAATGCGAACGCAAATGGAGTGAAACGTTCCAACCCACAGGTCGCGCGACACGGTTCCCACCATGCGC
>JALYVW010000068.1 GCA_030853005.1 Vulcanimicrobiota bacterium
CGCTGAAGCCATGCCCGCCTTCGATGCGATCGAAGCCCTCGACGCGCTCCCGATGCACGTGATCGACCTCGAGCATGAAGGCCCGCGCCCGACCGGACTGTTGAGCGGACTGTTCGAAAGTGGGAAAGGGTTACTTCGGGCCGTCGTGGCCGCCGAAGTCCTGGCCCCGCCGCTGACACTAAGGGAGCAATCGAACTGGAGTCCACCACCGAACGCACCGTCGACCTAGGCGCCCTAACCGATCATTTCCGGTTGTTCGGACAGTTCGATCAAAATCTCTCAGCGCTCGAAGACGCGCTTGCCGTCACCCTGCGCGTTGATGGGAACCACTTGGTCATGCATGGATCTGCGTCCGCGGTTTCCGCGGGGCAAGACGTGTTGCGGCGCATGCTTGACGCCGCCGTGCGCGGGACGCAATTGACTCCTGACGATGTGGCACTTGCCGCTGCCGACGTGCGCGCAAAACGCGAAACGGAAACCGTGCCGGACACGCTTTTTAAATCGCAACGCGGACGCGAGGTTCGCCCCAAAACTGCCGGGCAGAGGGCATTTGTTGAATCCATTGGGCGCAACACGCTGACCTTCGGCATCGGACCCGCCGGCACGGGCAAGACGTTTTTGGCGGTCGTAATGGCGGTGCGCGCGTTGCGCAACCGCGAGGTGTCGCGCGTGATCCTCTCCCGTCCTGCGGTCGAGGCCGGAGAAAAGCTCGGATTTTTACCCGGAGATTTCAAGGAAAAGGTCGACCCGTACTTGAGGCCGCTGTATGATTCCTTGGGAGACCTGCTTGAGGACAGCGTCGTGGAACGCTACCTGGAGCGTGGGGTGATTGAAGTCGCGCCACTGGCCTACATGCGGGGCCGCACGCTTTCCGAAGCCTTCGTTATTCTCGACGAAGCGCAAAACGCGACGCGCGAACAGCTCAAAATGCTGCTCACACGTTTAGGTGCCGATTCCAAAATGGTGGTGAATGGTGACGTCACGCAAATCGACCTTCCGCGCGGCCAGTCGAGCGGGCTCGTCGAAGCCCCGCGGCTGTTTGCCAACATCGAAGACATCGGGGTCGTCGAGCTGAGCGAGACCGATGTTGTGCGCCACCCGCTGGTCGCGCGCATCATTCGAGCCTACTCCACGCGCGCATGATCTATTTTCGGAATGCGACTCGCGGCAGCGGCATCGATTCGCGCGGATTAAAGACAACGGCAAAGCTCTTGCTCGACGCGGCGGGCGAATCGGAATCGACGCTTTCGCTCACCCTGGTCGACGACCGCAAGATCCAAAATCTCAACCGCCTGCATCGAGGCAAAGATTGCCCGACGGACGTATTATCTTTCCCCTTGGAACCCGACGAAAAGAACGGCGGAGAACGAATGCTTGGAGACGTCGTGATAAGCGTCGATACGGCGCGCCGGCAAGCGAAAGACTACGCCGCGCCGCTCGAGCGCGAATTACAAAGGCTGCTCATCCATGGAGTGCTGCACGTTCTCGGCCACGATCACGAGGAGCCGGTGGAAAGCCGTCGGATGCGCGCGGAGGAACGCCGCCTGGCACGGACAATCGGCATGCCGTGGCCTTACGACGACGATGGTGAATAACCCCAAGCCCGACGAGCCTCGCTCCGGGCACGATCCCGAGTATCTTAAGATTACCGAGACGAAGTTCTGGAGTTCGTTTCACTACGCGTTTCAAGGCATCATGTACGCGGCCAAAACGCAGCCCAACATGCGAATCCACCTCGTTCTCGCCGCGTTCGTCATGCTCGCTACGCTAGTTCTTCGTCTGGATCGCATCTACGTCATCGCGATTATCTTTGCAATCGTGATCGTTCTCACGTTGGAGCTGCTGAATACGGCCGTGGAAGCGATCGTCGATTTATTGACGGTGGTGCATCACCCGCTTGCCAAAACGGCTAAGGACGCGGCGGCCGGTGCCGTGCTGATCGCTACCATCGGCGCGGTCGTCGTCGGCTATCTGGTGTTCTACCAAGGTATTGCGTCCGGGGGCGATCGCGTCTTTAGTGCGTTACAAGTCGTACCGGCCAATACGGCGTTCATTACCTTAGCGCTGGCCGTAATCGCGACGATATTTGCCAAGGCGATCGCCGGGCGAGGATCCGCCTTGCAGGGCGGCGCGGTCTCGTCCCATGCCGCGCTCGCCTTTGCGGCGGCCACGATCCTCGCGACATTCTATCAAAAACCACTCGCCGCCGGGCTCGGGTACTTCGTGGCGTTCCTCGTCGGGCAGAGCCGAATAGAGGCTCGGATCCATTCGGCGAGCGAGGTCGCGTGGGGCGCGCTTGTTGGGACCCTCGTGGCGCTAACCGTGTATCTCCTGGTCCGCCCGCACATTGTGCTATAATGGCCCGGATTTGGACATTGACCAGCCGGACCGTTTCGCGTAGCTGCCGGCCGTGACTACCACACTTTCAATCCCCTGGTATGAAGTCGCCGCGCTTGCCGCGTTGATTGTGCTTGCCGCGTTTTTCGCCGCATCCGAAGCGGCGCTGGTTTCGATGTCGCGCTTGCGTGCCAAGACGTTGATGGAACGCGGGTTAAAGAACGCCCAAGCGCTGCTGCACCTCGTCGACGACCGCAATCGCTTCCTGACCTCAGTGCTGATCGGCAACACGATCGTCTTGCTGGCGGCGGACTCCCTCTCCACCTATCTGTTTATTCGGGCCGGCGTTCCCCACGCGCCGCTCGTTTCCACCGCATTGATGGCGATTTTACTACTGCTCTTTGGCGAGATCATGCCCAAGACGATCGCCGTTTCTTCCAGCGAGCGATGGGCCCTGACGCTCGCGCCACCGATGCGGATTGCCGCGAGTTTCCTGACGCCCGTTGTGAAGGCGTTCTTGTTCGTGACAAATCTCTTGCTTCGGCCATTCGGCATACGCGGGACGGAGAACATGTTCGTCACCGATGACGATATTCGCGCCCTGGTCAACGTCGGCGTCGAACAAAAGGTGCTCGAAGAACAAGAGCGCGAGATGATCCATTCGATTATTGAGTTTGGCGACACGATCGTGCGCGAAGTGATGACGCCGCGCCCCAACGTCGTCGCAGTATCCTTGGACGATTCCCCCCGGCGTGCGCTGGACGTGGTGATCGCCGAAGGCTATTCAAAACTACCGGTTTACCACGAGTCAAAGGACGATATCCAAGGCATCGTCCACGACCGCGAGTTACTCATCAGCCTCGCAAACGGAACCATAAGCACGACCCCGCTACGCATGTTGATGCGCCCTGCGACCCACGTTCCTGAAAACAAAAAAGTTGCCGAAATGCTGCGCGCCATGCAGCGGGACAAATTTTCGATGGCGATCGTGGTGGACGAATACGGAGGCACTGCCGGCGTCGTGACGATGGAAGATCTGCTGGAAGAAATCGTCGGTGAGATTCGCGACGAACACGACGCGGACGAGACCGAGCCGGTCCAAATTGTGAGCGAATTCGAAGCCATAGTCGATTCGGGCGTTAACATCGAGGATGTCAACGCCAAACTCGGCACGCATTTGCCCCACGAAGAGTTTGAGACCATCGGTGGTTTCACCGTAGGGCGCTTGGGTCGCCTACCCAATGAAGGGGAGAGCATCGACGTGGACGAGCGCACGCACTTGGTTGTGGAGCGCATGCGCGGACGCAGGATTCTTTCGGTCCGGGTCCTCAGGCGAGCGCAACCGGAGACGGAACTGTCGGAAGAAGAAGTGGAACGCGATGCAGTTTGACAGACTCCTCGCTGCCGCCGGTGAAGCGCGCGTGCGCGCACACGCCCCATATTCCAACTTCCGCGTCGGCGCGGCCGTGGAGACCGGGGACGGTACCATCGTGACTGGATGCAACGTGGAGAACGCGAGTTACGGTTTGACCGTATGCGCGGAACGCGTCGCGCTCGCGCGCGCCGTCGCCGAAGGTCATCGCACGATACGGGCGATCGCGGTTACGGGAGGGGACGGGATAGCGGCCGCGCCTTGTGGGGCTTGCCGACAATTCATCGTGGAGTTCGACCCACGCATGCCCGTCGCGTTTACGACCGAATCCGGACTTGTAGAAACGACGGCGGACGTGTTGTTGCCGCACGCGTTCGTGCTCGCCCAGGTTCGAGAGGCGACGGACGCCGGACCGTGAGTCCGCAAGCGCGTGCGTACAAAACGCACGCTATCGTGCTGCGCACGCGAACGCTCGGCGAAGCGGACCGAATCTATACGCTGTTTAGTACCGAGCGCGGCAAAATGGATGCCGTAGCGAAGGGCGTGCGCCGCTCCAAGAGCCACCTGTCGGGGCGCATGGAGTTCATGAACGAGGTCGTCCTGGGGATGCACCGCGGGCGCAATCTCGATGTTATCGTGTCCGCGGAGCTCGGACGTGCGCACTGGGATCAGATCGTTCAACCGCAGGCTTTCGCTGCGGCTAGTCTCGTGGCCGAGCTCGTGGATACGTTTTGCGAGCCGGACTTCGCTCTTCCCGACATTTACGAGTTGCTTGTGAATGCGATCGCCGCCATCGGTTCATCGCCCGAGCCCGCGTCGTTATTGCCGCGCTTTTCGTTGCGCTTGCTCGCTGCTCTGGGCCTGACGCCTCCGCTCGACCGCTGCGTGCGATGCGGCGCTGCACTGGAGGCCGACGGCGCGTGGGTCGACGCCGAGCAGGGTGGCCTCGCCGGGCGGGAGTGCGGGGCTTCGTGGAGAGAAGCCCTCGATTTAGACGCGAGCGACCTCGCCAATATGCGCGCGCTTGCAGCGGAGCGGGGCGGCGAGATCCGCCCCGTTGCGCGCGCGACTCCCCGCGTGGCGCGCGCCGTCGAATCGCTCGTAAATCATCACCTCGGACGTAGGCCCAAGGCGGGACTCCATCTCGCGCAGTTCGTAACGGGATAGCGATGCCTATCTTCGCTTTAGACGTCGGTACGCGGCGCATCGGTATCGCGGTCGCCGATCCGAGCGGCTCCTTCGCGATGCCCGTGCGCGTTCTGGAGCGAACGAACGTGCGGGACGACATTTCCGAAATCGTAGCGCTCCTTCGCTCGTACGCCGCCGACGAAATTGTCGTGGGCGATCCGGTCACGCTCGCGGGAGCGCGCGGAATCGCAAGCAAGGGCATCGACCGCTTTGTGCAGCACTTAGCGCGCGCTTTTTCGGGGACGATCCACCGGTTGGACGAGCGAATGACGACGGCCCAAGCCCAAAAAACGTTAATTGCTGCGGACGTGTCGCGGAAAAAACGCAAGGGTGTCGTGGACCAAATGGCTGCGGCGCTGATTCTCGAATCGTTTTTGGCTCGCCGCAGAAATGGAACGCTTTAAGATGCGCGCGATTCGGTTGCTGCTCACGATGGGGTTGCTTGGCGCCCTGGTGCTTTTGGCCGTTGCGTATTACGGAATCTTCTTGAGGCCCTCGCCGCTGGGCAGCCCAAAAACGGTCATCGTAGATCGAGGGGCCTCTTTTCACGAAATTGCCGACGAGCTGGCCCGCAATGGAATCATCGAGTCGGCATTGCTCTTTCGCGGATACGCAAAAGCGAAGCATGCGGATACCGACGTGCACGCCGGAGAATTTCAGTTCCCTCCGCACCAAACGGAGGCCCAGATTTTGGACCGTTTGCAAAGCGGGGGCGCGCAAATCGCCAAGTGGGTAACCTTTCCCGAAGGGTTTACCGCTCGCCAAATCGCGGCGAGGCTCGGCGAGGCTGGGTTCGGAAGTGCGGAACGTCTAGCCGGTGATTTCTTGCGGGACTCGATCGTCGTAGGCGGTTCTCGTACGAAAAATCTCGAGGGCTATTTGTTCCCAAGTACGTACCTCGTCCCGATCGGCGCGACGCCAAAGCAAATCGAAACCATGTTTGAGACGCAGTTCCGGCGTGCGCTTCCAGCCGACGCCGTGCAAAAGGCGCGACGCGTAGCTTTGAGCGTGCCGCAGGTCGTGACCGTCGCCTCGCTGGTCCAACAGGAGGGCAAAGCGGACGACGAGCGTCCCCTCATCGCAAGCGTCATCTACAACCGCCTGCGCTTGGGCATGCCCCTCGAGGTGGACGCCACGCTGGAATATGCTTTCGCGCAGCATCATACCGTCATTACGTACGGGGATTTGAAGACGGAGTCGCCCTACAACACGTATAAGCATCAGGGACTGCCACCGACGCCCATCGCCAACCCCGGCGAGCCTTCAATTCGGGCGGCGTTCAATCCGCGGCAGTCCGATTTCCTTTACTACGTGTACAAGGGTGACGGGCATAGCGCATTCGCTAGGACCCTGCAAGAACACAATGCAAACGTTCGCAAATATCTGAAGTGAGGAGCTCTTACCATGTCGAGCGATAACGGAGCGCCGGGAAAACCGGCAGAGCTCGAGCTGCAAGACACGCTCGTCGTCAAAACGACCGATGGCAAGGAGATGGAGTTCGAGGTCGTCGGAATCGTTGAGGATGAAGAAAAGAACGCGTACGCCGTTTGCTATTGCGAAGCGGAGGATGAGTTCGTCGTCACGGATGCCCATGGCTCGCTTCTTGGCGACGACGAACTGGCGCAGGAGATCCTGGACGACTTCTTCGTGTTAGCCGAGGAGTCGTCCGAAGAGGACGCTCCCTCTGAGGACAAACGCTAATCCGCGTTCTGTTCCTTTCGGCCAACGTCGGCGAAGGCCATATGTCCGCGGCCTCGGCCGTGCGGTCCGCTCTCATCAACCTCGATTCAAACGTGCAAACCGATGTCGTCGATTCCTATAAGTACGCTGCGTCGGTGGTCTCGAGCGTCGTCTCCAATGGATATCTCGGCATGGTCAAGACCATACCGCAGATGTATCGCTTTCTTTACAACCGCGCCGAACGGGCCACGGAAGTGGGCCCGTTTCGCACGTGGGTGCATCAGTTCACTGCAATGAATCTTCGGCCGTTCTTGGAAGAGGAGCGGCCCGACGTTGTGGTTTGTACGCACGCGTTCCCGTGCGGGGTTATGGCCGAGTACAAGCGGCAATTTGCCGATGCGCCACCGGTCGTGGGCATCGTTACCGATTTTGCCGTACACGCGTTTTGGATCCACAAGAATATCGACGGGTACGCGGTCGCAACCGACGACATGCGCAACACCTTGGTAAGCCGTGGTGTCCTCGAAGAGCGCGTTATCGTCTCGGGCATTCCGGTGGACTCGGGGTTTGCGCCGGTGAGCGAAGACCGGGATGTTCTGCGCGAACGTCTGGATCTTCCGTTGGACCGGAAGATCGTGTTGATGATGGCCGGCGGATTGGGCATGGGGCCGCTGGAAACCATGATGAAGTCGCTGAGCGGGTTGGATGATCCGATTTGTGCCGTCGTGATCGCCGGCCGCAACCGTCGACTCGAACGACGCGTCCTAGACGCCGCGAAGAACACGCATTACCCGCTGCGCGTCTTACATTTTATATCGAACGTGCCGGAGTATATGCATGCGAGCGACGTCTTGCTGACCAAACCCGGCGGTCTCACAAGTGCGGAAGCACTGGTTGCAAATCTACCGATGGTGCTCTTTAAGCCGCTGCCCGGCCAAGAGGAGCGAAATACCCGATATCTAGTGGAACGTCATGTGGCTTTGCGAGCAAAGACGGCGCAAGATTTGACGAAGACCATGCGCGATTTGCTCAAATCACCGGAGCGTCTAGAGCGCATGCGCCTAGCGATGCGCGAGTTCGCTCGCCCCGACGCTGCCAAACACGTGGCGGAACTCATCACGCGGCTGGTCGCCGGTCGCACGTCCAAAGAGGTTCTCTCTGTATGACGCTTCCCTCATCGCGAAGCTACGCGTTGTGGCTCTCGCTTTTCCGTCTCTTTAGCGGCGTGTTTTGGTTAGCGCACGGCGTGCCCAAATTTCTCATGGGTGCAAAGTTCTTGCCGCCAACCGGATTCATGGAACAGTTTCTACAATCGGCGGTGCAAAAAAGTCCGACGTTTTATCAAGCCTTTTTGTCACTCGATGTCATTCCACATCCGGGGATCTTCGCAGAGTTCGTGCGTCTAGGAGAAGTGCTCGTTGGTTTGAGTTTGCTCCTGGGGTTCCTTAGCCGGCTCGGCGGTCTGGGAGGTATGTTTCTTGCAGCAAATTATTTTTTGGCAAACGGCGGGTGGGCGAATTATCCCTCGCTCGGGTCACTAGACGCGGCGGCTTTCGCGATATCCATGGTGCACTTCGTCCTGCCAACCGGCCGCGTGTTGGGCATCGACGGATTGCTAAAAAAGGCTCGGCGTGATAAACCGATCATCCCGGAATTCATAGACGAAACGCCCCCGGCCGCGCATCCTTCGTAAAGCAGGCCGAAAACGTCCGGAACCCGTATAATGCGCCGTCCCGCGGAGGGGTGGGTGAGTGGCTGAAACCAGTCGTTTGCTAAATGACCGACCGTCTAAAAAACGGTCCGAGGGTTCGAATCCCTCCCCCTCCGCCACGGATTCGTGAAGGTAAAAAGAAAACCGCGTTGTACGGTACGCGGCTGTGTGCGGTCGTAGCTCAATTGGATAGAGCAACAGGCTACGAACTTGTAGGTTGGGGGTTCGAGTCCCTCCGACCGCACCATCACCGCGCCGCACTACGCGGCTAAAGACCGTTCGGTGCCAGGATCAGCCGACTGTGCGGAAAATCGAACGTCCAGTCGAAGTGGCGTAAGAAATCGATTCCGACGATCCCGCCGTCCGCCCCGAACACGTTATTATTGATAAAACAAATCGGCGGCGTTTCGTACTTGTAGGGACCTACGTACACTTCGTGCGCGACAACGCAATGGCCGGTTCCCTGGGCGTCGTTCATTGCCAAGTAGCCCACGCTTTTCGAGGTGGAGCCGCCGTTCGGACCATACGCTCCGGTCGATCCGACACTTGCGTTACTATATTCAAACGAGGAGTCGGAAGCGGATATCTTCCCGGAATCGCGCAGCGTCTGCGAAAGTAAAACGAAGGACGCGATTCCGGTATCGAAGACCGGATGGGCCGTCGCCGTCTGCCCGATGCGCATATCGAATGCCGGGACGAATTGGCTCAAGTCCAACGGGAAAGCGAAGCTCCCCGCCGGTACTTGCGGCGAAAATGCATTGGGATCCGCGAGCTGGAGCTGCGCTTTGGTTACCGAGATGTTCGCCACCGCGTCGGCAAAAAATGGGAACCCCAGAATTCCATCGATGTGGGCATTGCCGCTTTGGATCGTCTCGACGACGACGTTATGCAGCGTGTTGCCGCCGACCGAAAGCGCTTTTACGAGTCCGTAACCGGTGTAGTGCGGGTTGCCGACGAGCGCTGAAAAATCACTCGTTCCCAGATGGCCAACGCCTGCGGCGCCGGCAAAATCGTCGTACAGGACGATATTCTAAATGCCCGACCGCAACAGAAATGTGCCGGGA
>JALYVW010000160.1 GCA_030853005.1 Vulcanimicrobiota bacterium
GCCCTTGGTCGCTCTCCTTCTATGTGTCAGTGTGTAGATAGCGCTTGGCATTGCATCGCCCAGCCGGGCGGGTTCAGAGGCGACAGAGAGAAAGATGAATCGGATGGAGGATTCATTACAACAGGCTGCGATCCCACTGCTTCGCCCCAAGCTGCCCGAGGCCGAGCTCCTAGTACCATACCTGCGTCGGATCGATGAAACGCGAATCTACACGAATCTAGGGCCGCTCGATATCGAATTCGAAAAACGAATGGGGTCGTTGCTCGAGTTGCCGCCGGGCGGTTTTATCGCGGCCGCGAGCGGAACTGCTGCGCTAGTCGCGGCCATCTTGGCAGCGGCGGGACGCGCTTCGCCGGCCAAGCCGCTCGCTCTGATTCCCGCCTTCACGTTCGTCGCGACCGCGGCCGCCGTTGAACAATGCGGCTACATTCCCTATCTTGCTGATATCGATGAAGCAACCTGGGCACTTGATCCACGCCGACTGCTTGAACATCCAATGCTTGAACAATCCGGCGTTGTCATCCCCGTTGCTCCTTTCGGGCGCCCTCAACAACAAGAAACGTGGCGGACCTTCCGCGACAAAACGTCCGTAGCAGTCGTCTTCGATGGCGCAGCGAGCTTCGATGTGTGTGCTGAGACGCGATTTCTCGGCGAACTTCCGGTCGCCATGAGTTTTAATGCTACAAAAGGCTTCGCCACCGGTGAAGGAGGCGGCATTGCTACAACCGATTTGCTTCTTACAACGCGAATTAGGCGTGCTCTTAATTTTGGTTTCTTTCTAAGCCGACAGTGCCGGTCAGCCAGTATTAACGGCAAGATGAGCGAGTACCACGCGGCCGTCGGATTGGCCGCGCTCGACAATTGGCCGGAAAAATGCTCGGCCCTTAGGAACGTCGCAGAACGGTATCTATCGTACGCGTCAGAGCTGGGAATTGCTGGCAATTTTGTTGTGAGCCCGGAAATCAGTTCCACGTACGTCCTTTTCGTCGCAAAGGACGCGACGCAGGCAACGGACGTTGAAAGCGCCTTACAAGATCAACGAATCGGGTGGCGTCGTTGGTATGGTTATGGGTTGCATCGGGAGCCATATTTTTCGGACTTGCAGCGAGGATCGCTTGAGGTCACAAATCGTGTTGCCCCGACTATTCTTGGCATCCCCGTCGCGCCTGATCTGACCGACTCTGAGATTAGCCGAGTTGTCAGGATCATCGCGCACGCGGTTGCGTGAGATCAGATCCTAGACCTCGGGGACCCTCTGAACGGAGCGCGGGCCTGACAGTTTGTTAGTCGTAGAATCCTCGATCATCAACTTCTAGCGCGAGCCGCCTACACGTCGAACGCCGGCGTTGATGCGCGGCGAGAGAATCATTCCACGCTCTTTAGCCGCATCGGTCACACTATTGGAAAAGTCTTGATGTGGCCGAAGTGGATCTTATGGTAACGCTCAAGGCCACCCAAGGAGTTGGGTCGCGGATTCCAAAACACGCTCCCTGTACCAATAGCGGCAATACCTTAGCCTGAACAGTCCTAGGGCCGGCCGAGAAGAAGACTGCGAACTCGGCGCCTTTTCCATCGTTCGAACCGCCGGGATGGGAGAAGGCTCCCAGACTGCCCGGCATAAAATTGAAAGTTCCCGAAACTAATTGCGGCGTTTGAAAAGGGTGAGCACGGATGCTACTTGATAACTATTCGGTACCATTTTTTGATCGCGGGCGACAGTCCAAAATAACCGGAATGCAGAGCACAAGGCTCGCACTGCATTTGCACACACGCGCTCGTCGCGGCAGGGCCGCATGAGCGATCTTCGCCGTTTTACTGAGGCTTGGCCGGGCGATCATCTCGCTGCCCGGGTAACCGGGACCGCGGACCGAGACTGGTTCTACGAGTCCGGGCGTCGTTCGGTGCAAGAGGTGGAGGCTGTGCTTGCGGTCATCCAGCGGCCGCTTGAATCGTTCACATCAATTTTAGATTTCGGTTGTGGATGCGGCCGCATGCTGGTTTGGCTCGGGAATCTGGCTAAGAGCTCGGCTTTGCACGGTGTTGATATTGACCCACCGGCCGTGGAATGGGCTCAGCACCATCTCAGCTACGCTACGGTTAAGGCGAACCAGCCGGGGCCGCCACTCGATTACGCCGACAATTTCTTCGATCTTGTGTACAACCACAGCGTTTTCAGCCACATTGACGAAGAGCTGCAGGACCGCTGGCTTGCCGAGCTGCGGCGCGTAACAAGGCCAGGCGGATTTTTGGTACTGAGTGTGCATGGCGAACACGCTTTTGAAGAGTTCGAGCGCGTCGGCGGAGCAGCGGACCCTGCCGCGCTGCGACGCGTGCTGCAAGATCACGGTATCGTTTTCTTACGTGAAGACGGCTGGGTGGGTGGCCCCTTTCCCGACTTCTATCACACCACGTTTCATGCCCCGTGGTATGTCTTCACGCATTGGAGTCGGTGGTTTAGAATTCGAGCTTACGTCCCACGCGGATCGCTAGGCTATCAAGACTTCGTGCTCCTCGAGCGTCTGCCAGACGATTATCCCCCGTCTAAGCCTCTCTCGCCATCGGCAGCGAGATTCGAAGCCTCAGATGACGGAGCCTCGCTTTAGTCGATAAGAGACTAAATCTGCGCGGACCCCGCAAAAAGTTTGTCCACAGTTCGGCGACCTACGACGCTGAACATCTTCTTGTCCCCCCACGTTGACTGCTGCGTAAGCATTGGGCTTGAAAAGGCCGGTGAAATGAT
>JALYVW010000161.1 GCA_030853005.1 Vulcanimicrobiota bacterium
TCGGGTCGAGCCCCGTCGTTGGCTCGTCGTAGAGGACCAAATCCGGACTGGTCACGACGGCACGTGCGAACCCCGCTCGCTTGAGCATACCGCCGGAAAGCTCGCTTGGAAAATTATCGAACGTGTGCGATAGGCCAACGCTGTCCAGCGTTTGTTCCGCAACCTCTCGGATTTGCTTCTCGTCTAACGTTGTATTTTCGCGTAGCGGCAGGGCAACGTTTTCGCCAATGGTCATGCTGTCGAAGAGAGCCGCAAATTGAAAGGCGTATCCGATCTTCGATCGCATCTCCTGAAGATCGCGCTCGGCGATGTGACAAATGTCCTTCCCGCGCACGTACGCGTGCCCGGCATCCGGCTTTCGCAGCCCGTCGAGCAGGCGCAAAATCGTGCTTTTCCCAGCCCCTGAAAGGCCGATAATGCAGGTGATTGCGCCTTCGACGATGTCGATCGAGCAATTCTCGAGCACAACCTTGTCGCCATATTTCAACGTGACGCGGTCGAGCTTGGCGATGACTTCGGCCACGCTATCCGGCTCCGAAAAGGAGGTACGAGAGAACGAAGTTGGCGACGAAGATCAAAATGATGGAGACGACGACGGCCCCCGTCGTCGCTTTCCCCACGCCAGCGGCGCCCCCCGTCGTTCGGAGGCCCTGGTAGGATCCAATCATCGCGATGATAATCGCGAAAACGATTGACTTGATCAGCCCTTTAAGTACGTCCGGGAACCCGATGGTTTGGCGGACAGACGCAATGAACGAATCGTAGCTGATGTGCGCGTACGCGTTGGCGATCCACATGCCGCCGACGATCGACACTGCGTCGGCGAAGATTGCCAGGAGCGGTAGCATGATAATAAGCGCGAGCAGACGAGGAACGACGAGAAACCGCGCCGGTGCCAAACCGAGGGATTGCAAGGCTTCGACTTGCTCGGTGACCACCATGGATCCGATTTCCGCTGCGATCGCCGCCCCGACGCGTCCGGCCACGACAACCGCCGAGAGCATGGGCCCCAGCTCGCGTGCCGATGTGTAGGCGACCGCTCCGCCGACGATATCGCCGAAGCCATACGATACGGCCTGTTGCGCAGACTCCAGCGAAAACACCATACCCGTAAACAGTGCGGTGAGCAAGACAATGACGAGTGATTGAAAGCCGAGCAAATACGCTTGGTTGAGCGTTTCGGCGAAGCGAATGCGCAAGCGTCCGATAAACCCGACCGTCTCGCCGCCGAGCTCGGCTATGCCCCCGGCATATTCCAGCATGTTGGTTGTGGCTTTGCCGAGGTCCTCGAGCGCCTTCATACGAGGCTAGGAAGCGCTTTCGGAAACGGGCATCGACTGCAGGTCGCAGAGAATGTTCGCGGTCGCTTCGATGCGTCGAACGGCGACGGCCCGCTCGGCAGTCAGATTGAAGTGTACTTGATTGGTTTGCTCGAGTCGTTTATCGAGATTGCGCAAGTGGACGCGGGCTTCGCGCTCGAATCCACTAAAATAGCGTCGGACCGCCGCTACATACTCGTTGCGTTCGCGTAGGTCGGCTTCCCCGGCACTGACCAACGTTTCGATCTTGTCCTGAGCGCGCTTCATCGCCTTGTCGGTTATGTAGAAGTTTCCAACGCGAGCCATGAGGGCGCGAAATGCGTGATCGTCAAGCATGTACGGGTACCGGATACCCAAACTGCGCCACGATAGCACGTTGTGACCGTAGGAGGCGTTCGATTCCGCCCTCCGCTAGCGCCAGCAAAGCGTCGAGCTCGGCCCGGCTGAACGGCGCGGCTTCGGCCGTGCCCTGGATTTCAACAAATTTGCCCGCATCGGTCATGAATACATTCATATCGGTATGTGCGCGGCTATCTTCCTCGTAGGCCAAGTCCAGCATCGGCATCCCCGCAACGATTCCCACGCTCGTCGCCGCAATTTGTCCCGTGAGCGGCCATTTGCCGCGTGCCGAAGGATCGAACGTTTTGAGGACCGCCAGCGCCAGCGCCACCCACGCCCCGGTGACCGCGGCCGTACGAGTGCCCCCGTCGGCCTGCAACACGTCGCAGTCGAGCCAAACCGTGCGCTCGCCGAGCTTCGCCATGTCGGTAACGGCGCGTAGCGCGCGCCCGATGATGCGTTGAATCTCGTGCGTGCGGCCGCCCACTTTCCCTTTGGAAGACTCGCGCTGGGTGCGTTCTTGCGTGGCCCGAGGTAGCATCGAATACTCCGCGCTGACCCAGCCCGTCCCGCGACCTTTCATCCATGGAGGCACGCGCTCTTCCAACGTCGCAGCGCACAGGACGCGCGTGTTCCCAACCGTGACCAACGCGCTGCCCTCCGCATAGCTCAGATAGTTTGGTTCGATATGGACGGGGCGCAACTCGTCGGGGCGCCTTCCATCGCTTCGCGTCATCGGGATCCTATTCTACGGTAACGGTTTTGGCTAAGTTTCGGGGCTGGTCGACGTCCTTGCCTTCGATATCCGCAATATGGTAGGCGAGCAATTGCAACGGAATCACATTGAGAATCGGCGAGAGCAGCTCGTCAACTTTAGGCACCCAGAATACGTGGTCTGCTATGGCCTTCGCTTCTTCGTCTCCGTAATTGGCGACGACGACGACCGGCGCTTCGCGCGCTTGCGACTCGGCAAGATTGGAGATGATTTTCTCGCGAACGCGACCGTCCGTCATAATGCCGATCACGGGTACGG
>JALYVW010000162.1 GCA_030853005.1 Vulcanimicrobiota bacterium
AGTCGAGTTACGCTACGGCAAAAAACCAGAAGTGAAATCTCTAGCACGCGGCATTATATCCGCCCAAGCGAAGGAGATTGCTCAAATGCGCGGGTGGCTGCAAAAATAGTACGGCAGATAGGGGATATAGATGCGGGACGCGGGGGTGATAGACGAAGGGCGTCCACGCAGATAGAATCAGGGCTCTGCTAGGGAAAGGTGCGAAGGCGCTTGGATGGAAGTTCGCCAGATACCGCGGTTATCGATCGGCATGTGCATCTATACGCGCATGACGCAACTGGACTTCACCGCTCCGTTCGAAGTCTTCTCGCGAATCGACGGCGCAGACGCTCACGTTATTGCGCGCAGCCTCGACCCCGTCCAGAGCGACACCGGTTTAGCGATCCTACCCACAACCACACTACAGACCTGTCCGCAGCCCCTTGATATCCTGTTCATCCCAGGCGGCCCGGGCCACGTGGATCGCATCGAAGACGACGAGTTTCTTTCGTTCGTTCGCACCCGCGGGGCGCAAGCGCGATTCGTCACCTCGGTTTGCACGGGCTCGCTGATCTTGGGCGCGGCCGGTTTGTTGCGCGGATATCGCGCGACCACCCATTGGACATCGATGGATTGCCTGGCCCGTTTCGGTGCAATTCCGGAACATTCGCGCGTCGTTTTCGACCGAAACCGCATTACAGGCGCGGGCGTCACGGCCGGAATCGACTTTGCTTTGAGCGTTGCGGCGGCCGTCGCCGGGGAAGCCGCAGCAAAATCTATTCAGTTGCTTTTAGAATACGATCCGAAACCACCATTTGATGCTGGTTCGCCAGCGGCAGCGGGCCTCAAGCTTACGGATGCCATTCTCGAACGCGACCCGGAACGACAGCGCAGACGGTTTGATGCAATCGAGCGGGCGGTAAGGCGGCTTGAGGAACGCTAGTTGTTGCGCATGAGTGATGATGCTAATGCCTTTAGAGCATGAACGGCTGGGGACGATGGCGCGAAATCAAACGGAGCTAGTCCTTTTGCATCGGCCTCGCGGATCGAAGCGTCATCGGGAATCGCGACGAAAGACTCGTTCTTGACGATCGAGCGCAACAGGCGTTCGTCCGTCGCGGGATTCGATTTCCAAGCATGATTGCGCGCCCCAGGCCACCATCGGCGATCATTCTCAGCGCGCGCTGCGCCATCGCCCCTTCGATATCCCAGCCATGCGCGGCAATTAATCGGAGATCTTTCAATTCGCAAAGCATCCTCTGTGCACCATTTGGTAGGGTTCCGGGCTGGGTTTGTAGCGCTTTATCTCGTCAGCTGAGAACGTCCGCGAGAAGAACTTCTTAAGACCTGCATACTCCATTTGCGCTTTGACCGTAGCGAGCGTCGATTGTGTGAGCGCCACCATCGTAAAGCCTTCGTCCGCCAGGCTCTGAAGCGCCAAAGGGACGTCCGAATGAGGTTGGAGTTGCTTTACGGCCTCCAAAACGTTTTCGATGTCGCGTTCGCCGATGGCGATAACTCGATTTGCGGCGATCATTGCGAGGGCCGAACGAGCGAGAGCGCCAAAATCACGATACGATGCGGTTATTGTCGCCGTAAACACACACTGAAGCAATAAATCAAACCACTCCCGGCGTACGCTGGGGCCACCGAAGAGCCGAGCAAATTCATCGTCGAGTCGCCGAGGTCTAACAATGTCTCGTTCACGTCGAATACCAGACGTCCATGGTCTCGCTTTACCCGTTTTCTAAGGTGGATCTTGGCCGCTCGAGGTCCCCATGAGTGGCATGCGCCCGGCAGGCACGCCACATCCCCTTCGCGCAACACTCAAAGGAACTCGCGCATTCGATTTTTGAGAGGGGTCTATCGTGACGATCGCCGCTACCTCAAGGGCCTTTAAAGAAGCAGTGGATTCCGTAATCGAGCACAAGCACTTGCTCAAACACCCGTTCTACCAAGAGTGGACTGCGGGGCGGCTCTCGCAGTCGCAATTGCGTCACTATGCCGAGCAATACTACCAACACGTACTGGCCGAGCCCACCTATTTGAGCGCGGTTCACGCACGTACGCCGCACGTTTTTGCGGATGGAAAAGTCGATCTCAGCGTCCGGCAAGAGATCTTGCAGAATCTCATAAGCGAAGAAGCGGGTGAGAAAAATCATCCGTCGCTCTGGAAAACGTTCGCACTCGCCCTGGGAGCAACCGAAGAGACCCTAGCGGCTGCGCGTCCTTTGCCATCGACCGTGGATTTAATCGAGACCTTCCGCGAACAGTGCGGTGCTCGGGCTTTTTACGTCGGTCTAGCGGCGCTGCATGCGTTCGAGTCGCAAATACCTGGCGTTGCGGCGACGAAAATTGCCGGACTCAAAGAGTTTTACGGTATCGTTGATCCCGAAGCATACGAGTTTTTCACGGTCCACGAAGAAGCGGATGTCTGGCACTCGAATTCGGAGTGGGCGCTCATCGAGCGTCATGCAGACACGCCCGAAAAACGGGCCGAAGTCATTGCGGCAACCACGGCAATTTGCCAAGCGCTCTGGGATTTTCTCGACGGAGTACATTCCCCAGCTCGTGCCTGATTTCGGAGCAGTCGCATGAGCCTTGAAATTTGGAACACGGTCGCATCGGTCGGGACTTTTTTGGTTATCGCGGCAACGGCAGTGGCGGCCGTGCTGCAAATCCGGCACATGCGCCGGGCTAACCACG
>JALYVW010000069.1 GCA_030853005.1 Vulcanimicrobiota bacterium
GCGATTCCACGATGAGATCGGTTTGGTCCCAGTAGCGCGTAATCGCGATTCCAACTGGGACGCGTGCGCGCAAGGCGTCCATGCGCAAGCGCACCTCGGCAGCCATCTTCACCGCGTCCGCTCCCGGCAAACCGAAGAAGTTTACGGCGACGCCGTGATGCCCATCGAAACTCATTTGGCTCGTGGCCGGAGCGACCCCGAGCGTTACGCGGCCTAACGATCTTATGAAAACCGGGCGTTTCGAAGCGTCGGAAACCACGATGTTTTCGACCGCCGAGGCGCTTTTGACATTCGCATCCAACAGCAACACGTTGCGCTGGTAATAGTGCTGCGCCAAGCCGATGGCGTTCACGTCGGTGGCGTCGGAAATCGCTTTGCCGACGCCTTGCGGCGTCAGGCCGTGCAGCGCGAGTGCGGCGGGATCCAGGGTGACGTGATACTCACGAACCGGACCTCCGACGACGAGCGATCGAGCCAAACCCGGAGTTCCGTAGAACTGTGGCACCACCGTTTGTTGCACGAGCTCCCGGAGGACGGTTTGCGACATGCTCGGGGAGACGAACGCGTAGCTGATGACCGGTTCTTGGTTCGGATTAATGACAAGAGCGTGCACCGCGACGCCTGCGGGCAGCTCCGAACGCGTTTGCGAGATGGCTTGATCGACGTATTGCAAATCAAAACGAACGTCCGAATGCGTGTCGAAGGTCACGATAAACTCGGCGCTACCTTGGGACGAGGTCGTTTGCACGCGAGTGACCGAAGGCAATCCTAACAGGGCTCGTTCTAGTGGCATGGACACGGCCGTGCGCACTTGATCGGGCGGGAGGTCTCCCGCAACGGCGACAACGTCGATACGCGCGAAGGTCATGTCGGGAAATATACTCGCGGGCGTGACGGTATAGGCCCATACGCCGAGAGCAGCTAGGGCAGCCACCACGAAAGCAATGACCTTCTGGTGATTGAGTCCAAAGGACGCGATAGTCAAGAGGAACGCCGCGGCGAATTAATCTGGATTCGATCCCTCGATAGCGTTCTCAAGCACTTTTCCGGTGATTGCGTCGACGCCAACTTCGTGCGTTTTGCCGCTCAGCCGAATATCGAAGCTATACCGTAAACCGGAGGCGCCCTTTTCGTTTTCAAGTTCTTCGGCGACGATTTTTCCGGGCACGGCTTTGAGAGCAATCGTATGAGCCGCCGCGATCGTGACTTTTGCCTTGGAGGCGAGCTGGTGTCCCGGATAGGCTGCGGCTGCTAACACGGTAGAGGCACCGAATACGAGCGTGAGGCCCGCTAATGAGAGCTTGTTCATGCGACCTAGTATATTCTGCCAACATTACGCTACCGTGAACGAAAAGCGGACCACGCCACCCCCGGCTTGGCCATTCTCAATTGCCATCGTTCCGCGGGCAGCGTGCGTAATGGACTCGGCAATCGCCAAACCGAGACCGGTACCGACGGCGTCGCGGGAATCGGCGCCGCGCCAAAATCGCTCGGTGGCGTGAGCCAATCCCTCGGGAGAAAAGCCAGGCCCGGCGTCGGAGACGACGATTCGCGCACGGCCGTCAGCGCGCGAGGTATGAATAACGACGTGGCTTCCTTCCGGCGCAAATTTGATGGCGTTGTGCACCACGGCGAGGACGGCGCGTTCCAGTGCCTGCGGATCTCCGCGGACCGACGCACTCGAGTCGGCCTGCAGGTCAATCGCTACGCGGCGTTGCGCCGCAAGCGACGCGAGCCGCGACGAGGCTCGGGCGACGATACCGTCGATGGCGACCATGTTCTCGCGTTCGTACGACGATGAATCTGCCCGCGCGCTGGCGAGCAAATCTTCCACGAGCGCTTCCATACGGTCGGCTTCGCCGGCAATCGTCGATAGGAATGTGCGGTACTCACTTTCGGGACGTCCCTTGCGCAACGCGAGGTCCGCTTCGGCGCGAATGACTGCGAGCGGCGCACGCAGCTCGTGCGACGCGTCCGCCGTAAAGCGTCGTTGACGTGAAAACGCGTCGTCGAGCACGCGTCTCGTTAAACCATTGCCAACGAACCACGACAATGTTGCTATTGCAAGCGCCCCCAGCAAGAACGCGACCGCCGCATCTCGGTCAAATTCTTCGATCCAATCGTCGGGTCGCCACACCACGATGGTGCCGATGCGCGTGCCACGGGCGCGTAACGGCATGGCGTACGCGCGGACAGCCTCTTGCGCAGAGCCCAGAGAATGAAAGCGTGACGTTGCGTTGCGCGCGAGGGTCGAAATTCCGGCTGGCGGCTTTGTCACCGTGGAGAGACGCACCCGGCCCAGGTTGTCAAGAATCTCGCCCGCGACATCGACGCCTAAGAGGGCTAAAAATTGCTTTCGGTCGTCGCCATCAATCTGAATGCGTCGGTGCGAGACATCGATGAAGATCGAGGATCCTCGCGCGATAGACTCCAGGCGCCCGTCGAGCGAGTTTCGCATCGTTCGATCGATTATCGCCACCGCGAGCATCGAGAAGACGGCCAACGCCGCCAGCAGCGAAAGCACGTAGATTCCCACCAGCCGTTCGTTCAGCGAACGCCCCGCGAGCAGCTTCACGCGTCGCCCAGGCGGTAACCGGATCCGCGCACGGTATGCAGCAGCTGCCGTTCGCCGGCGGCGGTCAACTTTGCTCGAAGGCGGCTGACGTACACGTCGACCACGTTCGACGTCGATTCGCTCTGCCGATCGAAGAGGTCGTCCTCAATCATCCGGCGCGTGACGAGCCGGCGGCTGTTGCGCAGGAAATACTCGAGGAAGGCGGTCTCGCGCGCGGTGAGATCGAGCTGCCTTCCGTCGCGCGCCGCCTGTCGGGACGCCAGATCGAATGTCACTCCGTGGGAGTCGAGCGACTTGGCCAGTGAAAGTTGGGGTCCCCGCCGCGTAATGGTTCGAAGCCGCGCTTCGAGTTCCGCGAATATGAAGGGCTTGCGGAGGTAATCATCCGCGCCCGCGTCGAGTCCCTCGACGATATCCTCCGTGGTATCGCGCGAGGTCAATAATAGCACCGGCGTCCGGACCTTTTGCCGCCTGAGCGAGCGGACGACCGACAGCCCGTCGCGCAATGGCAAATTGATGTCCAAAACGATGGCATCGTAAACGCCAGCGGCCGCACAGCGCTCGCCGTCAACGCCGTCAAGGGCAACGTCCACGACGTGCCCCTGTTCGGTCAATCCACGGCGGAGGACGTCGTTCAAACGCGGATCGTCCTCAATAACCAGCAAACGCATTGATCTAAGAGGTATCGCAGCAACCGCGAACGTCCCTCCGCTATCGAGCGTTACCTCATGAGGAAGATGGAGAAACACATGCGATACGTCACTTTTGCCCTGTTGCTCTGGGCGGCCCTGGCTCCGGTGCCCGCGCCGGCACAACGGCTCTCGACGCTTCCGGGCCTAAACCGATGCACCGTCGTGGCGGTGACCATGCTCGATAGCGTGAATTCCGCGACCGCAAAGCCCGGCGACTTCTTCCGGCTGCAAACGGTCGATGCCGTGACCGTTGGATCGCGCATCGTTATTCCGCCCCATACCGGGGGCTTCGGCATCGTTTCCATTGCCTCGCCGGCCGGCCGGGCGGGCCGACCCGGTTCGCTCGTCCTGGAGCCGCGCTATTTGATTTTTCCCGACGGCTCGCGGCTGGGCATCGTGCTCGATCACAACACCACGGACTTGCAGAAAAACGGGACCAGTGGCAACGTGCCAGGCTATTTGGGCGCCCTCCCCGTCCCCGGGATGGGCATCGCTATCGGCGCCTTCAATTATCTACACCATGGCAAGGACATACAAGTTCCCAAAGGGACGTTCTTTGCGGTCTTTCCAAGCGACGATCCGGTTGTAGAAAAGTGCCAGGCAAAACCCGAGTACTAGCGCTTGCGAGCACGGGAGGCGCTACCGCAACGGCGAACTGGGCCGCAGATGGTAGCCGAGGATAACGACCCCGGCGCGGAAGCATTTCGATCGCTCGCCGAATCGATTCCGCAAAAGGTGTTTGTCTGCTCATCCGATGGGCGTCCGCAATATTACAACGGACGTTTTTTAAACTATATCGGCGGCGAATTCGCCGCCGCGGCGCGCGACGCGGGAAGCGTGTGGCATGAGAGCGATCGCGGGGGTTTGGGACACGCGTGGCAAGGGGCGCTCGCCGCTGGCGAAGAGTTCGAGTACGAAGGCCGGCTGCGCTCCAGCCTTGGAACCTATCGCTGGCATTTGACACGCGCCGTCCCGGTTCGCGACGCGCGTGGTAATGTCGAACGTTGGTACGGAACGCTTACGGACATCGAAGATCGCAAGCGCACCGAAGACGCCCTTCGAGTCCTCGCCGACGCGTCGCAGCATTTTTCGAGAACGCTGGGCACGCAAGAGACCATCGATCTTCTGGCCGAATCCGCTATTGAAAACTTTGCCGACTGGTGCTCGATTTACACGTTCGATCCTTCGGGAAAACTCGTTGTCGGCGCGATCGCGCATAAGGATCCCGCGAAGGTCAGTCTGGCCAACGAATTGGTTAAACGCTACCCACTGCGGACCGACGAGCCTGCGACGCTCGTCGCACAGGGCGCCGAGCCGATGTTGCTCTCAGATATCGATGACGACATGATAAAGGCCGGCGCCATCGACGACGAGCACTACCGCATGATTTCAGCGCTCGGCCTGCGCTCGGCCATGATCTTGCCTTTGCAGGCGCGCGGCGAAGCGCTTGGGTCGATTTCATTGATCTCGGCCGAATCCAATCGCCAGTACGACGAAAACGACTTCCGTTTGGCGCAAGCGCTCGCGCTACGCGCATCCCTAGCGTTGGATAACGCGCGAGCGCTCGAGCAATTGGCGCAATCCGAGGACCGCTTCCGGCAACTTGCCGAAACGATCCCACCGTTGGTCTGGATCAGTCGGGGCGGGGATGGAGGGATTGACTATGTCAATCGCCGCTGGAAGGACTATTTTGGGCTTTCCGATGACGAGAGCGCGCAATGGCTCATGCGCGATTTCGTGCATCCCGACGACTTCGATCTGGCCAACGAAAAATGGAAGCGGAGTTTGCAGACCGGAGAGCCCTACGAAGTGCAATATCGGCTGATGCGCAGCGACGGAACCTATCACTGGTTCTTAGCGCACGGCATTCCGGTTTCGGACGCCACGGGCACGATCGTGCAGTGGTTCGGATCCGCCACCGACATCGACGACAGCCGGCGAGCGTTCGAACGCACCAAACACATCGTCGATACGCTGCAAAAGGCCTTTATCCCGGCTCGTCTTCCCACCACGCCTCTGGTTACGTTCGATGCCGCGTATTTACCGTCAGAGAACGATGCTCGAGTCGGCGGTGATTGGTACGATGCATTCGTTCTGGACGACGGAACCGTCGTTTTTTCGATCGGCGACGTCGCCGGCCACGGACTCGAGGCCGCCGTCACGATGGGGAACGTTAGGCAGGCGATCGTCGGGTCTAGCATCGACACGCGCAATCCCGCGGAAGTGCTTGAAAAAGTTAACCGCATCTTGCTTCTGCAGCACTCGATCATGGCGTCGGCGATCGTCGGGTTTATTCACGACGGTTTCGTGCGCTACGCAATCGCGGGCCACCCGCCGCCGGTTTTGGCTACAGGCGACCACGCACAATTTCTCGCTTTTGGTGGGCTGCCGCTCGGCGTGGATCGCAACCCTGAGTTCGCGTCCGGCGAATTCCGCATCGAGCCCGACTCGCTCTTCGTCCTTTACACGGATGGGTTGACCGAAGCCAAGCGCAACGTCAACGAGGCTGAAACCATTTTGCTCGACGTCTGCAAACGGGCCGCTCGTACCGGGATGTGGGCGGCCGACATTCGCGATTCCGTGCTCGCCGGAATCGAGGCCACCGACGACATCGCCGTCATGACCCTCAGATTCTAAACCGGCGTTATACCCATAATCCGAGCCGTTCTACATTAAATTTCCGATAGGCTTAAAACACCTGAGCGCGGGTAAATTTGGAGTAACGACAAGACGGAGGAGAGACTGATGGACCTGAAAGACGAGATGAACAAGTTCGGCAACAACGTAAAAAACACGGTAAACGAGGCGGGGCACCGCTCGGCAGCCGAGGGCGAGCAGGCAAAACGTGATGTTGCGGGCGACGAAATGACCGCGAGCGAAAAAATCGGTTCGATGGTGAACCAGGCGAAGAACACCGTTCAAGCCGATACGGATGGCGCGAAGCGCGACATACGAAACAACACCTAAAATCTACGCCTGGTTATCGTACATGAGGCCCCGAATGATCGGGGCCTCTTCTTATGCGATCGGCCAGATCAAAAAGATGACGCCGACGAGGGCGATGAACGCACCGCTGAGCACTTCGCCATACGTTTCAAGCGGACCAAAGGACAATCGTTGCAACGCCATCGTCGAATACGCGCATAGCGTAACGTACGTGGCAATCGTGCTCGCAGCAAAGAACACCGACATAATCGCGATGAGCGCGAATCCAAACTTCGCGGCCGCAAAAAAAGCGGGAATGCCCTCGACCATGGGCGAGGATCCGAGAATAAGGAGCAATGCCATCCGCGATTTTTTCTGGGACGACGCCCGTTCCGTGCTCGCGTCAGGAAGGGACACCCGTGCGCCGCTCCGAGGACCAGCTTTGGCGGCGCGCAACTCACGCAGCGATGCAAAGGCAATCCAGCCGCCGAACCCGATGAGCGCGATGCTGGAAAGCAGCGAAACGGCATGTCCGAATCGGGCGGCAACCACCACGCCCGCCAACCAGACGAGCAGCCCGATGGCCAATGTCGATGCGGTGTGGCCCAAGCCGGCGCCAAGCGCGGCGCGCGCCGTCTGTCGTCGCGTCCACCCTTGCTGACGGGCCATCAGTGTGATGGGAACCCAATGGTCGGGCACGAGCGTGTGTAAGACGCCGACGGCGACCACCGCCAGCACCAGTAAAACGGACTGGTGCGTCAAGCCCAGCGCCTGCGAACCATCAATTGCGTTCGCGCGCAAAAACGATGTTGGCAACGGCGAGATCCGTCATGCTAACGTGTTTGGTTGCGCCGTGTTTTGAATAGTCGTTACATGTCCGTTTGTACGAGGCCGATCACATGGCCCTGTGGGTCTTTGAAAAGCCCGATGATCGGGCCATCCGGAACTTGTTCCGGTCCCATCATACGCGTGCCGCCCAACGTTTCAACTTTGTCCAGAGCCACGGGGACGTCATCAACGCCTATGTAAAACGTGACGTGACCGTCGTAACCCTCGGGCGCGCCACCGATGCCGCCGTTGATGCCGATCGCGGGCGGATGGTTGCCGTCAGGCAGCGCCATAAAATATTTCGGTACACCGCCGGGACCCGTCTCCGCATGCCGAGAGTCGACGTTCCACCCAAACGCATCTCGATAAAAACCTGTGAGCAAATCGGGATCTTTGCTGACGATTTCAAAATGAACTACCGGATTTGGCATAGAGGCTCTCTCCGTTCATCGGTGGGGTGTGAGTCCTTCTCCTAGGCCCACTCATCAGCCTGGCGCCTATCTGAGTATTCGCGAATGGCCGAGCGATAATGGCAGAAAATCTAAAACCGAAGCGCGCGGATCCGGTGAATCGCGCCCAAAACATAAGGTATTTCGAAAACGCTAAACTTTTCGGCTCCGCCTAGGGCGACGGTGTACCGTTGCGGCATGCTTCCCCACATTGTGACGGTCGCGATGTAGTGTCCGGCGCCAAGCTTAAGGTCGCGCACGGGCGTTGCGACATACGTCTCGCGCGAAAATGGCTCGTAGAATATACGCGAACGAGAAAAATCAATGTGCGCGACGCGCACGCCGCCACGCTGGATCGATAGCTCCGGACGCGCTCGATTGCCCGCATCGCGAAGGTCGACTAAGAGATTGACCGGGACGATCGACGCCGTCGCCAAATCGAATTCGTAACGATCGGTTCCGCCGGGGGGCAACGTACCGTAATAAGCCCACGATTTGCCCGCGTCAGGAATCAGCACTGGATTGTTTGCGCCGCGAGGCGAGCATGGAAATCGCGGATCGTGCGCACAGGCACTTTGGGCAGAAAGATATTCGGCGGCGCCCCACACGAGCAACCCCGATACGACGAATGCGCCAATCCGCTTCCACATAATTTGGGCCTTTATTCTTCTCTCGGACGATCTTAGCGGCGGGCACTCTTGGGAGTATCGCGCTGTCCACTACGATTTTTTACGATTGGCAGAGTTCCTTGTGGATTCTGCCAGGGCTGCCCGCAAGAGTGCGCGGACGGTTCCAGATTGAAACCTCTGCGGCGCCGTCCACATCGAGTCCGCGCACGTCGCGTAAACGATAAGGGCCTCGGCCCCGATGCAGAGTGAGACTGCTGAAATTAAACGCGCGAAATTCGCGCGGCGTCAGCTGACTGCGGACGGGTTGGAGTGCCGCTTCAAGCCAATCGATGCGGCGAATACCGCACACCGGGATAGTCCGCTTTTCACCGGATTCGCCGTGACGCTCGACGGTTAAACCAATGATGGGTCCGCAAGAGATCTTCTTCGTCCTCAATCCGTTCTCGCCACCATCCGGGGGCAACACCTACGACGGAACGGCGCTCGTGAATTCAGGCGGTGCTGCAGCCTGGCAAAAGCTTCTCACTCAGATTTACAAAGGCAGGAAGCTACACCTACCATTGCATTTTCCATGATGACACCGAGAACATGGTCGGCACGGTCATCGTGCAATAACGATTTGCCTCGAACTATGTCCTCTCGTGGGCATCTGTACGCGACGTGGCCGCCGACGAAATGACGACCGGTGAGAATGCTGGGCTCGTGCTGAATGAGGCAAAAACAGCATCCAGGCCCAAGCGGAGGCGGCTAAGCGTGATCCCGGACCTATAGCTAATCTGCCCCAAAATGAAGCAAAGCGGCCCTACGAAAGCGAGGGGCCGCTTTTATGTTGGACCGTTTTGGGGAAAAATTTCGTTATTAAGAGAACTCTTAGAAAGGGGATCGCTATCGCATGACTATCAAGAATTTCTTAGCAGCGGCCATCGTTTCGGCAGCCACGCTCATTCCCATCGCCGGTTTGGCGGCAATCGCGCCCGGCACGACGCTTTCGGGAACAATGGACCAAAGTATCAATTCCAGTTCGGCGCAGGTAGGCCAAACGTTCACTATTTCAAACGCGCACAGCCCCAACTACAACATTAACGGCGCCACCATCTAC
>JALYVW010000021.1 GCA_030853005.1 Vulcanimicrobiota bacterium
CTTTGGCCCGGCTCGCTTTGGTGGTTTTTCCCTTGAGCGCCGGCATCGGCCGGATATCCTAGTGGCTAACCGCCGTTGGTCGTCGTGGTGGACTTGCTCGCGCCGCCCGCTCCGCCACCGGCAGGATTCGTGATTGTCGTGCTCGTCGATGTGGAACTATTGGTCCACGGATGCCACGCGAAAAGCGCGATCAAAATTACCACAACCACGACGATGACGATGCCGATCGCGGCAGCACTTCCGCCGCCATCGCCGTCGCGGACAACAACCGGTCCATCACCCATATTTTTCATGCTCCTTGTAAGACTCGTAACAGTGGCCCCGTTATACCCGAGACCCGACAAGCGCAAACCAGGCTAGGGGTCGAATCCCCGCCCATGACCTGGAGCATTGCCGGACTGCTCGTCGCCGCGCTGTTGGCGGGCGTCGCCTGGAGCCGCAGCGGGGCGCGAAGCGATACGCCCTTCGAACGCGACCTCTATGCGATGACCGCGCCCGTTCACCGTCGGTACGCCGCAACCGGAGCCGTGTTCTTTGTACTCTTTGCGATTTCACTGCGGATCCCGGGTGCGGCCGTGCCGCTTCTCGCAGCCTTGGTTACCGTGGCCATCTTTTACGCGGCGAGTTTCGCTCGCGGGTACACGGGGGAGGACGAATGACGTTTCATTTTTCGCCGCGCACCAATCGCGCGCACGAGATTGCTTGGTCGCAGTGGGGAACCGCGGCTTTCGAACGCGCCCGCTCCGAAGACAAGCCCGTGCTGTTGGGCATCTCGGCCGTGTGGTGCCACTGGTGCCACGTCATGGATGAAACCACGTACTCCGACCCCGCTGTGATCGCCGCGATCAACGAGCACTTCGTGCCAATTCGCGTCGATAACGATCGCCGTCCGGATATCAACGCTCGCTACAATCAGGGCGGCTGGCCGACGACCGCGTTTCTTTCGCCCGACGGCGTGTTGCTGAGCGGCTCGACCTATGTGCCCACGGCGCAAATGTTGCGGGCGCTCGACGAAATCGCGCGGTTTTATCGCGAGCGCAAGGACGATATTGCGGCGAGAACGGCCGATCT
The DNA here is from genome assembly GCA_030853005.1 of Vulcanimicrobiota bacterium. Taxonomy (GTDB): domain Bacteria; phylum Vulcanimicrobiota; class Vulcanimicrobiia; order Vulcanimicrobiales; family Vulcanimicrobiaceae; genus JALYVW01. Next base: position 1,072 of record JALYVW010000021.1, read on the forward strand.
TGCCAAAGCCTCACGCGCGTATCCGGCGGCCGAATCGAGCGACCTTGATGCTGCCATTCCGGAAAACGTGCTCGCCGCGCTCGATCGACGTTACGATGAAGAATATGGCGGTTTTGGAGACGCGCCGAAGTTCCCAATGGTCGATGCCCTCGCGTTTCTCGTAACCGAATACCTCGCGAAGAACAATCAACGAGCCTACGATATGGCCTCCGGATCGTTGCTCGGTATGGCCCGCGGTGGAACCTACGATCACGTCGAGGGCGGATTCTTCCGCTACTCCACAACGCGCGATTGGTCTATCCCGCACTTTGAAAAGATGACCGAGGATCACGGCGGCCTCATCCGCGCGCTCGCGGAGCTGTACGCCGCAACTCGTAACGATGCATTTCGCAGCACGTTGCTTTCTGCGACCGGGTACGTACGCGACGTGCTGTACGATCCCGCTACGCACCGCATCGCGGGCAGCCAAGACGCCGACGAAGCCTATTACGAGCTGCCCTTGGACGAGCGCCGTGCGCTTACGCCGCCGTATATCGACCGCACGTCGTATACCAACTGGACTGCAGGCATTACCGGCGCTTGGCTCGCCGCATCGTACGCTCTGGACGACGATTCGCTCGCGGCCCACGCATGCGCCGTACTAGACGACCTCGCAACGACGCTCGACGATGGTGACGGCCTGCTTTTTCACTTCATCGAACCGGGCGGCTCGCCGCAAGTCCGAGGCCTGCTCGTCGATCAAGCCGCGTATCTTCGCGCATGCTTGGATGCACACGAGTACACGGGCCACGAGCGGTTCCTTGAGCGAGCGTCGGCAACCGCCAATGCCTTGCTGCGCCGGCTCGGCGCACCGGACGGCGGGTTTTACGACCGGGAAAATCTCTCGAGCGAAGGTGCACTCGCCATCGCCGACCGGCCGCTCCCCGAAAACGCGTCGGTGGCGGACTCGCTCCTGCGTCTCGCGTCGATGATGGGTGACGCCGGGCTACGTGCCTCGGCCGAACGCACGCTCCGGCTCTATGCCAACACGTATCAGGGTGCGGGTATATTCGCAGCGCCCTTCGCGCGCGCCATCCGTCGGCTGATCACACCCGAGGTCACCGTCGCCATCGTGGGGCGGGTTTCGGAAACCGCGGACTTTCGCGAGGCTGCTCGACGCTTACCGGGCGCTTTAACCTGCGTGGTTACGCTTGCGCCAGACAAGGCGGAACTGCTTGAAGGGCGCGGCCTCTCCGCGACTGCGTCTCCGGCCGCCTACGTGTGTGCGGGAACGATCTGCGGCGCGCCGGTAACGGATGCCGCCCAACTGCGGGCGGCCCTCGACCAGGTTTTGGCGTCTTCCTGAAACAAGCGCGGGCTCAAAGCGTTATATCTCCATGCGTGCCCTACCAATTGGAGGACTCATGAACCCGCAGATCGCGATGCTCAAAGAACGTCTCAGCCCGCAACAGCTTCTTGCGCACGAGACATCGATATTGCGTTACCGTAAAGAGCCGGTCGTGGCTTTTCTTCTGGCTTTTTTCCTCGGCATTTTCGGCGCGCATCATTTTTACCTCGGCTACAATCGCGCCGGCACGATCATGCTCGTGCTCACGCTGAGCGTGGTCGGTATGGCCGTAAGCGTTCCGTGGAAGATCGTCAACTGGTTTACGGTGTGGGGCGAAACGGCCGACGCAAACGACGATCTGGAATACGCGCTGCTCTACTGGGGAGCGTACGGTCAACAACCGCCCGGCGCTCGTCGGACGATTAGCGGTCTCCCCATGGCAACCTAGAGCACCCGTTAGCTCCCGGCACGTACAACCCCGTTCCAATACCACATGCCATAGAGCCACGCAACGCACGAGTAGGCGATGAGCGCGCGTGCCCAAACTGGAATCCCGTTTCGCGCAGCAATCGCCATCAACACGAAAAGGAACGGCATGAAATCCAGTGCATGGCGCATGCCGTACTGCGCACATCCGTTGACGTAATACAGTAACGACGGAGCGGCGACCAGGATCGTCGCGACCCACATGGCTGCCGCCAGACGTTTTGGCGCAAATCCCGCGAACGCATACGCGAAGGCCGGGCTGGTCCAGGTGAGCGCAACGCCCGAAAGCGACGGGACGATCCAGGGAAACGCCCGCGAAAATGCGGGATGTTGCACGAAAAACGAATTCAGCTGATAGGGCAGGTAGGCGAAACGAAACGGTGACCCCGTGGGCATGCCGGCCGAATCTTGGTGATACCAAGCCGTGTAGCCGATGTCGATCGGAAGGCCCCAACGCGCAAAGTTGTACCACACCCAAAGCAGGGCCGCGGGAATCAGGACGGCCGCAAAACCGGCGGCCTTCGCGCGCAGCGTTCGCAGGTTTGCGCCGTCGCCCAATCCGGGACCGAACATGACGAGGACGGCGTAGATCGGTAACGCGAGAACCAGCGAAAAGCGCGACTCAACCGCGCATACCGCCCACAACGCGACAAGCCACGCGCGCCGCTGCCCCACGACCTCTGCGAGGGCGAGCATGCTAAAGCAGACGGATGCGACGAGCGCGAGAAACCATACGTCCCCAAGCATGGCGCACCACGCGAGCCCGGTACCGAGAAGAAAGAACGCGCCCAGCCATATGCGAGCCGTCCGCGAAACGCCGATGCGCACGGTGACGGTCCATGCGGCGCTCGTCGCTACTCCGGCAAGAATGCACGCGAGCGTCGTTTGATTGACGCCGGTTCCAAAGACGGCGACGAAAGGCACGAGCAGAAGTGCCGGGGCCGGCGCTTCGATGATGTAGTGCTGTCCGCGGTACGGCAGCGCATCGATGTATGGGCCTGGCCACGTAATCCATACGTGCCCGTGCACGAACGCGTCGGCAAGGAGAACGTAATTGTTATACGGCGTCGACCGGAAATGCGAAAAGACGAGGCAAATCATGAAAGCGACCGCACCGACGATCCAGATTTCCCGCCGGTTCATCGTTTGACGACCTGCCAGATATCGGGGGACGACGAAACCTGCCGCGTATCGTAACCGGGCACGGAGCCGAAGAGCAAGCCCACCACGTACACGGGCCGAGTTCGCATCCAGCGCGGCACGAGGTCAGCGTCGTCCGATAACCACGCGGTTTCGACGACGCGATGTCCGAGGGAATGATCCACATAGGCGGCATAGGCAAGCGGGGTCGCAAACAGCCACGGCGCGACAAGCACCGCATTGTTGGGGGTGCGCGCTCTGACCGCATCGATGGTGGGCTGCGCGCCGAGCGAATTGCGCTGCTCGAATATGTTTGCATGCCACACGAGCAACGCCGCCGGCGTAACAAAGAGCACGGCCAGCACAAGCGATCGGAGTGCCGGAAACGAGCGCCCGATCGCCGCAACGCCAAAACCCGCAAACATGGCGACCGTCGCAAAGCCGATGAGATCGTAGCGCAATCGATCGGCTTCAATCGTGTAGGCGAAACCGAAAGCCGTCGGCACGATACCGGCGAGTATCAGCGCAACGCCCGCAACTCGCTCCTTGCGCAACAGGGCGAAGGCGCCCACAAACGCAAACGCCACTCCCGCAGGCGTTGCTTCGCGAACCAACGTGTCGAGGTATCCGACATTCTCAGCATACGTCTTCCAATCGAGCATGCGCGCCACCGACTCGCCGGCTCCGAAGTCCGAACCGCTGACTTCTTGCACGAAGCCCGAAAGCGATGAGGGATGATCGTTGTCCCAAAACGGTTTTCCCGGCTGCTCGCCAAGCGCGAGGGTGGGATCGATTCGCGCGTGAGTGACGTACGCGCTGCGCAACGGTAAATACGCATAGAGCGCGACGCCAGCAAAGGCGATCAGGCACGCAACCAGCAGCGACCCGGGCGTTGCGCGGCGGACGTGGGCGCCTATCAACACGACCAACGCCGGCGCCACGAGGACGTCGATTGGATGCGTCGCCGCACCCACGCCCCAGGTTGCTGCAGCCGCGTAAAGATCCGCAGGCTTTGCGCTTCGATACCAGCGCAGTGCGAAATAGACCGCGCCGATCGCGAGGACGAGCGCGAAGGTGTGCACTTCCGTCCGCGTCCCGCGTAGCCAAACAACTTCTCCGAAAGCAAAAACGAGGGCCGCGCCGCACCCCGCCCAAGGATCGTCCCACACATCGACGACCGTGCGCCAGACCAGCCAGGCCGTGGTTGCCGCGCACAGCGCACTCAGAAAGGCCATACGCGCGGCTACCGGACCGAACGGCAACGCGTGCGCGAACGCAAAGCCGAAAAGGGTAAATGCCGGGAAGCCGGTCGGGTGCGCGATGCCGAGGATCCAGGGAACGACCTGCATCTCGCCGGTGTCCCAGAAGGAAATCGACCGGTTGAGCGACGCGAAGTACACCGCGCACGGGACGAGCCACGCCACCCATCCGGCAACGCGCGCTTGCGCGAGCCGGCTTACAACGTCGGCGACGCGGGCGTGGGAAGCGGTTTCGGCGCTCTGAAGGTCGATTTTGGCAGGCTCTCGGGGAATTGATACCCGCTAAACGCGATGCGCTCGCGCGCGGGTTTGCCGGAAATCTTCGCCGTCACGCTTACCTCCACCGGCATCCAATAGCGCCCGAAGCGCGCGAAGCGCGCCGTTCCCGCAGCCTTCGCTGCGCGGCCGGTAATATGAAAGCGGATGTTTGAGGGCAGAAACGTCTTGCCGTCGATGGCCACCGAATCCACGGCATACGTCAGGCCGCCGACTGCCGGAATCGCCCGAAACCCGTACGTAAAACGATCCCCAGTACGCTTTGCCGACTCGAAGCGCAAGGTGTAGTCTGCGAGACGCGGCGCGAGCGAGGCCAACGCGTAGCGATCGCGGTAACGCGCGATGCGCACGATACGATCGGCGGGTTTGAGCGCGCGCCCGTCCAAAGCGAGCGTCTCATCGCGGACGGAGAGTCCGCTGCGGTAAACGCGATGCGTTTGCTCGATATTATACGGGCCTGCTTGCGAAACGGCATAAGCAAAGACAACGAATTTGGGAGCCTTCTGCGCGATCAACGTCGTCGCGTACCGCACCACGACGGCCTGAGAATCCATCTTTGCCGGGGTCGCCGCCAACCCGAAAGCACATACCGCCGCAACGATACCGCAGGTGGCCGGGCGACGGAGCGTTATCTGGATGCCAACACCGCGTCCCGGATTGCTTGCAAAGCGCTCTCCGCTCCGGCCGTATTTTTGCCGCCGCCCTGGGCCTGCGTGGCGGCGCCGCCGCCGCGACCTTCCACGAACGTCGCGGCCATTTTTACGAGGTTTCCCGCGTGCACGCCGGCTCGAACGGATTCGTCGGCCGCGTTTACGATCAAACTGACGCCCCCAGCATCTACTCCGACAAACGCAATGACCCCATCGCGCATGCGCGAACGCACGGCTGAGGCGAGATGTTTGATTGCCTGCGCGTCAGCTTCGCGCACGACCGCGCCTACGAAAGTGCGTCCGCCACGCGTTTCGGCGGTATCGAGGTAACGCACGGCGTCGGCCCCCGCCAATTGCGCTTTGAGCTCGCCCATGGCCGTTTGCAGCTCGCGCACATCGGCTTGCAAGCGACCGACGCGTTCGCCGATTTCGTCCGGTGACGTCGCCAGACTGGTTGCTAGATCGCTCAGCACCTCTTGCTGATGCGAGACAAAGTCTTCGGCGGCGCGCGAAACGCACGATTCGATGCGCCGGACGCCGCTGCCGATCGATTCCTCTTTCAACAACACAAACAGGCCAAGTTCGCCTGTCGAGTGAGCGTGCGTGCCGCCGCAAAATTCCACCGACGGTCCTGCTTTTACGACGCGTACCCGGTCTCCATATTTTTCGCCGAACATCGAAATCGCGCCCGATGCTTTGGCTTCCTCCAAACTCATCACCGTCGTTTCAAGCGGCGAGTTGTCGCGAATCATCGCGTTTACTCGTTGCGCGACTTGGCGGCGCTGCGCGGCCGTAAGCGCTCCGGCGGGCGAACGGAAATCGAAACGCATACGGTCGATCCCCACCCACGAGCCCGCTTGCGCTATCTCTTCTCCGAGTACGTCCTTTAACGCACGTTGCAGCAAGTGCGCCGATGTGTGGTGCCGGCGAATTTCCTTTCGCCACTCCTCGTGCACGTGCGTGCACACCGTTTCCCCCCTGCGTAACGTACCAGCGCGCATGACGCCATGATGGGCAACGGCTTCGCCGACGAACTGCGTGTCCGCCACGTCGAACGTCGCCGTCGCGCAAACGATCTCCCCGCGATCGCCGATTTGGCCGCCCTTTTCGGCATAGAACGAGGTGCGGTCCAGCAGTACTTGTCCTTCCTCGCCTTGAGATAACGTTTCCACTGGGCCGTCGGCGGTCAGGATCGCGACGATCATCGCATCGTCCGCCAGCCCGTCGTAACCGGTAAATTGCGTGACTACAGTCGGAGCTTGCGAAACCGTAACGACGCCGCGTTTGGAGGCTGCATCCTGGCGCGCACGCGTACGCTGCTCTTGCATTGCCGCTTCGAACGCAGCGCCGTCGAGCGACAAGCCGCGCTCGGCAGCCATTTCGCGAGTGAGCTCCACGGGAAAACCATACGTATCGTGCAGCACGAACGCGTCGCGCCCATCGATGACGGCCGGACCCTCCGCCGCGGCCGCATCCGCAAGCGCTTCGAACCGTTCGATGCCGCGTTCGAGCGTACGGTCGAATGTCGCCTCTTCGCTTGCGAGCGCGCCCTGGATTCGTGAAAGATTGGCGCGCAATTCCGGATATCCAGAATCCAAAGATGCGACGACCGCGGGAACGAGCTCGGCGAGAAAGCCGTTCGGATACCCCAGGAGTCTCCCGTTGCGGATCGCTCGGCGAATAAGAAACCGCAAAACGTAGCCGCGATCGTTGTTCCCCGGATACACGCCGTCGTTGAGCAAGAACGTCACGGCACGGGCATGATCGGCGATGATGTTCCGCCGTTCGGCGCGCGCACGTGCATCGAGCGCGCTCGTTCCGACCGCAGGCTGCGCGTCGATGAGATCCGTGAAAAGGTCCGTATCGTACATGGACGGCTTGCCGTTTACGATGGCGAGGAGGCGTTCGAAGCCCATGCCCGTGTCGATTTGCAGCTTCGGCAACGGCTCGAGCTTACCGGCGGAGTCGCGATTGTACTGTTGGAAAACCACGTTCCAGAACTCGACGAAACGGCGGCCTTTATTCGGAGCGTCGTCGCCGGAGTCGGTGGCAAACTCGGCGCCGCTATCGTAAAAAAGCTCGGTGCACGGCCCGCACGGGCCCGTGGCGCCCATGGTCCAAAAATTGTCCTCGTCGAATCGCGTGATGCGGCCCGCGTCCAGTCCGATATCCTCGCGCCAAATCCGTTCGGCTTCGTCGTCCCCCGTGTGAACGGTAACGGCAATTCTACCAGGATCCATCCCCATGGTTTTGGTCGAAAACTCCCAAGCGTAGGCGATGGCCTCGCGTTTGTGGTATCCGCCAAAACTAAAATTACCGAGCATCTCCAGGAACGTCCCGTGGCGACCGGTGCGCCCGACATTTTCGATGTCGCTTTTGGCGCCGGCCACGCGCAAGCAGCGCTGAACGGTCACGACGTTCTCCGCCGGCGCCGGTTCGTCGCCCAGAAACGCGGGCACGAACTGCTCCATGCCGGCGATGGTAAAGAGCGTGGTCGACATGGCGTCCGGGATAAGGCTCGCCGAGGGCATCAGCTTGTGCCCGCGTTTCTGAAAAAATTCGACGAAGGCCGAACGCAGTTCTTGGCTTCTCATGGGATAGATGCTTAGATTATGGGGCCCCGCGCCCGCGCCCTTGCTTACTCCTGGAGGACGTGGCGGAGCTTTTCGAGCGCCTTCTGCTGCAGCCGGGAGACGTGCATCTGCGAGACGTTCAACCGCTTGGCGATCTCCGTCTGCGACACCGACTCATAAAAGCGGAGATACAGAATCACGCGCTCGCGTCCCGTGAGCACCTCGAAGGCGCGCTCGAGGTTCGCCTTATCTTCAAGGAGCGCGAGTCCCGCATCGGTCGTCCCAATATAGTCGGCGAGCGTCTGCGACTTTTTGTCGCCCTCGCCCGAGAGCTCGCTGTCGAGCGACAGTAAATTGTACGCTTGTCCAAGTTCTTGGGCCTCCAGGATTTCTTCTTCGCTGGCGTTGAGCTGCTCGGCCAGCTCTTTGACCGTCGGGCTGTGGCCCAACCTAACGGAGAGCTTTTCGACGGTCCGGTTCACCGCCAGGTTGAGCTCCTGCAATCGCCTCGGTACCTTGACCGCCCAGCCCTTATCGCGGAAATAGCGTTTGATCTCGCCCACGATCGTGGGCGTCGCGTAGGTCGTAAATTCGACGCCGCGTTCCAAGTCGAACCGGTCGATCGCTTTGAGTAGGCCGACGGTTCCCACTTGAATGAGGTCGTCCAACGCCTCGCCGCGATTGGCGAACTTCACCGCGAGATAGCGCACGAGGTTGAGGTGCGCCACCACGAGTTCGTTGCGCAGCCGGTCGTACTCCGCGCCGCTCGGCACGTTCTTCGCCTCGGCGAACAATGCGAACGTCTCGCGGGTCTTTTGACGATCCCAGCGTTCGTCTTCAGTGTGAGATTGCACTTAGATTTGAACTTTTTTGACCATCACCAGATTCGTTCCGTTTTCCGAATTCACGTCGTATTCGACGCTGTCCATAAGCGAGCGAATCAAGAATACTCCCAAGCCGCCGACCCGCGGTTCGTCCACGCGTCGGGATTGTATCTGATCTGCACGAGTACCTTGGCCAAAATCGCGTACGCGAACGGTCAGGGCTTCGGCTTCCGTTTCACAGGTGATCTCGATTTGATCGCTATTGCTGGCATGCTGGATGCAGTTGGTGCACGCTTCGGCAACGGCAAGTTTGACATCTTCGATGTCCTCAATGGAGAAATTCAAGCGATTCGCAACGGCGGCGACGGCCAAACGGGCGACCGCTACCCATTCCGCCTTGCTTGGGATCCGCAATTCGACGACGCCCGGTACGCCCTCGCTACGGGCCAAGGCCTGGTTCACACCAGTGCCTTCATAGCGGCATCCTCGTCGTCATAGATCCCGAAGATCTTTACTAACCCGGTGATGTCGAAGATTTTCTTGATCTGCGGATTGGTACACACTAAGTTTACCGTTCCGCCGCGTTCGCGAACACGCTTGAGGCCGCCGATAAGCACTCCGAGACCGGTTGAATCGATGTAGCGCACCTTCTCGAGGTTGATGACCAAATTGTAATGCCCTTTGTCGATGAGCTCGCCGATGGCATCCTTCACCTTGGGCGACGTGTAAACATCGATTTCGCCGTTTAAATCCACGACGTAGGTTTCGCCTTGTGCCTCGCGCACTTGCACCTTAATATCCACGCTTTCTCCTACTGATGGGGTTCTTCGCGCGACAGATTGTCGCGCAGTGTTTCCGTCGTCGTGCGGCCTTCGTCCACTGCCGCGTCGACGTTGGTGCGCGCATCTTCGACAACCTGTTTTCCGCGCGCATAAAGATCCGTGGCGCCGCTTTGCCACGTCGATGCCGCTTCCAAAACTTTTTCACGCAAATCTCCGGTAGCGTCTGCAGCGATGTTTCCGGCTTCGCGAGCTTTACCGACGAGGAGATCGCGCGTTTCTTCTTGCGACATCACCAGCGCGGCGATTCCTCCGGTCAATACACCGAGCAAAAATCCGGGCAGAAATCCGTTCCCGCCAGTGGACTTTTCCGGGCGATCGCTCTCGTTCTGTTCCACGTTAGGCCTCTTCCGATCCCCGCACGAGGCGGCGAATGCCGGCTGTTATGCCACCAAGCGTCGCGCCCACATTTACGAGTGCCGGCGAAACGGCGGTCTGGGCGAGTTGCGCGGTCCCGGCGACCGAGCGGGCGACGCCCTCGAGAGAACCCACAACTCCCGCGAGTTGCGCGACGGTGCGATCCGCCGTGTCGGCGATTCCGCCGACGTGTGCGAGCGCTTCGCTGACCGGTTTTCCAAGTGCGGAGATTTGCTCGTCGACGCCGTCCAACGTCCTGTTGAGACGATCGAACGTACGCGCCAACCCAAGCATGCCGATCAGTACGCCGATGCCGATGAAAAACACGCCGGCGCCGACCCCGATGTCCAGGACGATCGCCCAGTTAAAGCCCGTAGTCAAACAAAACCTCCGTCGTGCGAAGAGCGAACGTATCCCTCATTCCCCCATCCGGCCGGATTCTTACGCAGGAACTGAAGAAATAGGGCGCAGACTTTCGATGGCGCGCGACGTCACCTCGACCGCGCGGTCGACGTGCGCGACCGTGGTGCCGGCTCCGACGGAGAACCTTAAAACGCCGCTCGCCCACTCCGTTGGGATCTGCATGGCCGCAAGTACGTGGCTCGGCTCCAAAACACCCGACGTACAGGCGCTCCCACCGGAGACGGAGACGCCCTCCAGGTCCAGGCGGATCAACATTTGCTCCGTTACCACGCCAAGGATGGAAAGGTTGGAAATCTGGGGGACGCGCGCAACACCGCCTCCGTTAACGCGGATGCCGCCGAGTCGCAGGAGGCCCGCTTCGAGGCGGTCGCGCAGCGCCGCAGCCCGGCCCGCGGTCTCGGACTGCTCGGCGCAAGCCAGATCGTAAGCGGCCGCAAATCCAACGATCCCCGCAACATTTTCGGTACCGGCACGCAGACCGTACTCCTGGCCGCCGCCTCGAACCAACGGCGCGAGCCGCGTGCCGCGGCGCACGTAGAGGCCGGCCGAACCCTGCGGGCCACCAAACTTATGGCCCGAGATCGTCAGAAGATCGACGCCCAGCGACGCGACATCCAAGGGCAAGTACGGTGCGGCTTGGGCGGCGTCCGTGTGAAAAATGACACCTTTGCGGCGCGCCGCGGCCGCCAATTGCGCGATGGGCTGCAGTACCCCGGTTTCGTTGTTGGCATACATAACCGAGGCCAGGGACGTGTCGTCGCGGAGTGCCTGCTCGAAGTCCGCGGGATCCACGAGCCCACGTGCGTCGACCGGCACGAGCGTGATTTCCCAGTCATCTTCGCGCAGCCCGTCGAGCGCGTGGAGGACCGCGTGGTGTTCGACCGGCGTCGAAACGACGTGGCGGCCGCGAACGGCTGCCGCACGGGCCGCACCAACGATCGCCAGATTGTCGGATTCCGATCCGCTCGCGACAAAAATACACTCTTTGGGGGCCGCGCCGAGACGCGTGGCCACGGAGGCACGCGCGGCATCCAGCGCGGCCCTGGCCCGGCGTCCCTCCGCATGCATGGAACTGGCATTGTAGCCGTTTTCAGAAAAGTGGGGCAGCATCGCGGCCAGCACTTCGGCACGGACGGGCGTGGTGGCGGCGTGATCCAAATACACCCGGCCCGCGGTCACGATGCGTCCTCCTCAGGGTCTTTTAAGATCGCAGTCCTACGCTGTATTCGTGCGACGCTCCATCGCACGCTCCGAGAAGTAGCAATGGGAACGGCGGTCTGCGCAAGCGGGCCGCCTTTCTTATTCTCGTTCATGTCGTCGCTTCACCCAGTCGCAATATTTTCGCTCGTCGCCTTGCTTGCCGGGTTCGTAATATGAGCGGTCGCGCAAATTGTCGGGCAAGTAGTTTTGCAATCGGCTCGCGGGAGGGAGCTCGCCTTCGTGATCGCGATACGCCTGCGCCGCGTGCGCGTAGTCGTAGTCGGCGCCATACCCCAGGGTACGCATCAAGCCCGTAGGCGCGTTGCGCAGGTGGAGCGGCACGGGCTCGTTGCGCGAATCCTGCACGTCGTGCATCGCGGCGTCGTAGGCGCGGCCGACGCTATTGGATTTGGGGGCGGTTGCGAGATACAACGTCGCGTGCGCCAACGGGTAAAACCCCTCCGGCATCCCGACGAAATGCACGGCCTGCTGCGCCGCAATCGCAACGCCGATCGCGCGCGAATCCGCGAGACCCACATCTTCGGAGGCGAGAATGACGAGCCGGCGGGCGACGAAGAGCGGCTCCTCTCCCGAATCCAACATACGCGCGAGATAATACACCGCAGCATCCGGATCGCTGCCGCGAATCGATTTGATGAACGCGCTGATGATATCGTAATGGGCGTCGCCCGACTTATCGTAGGTCCGCGCGCGGCGCTGCACGGCGTCCGCGACCACTTGAATCGAGATAATTCGTTTTCCATCGCGCTCTTCGGCGGCGTTCGCGGCAAACTCTAACGTGCCAAGCGCCGCGCGCGCGTCTCCGTTCGCTAGCGCAACGAGCTGCTCGCGCGCGTCGGGCTCCAGAAGGACGCCCATGCCTCCGAGCCCGCGTTCGGAGTCCTTCAACGCGCGATCCACAATTTCGGCTACGTGCTCGTCGCGCAGCGACTCCAAGACAAAGACGCGCGAGCGGGAAAGCAACGCCGAGTTCACTTCAAAGGATGGGTTTTCAGTGGTCGCACCGATCAGCGTGAGTGTTCCGTCTTCCACGTACGGCAAGACCGCGTCTTGTTGCGCTTTGTTAAAACGATGAATCTCGTCGATAAAGAGCACGCTGCGCTTTCCGACGACGCGCCGGTGCTGCGATTCGGCTACGATGCGGCGCAAATCCGCGACGCCCGCGCTGACCGCAGAAATGGAGGTGAAATGTGCGCCCGTCAGCCGCGCGATGATTTCGGCGAGCGTCGTTTTTCCGGTGCCGGGCGGTCCCCAGAAGATAAGCGAGGGCACTTGATCGCGTTCGATCGCGCGGCGCAGTGCGCGGCCCTCGCCCACAATTTGCTGCTGGCCGACGAACTCGCCGAGCGTCAAAGGCCGCATGCGCGCCGCCAGCGGCGCACGAGCCGATTCCGCATTGCCGAATAAACTCGGCTCCATGCCTCCCGTCGTCATGCGGTCCACTTCGACCGGCTCGGCATTAGTGAATGATCTTCGGATTTTTTATGACGATCGGCCTCGGCGTCGCGATCGCCGGGTGCGCGCCGCCGGGAAACGTCATTCGAACGCCGGTGTTCGCCACGCCGTCCCCGGTCTTTGTATCGTAGGTCATGTTGTCCGCTTCCATGGTGCGGTCGGCTCGCACCAAATGGACGCCGCCGCTCATCACGAGCCGGTGCGAGCGCTCGCTCAACACCGCACGCTGCGCGTCGGCGGTGGAGTCGCTTTGTGCGTAGTGCACGTTGCCTTCTGCAACGTAGGTTTTCGCTTTTCCGTCAACATGCAGCGCATCGCACGCTAAGTGCGCGGGACCGCGTGGGTGCTTTGCCGCCCCGGTCACGCCGTTAAAGTTGCCGCTGGCGTCTTCAACGACGACGTGGCCGTAGAGTTCGGTCGTTTTCTTTTTGAAGTTACCTTCAGCACGGTCTGCATCGACGGTCGAGCCGTCGGCGCGCGTCATGTGGACGTGACTGGGCGCGGAAAAGTCACCGTTCTTCAAATTGGCCGAAATATCGCCGGTCTGCATCGCCCATGCGTTTTGCGCGACCGCGGGCGGATGGGGACGCGGTTTGGGGACGGATCCCAAAAGCAAGAGAGCTGCGAAAACGGCGATCGCTCGTTTCATTGCGTCAGGCGGACGTGCCCGTGCAATTCGATGAGATGCGTATCGCCGTGCAGGATCGCACGATCCGCCGAAGCTGAGCTGCCGCCCTGTGTGAAGCGAACGCTTCCCGTAGCAACGTACGTCTTCGAAATGCCGTCGATTTGCAACTGCGCGCACGTTAACGTCGCCGGGGTATGCGACGGGTTAGAGCCGGAGGCGACGGACGAAATCATACCGCTGCTATCGTGCAAAACCACATTGCCGGTCAGGAGCGCGTTCTTGCTCTTTTCGTTGCCCGTCGCGCGATCGGCTTGAACCGAACTTCCAGGCCGGACCAGCGTAATGTGCGAGGGCGCGTTAAAATTCCCGGACGTCCAGTCAAAAAGAAAATCCGATGTCGTGACCTGCCAGTCCCCAAAGCTAAATCCGGCGGCCGTCCCCCCCGGGCGCGATGCCGCCTGCACGGTGACCGCAGCGGCCAGCACGAGTGCGGCCAAACTTAGCGCGAAAGCCTTGATAGTCATCATGTATTTGTACGCACAGGTACGGCCACACGTTCCATGCGGCCGAGCAGTTCGGTTAAGCGATCGTATCCGATGACCCCCTCGCGCAAGAGGCGGGGAACGTCGCCGGAGAGATCGATGACGGTAGATTCGGTGCCGTACCGGGTGAGCCCGTTCTCGATGAAAAGGTCCGCCGGCGGTAAGGCTTCCGGGTCGGCATCCCCCCGGTAGGGCAGCTCGCCGCTAGCGTTCGCACTGGTCGCCGCAAGCGGGCCGCAGCGTTCGAGAAGCGCGCGGCACAAGGGATCGTCGGGAACGCGGAATCCCAGCGTCGCGAGACCCGAGGTCACCTCGGCGTGAACAAACGACGGGCGGCGCACGATCAACGCCACCGGACCCGGCATGAGCCGGCGCGCTGCAAGCACCGCGAGTGGATTCTCTTTGGCGTATTCGAGAAACTCCGAGACGCTCGCGAGGTGCAGCGTCAGCGGCTTGTGTCCGGGGCGGCGCTTCGCTCCGTAAATGCGATCAACGGCTTCGATACGTTGGGGATCGCAGCCAATCCCATAGACCGTGTCCGTAGGAAAGATGACGGTGCCACCCGCGTAGACGGTTCGAGCCGCCATCTCAACAACCGCGTCGAGCGATTCGGTTCGCGCGTCGATCGTATGTCGCACATTCATCACCGCGTCGTACCCCGGCGCGTTTGCGACCGCACTTCGGGCGCTATACGCGAATGCGCATTCCGGTGCCGATCGCCACGCACGAAAGCGGGTCGTCGGCAACGATCGCCGGCACGCCGGTGACTTCGGAAAGTAAGCGATCCAGGCCGCGCAGCAGCGCGCCGCCTCCCGTCAAAATAACGCCTCGATCGATGATGTCTGCCGACAACTCGGGAGGCGTCTTTTCCAAGACGCTCTTCACCGCTTCGACGATGGCGCCCACCGGCTCGGCCAGCGCTTCGCGAATCTCTTCGGACGTGATTTTCACGGTCTTCGGAAGCCCGTTAATCAAGTCGCGGCCGCGAATTTCCATCGCAAGCTCCGATTCCAAGCGATACGCGCTGCCGATCTTAATTTTGATCTCTTCGGCAGTGCGCTCGCCGATCATGAGGTTGTAGACGCGGCGGATGTAGCGGACGATCGCCTCATCGAGCTTATTCCCGGCAACGCGCAAGGACTGGGACACCACCACGCCTCCCAGCGAGATGACGGCCACGTCGGTCGTGCCGCCGCCGATGTCCACCACCATACTGCCCGACGGGCCGTCGATCGGCAGGCCCGCTCCGATTGCAGCCGCCATCGGCTCTTCGATAATATCGACGGTCTTGGCGCCGGCCAACTTCGCGGCGTCTTTGACGGCGCGCTCCTCGACGCTCGTGATCTCCGCCGGCACGCAAATAATGACGTTGGGCTTGGGCTTGAACAAGGTCGAAAAAAACGACCGGTCCTTCATCACCTTTTTAATAAAGTAGCTGAGCATCGCTTCGGTGACTTCAAAATCCGCAATGACGCCGTCACGCAGCGGCCGGATGGCCTGAATATGCGCGGGCGTCCGCCCGAGCATCTGTCGGGCTTCCTCGCCGACGGCGATGGTTTTCCCGGTATTCATATCCTTAGCAACGACGGAGGGCTCGCGCAAAACGATTCCCTTGCCCTTGACGTGCACCAGCACGTTCGCCGTGCCGAGGTCGATCCCAATGTCCACGAGGTCTCCTGTTTGGATGTCCGCGCCCGCCATGTCGTCGCGTCCGATTTGATGAGCGTTGATTAATCGCCGCTGCGTACGCGAGGATACGCGCTCGTTTCAAAAAGTCCGGCAGGTTCGCTTAGTGGCGTTATGCCGCTGGCCCTCTGGACCTGCCCGCCAAGCGCCGAAAGCAACTCTTCGAGCCGTTCGTAGCCGCGGTCGATGTATTCGAGCCCGATAATTTCCGTCTCGCCCTGCGCCGCCAGTCCGGCGACCACGAGCGCCGCGCCAGCACGAATGTCGGGCGCTTCGACCGGCGCACCCGAAAGTGACGTCACGCCTTTAATGACCGCCGTGTTGCTTTCCATAGAAACGCGCGCGTCGGCGCCCATGCGCGACAGCTCGTTGACGTACGAGAAGCGCGCGTTAAAAATGGACTCCTCGACCACACTGGTTCCCGGGGCGGTGCATAAGAACGATACCATTTGCGGCTGCAAATCCGTAGGGAATCCGGGATAAGGCGCTGTCAGAATGTCGGTGCCGCCTTTGACCTTCGATCCGTCCACGCGAATCCAATCGTCGCCGCTGGTCACCCGGACGCCGCACTCCTGGAGCTTTAATGAAACGGCATGCAAGTGCTCGGGATCGCACTGCGTTACCGTCACGTCGCCGCGCGTGATCGCTCCGCACATGATCAACGTTCCGGTCACGATGCGATCGGGAATGATTGTGTACTCAACGCCGTGCAATTCCGCGACGCCCTCGATGGCGATCGTATCGCTACCCGCGCCGCGCACGTTGCCGCCCATTGCGATGAGAAAGTTTGCGAGATCTACGACTTCGGGCTCCATGGCCGCGTTGCGAATGGTCGTCGTGCCCTCGGCCAAGACGCTCGCAAGCATGACGTTTTTCGTAGCGCCCACCGACGGCATGCGGAATTCGATTTCGGCACCGTGCAACCGTTTCGTGCGTGCGGTTGCGATCAGGTAGCCGTGAGCGTTTTTAACATCGCACCCGAGCGCCAGAAACGCCTGTTCGTGCATGTCGGTCGCTCGCGTGCCAAGAACGCATCCGCCGGGAAGTGGAACTTCCGCGCGCCCAAAGCGCCCGAGAAGGGGGCCCACCACGTCAAACGAAGCCGCGAGCTTTCGTACGAGCGTGTATGGCGCCCGATGCGACGTCACGTTGCCGGCGTCGATCGTGATGGTCCCTTCGCCTTCGTAACGCAGCCGTGCGCCCAGTGCTTCGAGCAGCGACCACATCACCGAGACGTCGGTAATGCGGGGCACGCGGTGAAGCGTAACTTTGCCTTTTGCGAGCAGCGCCGCCGCCATGATCGGAAGTGCGGCATTTTTCGCGCCGTGAGTCGCAACCGAGCCCTCGAGCCGCGCGCCCCCGCGGACGCGAAGCGTCGTTTCCAACCGATCGAGCGTGTTCATGGAGAGGGCATTCGTCAAGACGGGAGTTTCCCCAGCCACCGGGCAGTGGTTCGGCCTCTAGTGTCCCGTCAGGCGCAATTTGGCTTGGGCGAATTCCACGACGACGGGATCCGCATGGTCGACTTCGGCGCGCGCCTGCGCGATGTCGACCTCGTCAAATGCAACCGCTCGGTCGACAAGCACGGTCACCCGGTCCGGCAGGGCTTGCATGAATCCTTCGCCGGTCGCGAGCTCTATGCGTCGGGATCCGCCGCCGTCGACGATGTTCGCGCGCAATACGCCGGGTTTGAGCGCCGTAAGAAACGGCGCGTGATTGGCGAGGATGCCTTCTTCGCCTTCGGTGGTCGTCGCGATAACGAGCTCCGCATCGCCCTCGAAGACCACCTTGGACGGTGTGATCAGTTTAAACGGAATCGTGGCGCCCACGGATTAGACGGCCGCGCCTAGGCGTTGCGCCGCGGCGCGAACGTCGTCGATTCCGCCGGCGTAGAAGAACGCTTGCTCCGGCAAATCGTCCACCTTGCCTTCGAGAATTTCCTTAAACGCGGCGATCGTATCTTGCAACTTGACATACTTTCCGGGCGCTCCCGTAAATTGCTCGGCAACGAAGAACGGCTGCGAGAACATGCGCTGAATCCGGCGCGCGCGTCCCACGACGACCTTGTCTTCTTCCGAGAGCTCTTCCACGCCCAAGATGGCGATAATGTCCTGGAGATCTTTGTAGCGCTGCAGCGTTTCTTGCACTCCGCGCGCCGTGTCGTAGTGTTCTTGGCCCACGATTTGCGGATCCAAGATGCGCGAGTTCGAAGCGAGCGGATCGACGGCCGGATAAATGCCCAATTCGGAGATCG
The DNA here is from genome assembly GCA_030853005.1 of Vulcanimicrobiota bacterium. Classification (GTDB taxonomy): domain Bacteria; phylum Vulcanimicrobiota; class Vulcanimicrobiia; order Vulcanimicrobiales; family Vulcanimicrobiaceae; genus JALYVW01. The sequence goes on from JALYVW010000021.1 coordinate 19,012, forward strand.
GGCGCGACAGTGCGGTCGTCGCATCGAGGTGCGCGAACGTGGTCGCGACGGCCGGATCGGTGTAGTCGTCGGCGGGGACGTACACCGCTTGCACGGAGGTAATCGATCCTTTTTTCGTCGACGTGATCCGTTCTTCGAGCGATCCCATGTCGGATGCGAGCGTGGGCTGGTAGCCGACCGCCGACGGCATCCGTCCCATAAGCGCGGACACTTCGGAGCCCGCTTGCAGATAGCGGAAAATGTTATCCATGAAGAGCAGTACGTCGGCGCCGAGTTCGTCGCGGAAATATTCAGCCATGGTCACGCCCGTCTGCGCGATCCGGAAACGCACGCCGGGCGGCTCGTCCATTTGGCCGAACACGAGCGTGGTCTGGGCGAGCACGCCCGACTCTTTCATTTCGAGCCAAAGATCGTTGCCTTCGCGCGTGCGCTCGCCCACGCCGGTGAACACCGAGAAACCTTTGTGCACGTTGGCGATGTTGCGAATCAGCTCCTGAATCAAAACCGTTTTACCAACGCCGGCGCCGCCGAACAAACCGACCTTACCGCCGCGCGTGTAGGGCGCCATCAGGTCGATGACCTTAATGCCCGTTTCGAAGATTTTCGCGGTGGGATCTTGCGATTCAAAATTCGGAGCGGGGCGATGAATCGGCCACATCGCCGACGCCTTCACCTCGTCGTTCGAATCGATGGTCTTGCCCAACACGTTAAAAATGCGGCCCAGCGTACCTTCGCCGACCGGAACCATGATCGGCCCGCCGGTCGCGGTCACGGGGGCGCCGCGCATCAAGCCGTCGGTCGCGCCCAGGGCCAGGCAGCGCACTTGGTCGTTGCCGAGTTGGTCCTGCACTTCGAGGACCAGATCGCGCGCCTGCATCGCGGTACCGCCGAGCTTCACGTCGTCCGGTGCGGAGCCGCGGCCGTTATTGGCCGGCGAACCTTGCTCGTCGTTGACGCGAACGTTGAGCGCGTCGTTGATGTTCGGCAGCGTGTCCGCCGAGAACGCAACGTCGACGACGTTTCCGAGAACCTGTACGACCTTACCGGTGGCAGCCATGATGCGTGTTTCCTTTTATGACCCGGCGAGCGCTTCGGCGCCGCCGACGATTTCGAGCAATTCTTTGGTAATCGCGGCCTGCCGCGCGTTGTTCATGACGATCGTAAGATCGTCGATCAGCTTTCCGGCGTTGTCCGTAGCGTTGTTCATCGCGACCAGCTGCGCCGCGAAGAACGCGGCATCCGTTTCGAGCATCGCGGAAAAGATGGTGAACTCCAAATATTTGGGCAACAGGCGCGAGAGCACGAACTCCGGCGACGGAGCGAACTCCACCGCGTTGCGCTTTCCGGCGGCCGGCTTGTCCCCCGCCAAGGCTTCCGAGGGGATGGGCACGAGGGTCCGCGTCTCGGGTTTTTGCGACATCATCGACACGAGCTTAGCGGAAATGAGCACGATATCCGAGATCTTTCCGCCCACAAAATCGCCCGTGACCCGCTTGGTAACCTCGCGCGCGGCGTCCACTTTCGATTCCACATTGAGAGCCCACGTCGGGTGATCGCCGATGCCCATGCGGCGGACCGCTTGGCGCGCCTTCACGCCTACGGAATAGAACGTCGCATTCCCGTGCTCGCGGCGATAGGTCTCCCCGAACCGCACGATATTGGAATTAAAGGCGCCGGCGAGTCCTTTGTCCGCGGTCATGAGGATAACGCCCGAGGGCGCGCCGGGCTTACCGGGCTTCATAAACGGGTGGTCTACGGTCGCCACCGATGCCATGAGGTCTTGCAACATTTCGGAAAGCGTTTGCGCATAGGGGCGCGCTTGTTTTTGCGCCGCCTCCGCTCGCCGGATCTTTGCAGCCGCCACCTGCTTCATGGCCTTCGTGATCTGCTGCGTATTCTTCAAGGACCGGATGCGGTCCCGAAGATCTTTGACGCTGGCCATTAGCGTTTCGCCCGTGCGCTGCGCATTAGAATGACTTGTTGAACTCCGCGAGCGCTTTCTCGAGGGTGTTTTTGGTGTCGTCGGACATTTGGCCGCTCGCGACGATGTCTTCAGGGACCGCCGCGTACTTGTCGTGCAAGAACGACACGAAGCCCTTGGACCACTCTTGGAGCCGGTCGGTGGGAACGTCGTTGACAAAGCCTTTCGTCGCCGCGTACAAAATTGCGACTTGGTCTTCCACCGCTTGCGGTTGATACTGCGGCTGTTTGAGCAACTCGGTGAGCTTCTCACCCCGCATCAGCTGGTTTTGCGTGGACTTATCCAAATCGCTGCCCAGTTTGGCGAAGGCCGCCAAGTCTCGGTATTGCGCGAGTTCCAACTTCAACGGTCCGGCGACCGATTTCATCGCTTTGGTTTGCGCGGAGCCGCCGACGCGCGACACCGAGAGCCCGACATCGACGGCGGGGCGAATGCCTTGGAAGAAGAGCGACGGCGTAAGATAGATTTGCCCGTCGGTAATCGAGATGACGTTGGTTGGGATGTAGGCCGAAAAGTCGCCGGCCTGCGTTTCGATGATCGGCAGCGCGGTCATCGAACCTCCGCCCAATTCGTCCGACAGTTTGGCCGCGCGTTCCAAGAGACGCGAATGTAAGAAGAACACATCGCCCGGGTAGGCTTCGCGGCCCGGAGGACGGCGCAACAACAGCGCCATTTCGCGGTAGGACTGCGCGTGCTTCGTGAGATCGTCGTAAATGATGAGGACATCTTTGCCCGCGTACATGAGCTCTTCGCCCATGGCCGCGCCGGCGAAGGGCGCGATCCAACGCAGGGCGGCCGCGTCGGCCGGTCCGACCGACACGATGGTCGTGTACTCCATCGCGCCCTTTTTCTCGAGCGTCTGCGCGAGTGCGGCTACGGTCGAATTCTTCTGCCCGATGGCAACGTAGATGCAGAACACGTCGCGGCCCTTTTGATTGATGATCGTATCGATCGCGATCGCGGTTTTCCCGGTACTGCGGTCGCCGATGATGAGCTCGCGCTGTCCTTTGCCGATGGGAATGAGCGCGTCGATTGCACGAATGCCGGTGGGCAGCGATTGCTTGACGGGCTGACGTTGCACGACGCCCGGCGCGACGTTCTCGATGGTTCGATAGGTTTTCGTATCGATCGCGCCCTTGCCGTCGATGGGCACGCCCAACGGATCCACGACGCGTCCGAGTAGCGCCTCCCCGACGGGCACGGAAGCGATACGCCCGGTACGACGCACTTTGTCGCCTTCTTTGATACCTTGGTCGGAGCCCATGATGACGACGCCGACGTTGTCCTCTTCCAGGTTGAGAGCCACGCCCTGCAATCCGTTCGGAAACTCGACGAGTTCCGAGGCACGCACGTTCTGCAACCCGTAAACGCGCGCCAAGTTCGCTCCGACTTCGAGAACGGTGCCGATCTCGTCTTCCCGAACTTCCGACGTGAAACCGGCGATTTGCGCTTTGAGTATGCCGGCGATTTCGTCAGCATTAATCATGTGGAAGGGTGCTCCGATCTGGGGGTGTTCGCAAAAATCGTTCGTGCGAGTTGCTCTAGTTTGCCTGCGACGGACCCGTCGATGCGGCGGTCGCCCAGCATGACGCGCAGGCCCCCCAGCAGTGTGGGATCGACGCGCTGGGTCACGTCGAAGCGCTTTCCATAGAGCGCTTCGAGCCGGGCGACGATCGTCGCGAGATCTTCGTTGGAAAGTTCCCTTGCC
>JALYVW010000163.1 GCA_030853005.1 Vulcanimicrobiota bacterium
ACCGTCGGCCCATCAGCGAGCCTGCGCGCAACCTCGCGAACGCGGTCGAGGAGGTCGTGCGGATCGGCGAGTGCGTTGTAAAAACCCCAGCGCAGCGCTTCATCTCCGTCGATGGAGCGACCCGTGTACAGGAGCTCGGCGGCGCGGCCCTGCCCGATGATGCGAGGCAGCATCGCGCATGCGCCCATATCGCAACCGGCCAGGCCGATCCGCACGACCTCCTCGACCGCGTTCGCGAGGTTGCGCGCAGGCTCGCTGATGGGCCGACGGTCGCGCATGCGATGACGAAGCGTATGTTGCAGAAAGAATGGGAGATGCCGATCGACGCGGCGATCGATGCGGAAGCGGCCGCCCAAGCGGACTGCATGCAAACGCAGGACTTCGGCCGCGCTTACCGTGCGTTCGTCGAAGGCGTGCCTCCGGTGTTTCGAGGTGACTGACGCCGCCGCACTCTACGCCCTGCCTTTCTTTGAGGAACGGCACCGTGAGTTTGCGAACGCGCTTGCCTCGTGGTGCGCGAGCATAGAGAAAGCCCCGGACGCGGACGCCTACACCAGCGTGAGCCGGTACGTCCGCGACTTAGGAGCCGCAGGGTTTCTCGCCCCAGTGGTCGTCGATGAAGCGCGGCCGCGCCTCGATGTGCGGACGCTGTGCGTTGCACGGGAGACGCTTGCGTACCACTCGGGACTCGCCGACTTTGCGTTCGCCATGCAAGGCCTTGGGAGCGGCGCTATGTCGCTGTACGGATCGAATGTTCAACGCGCAAAATATTTGCCGGCGGTCGCGAGCGGAGAGAAGATTGCGGCGTTTGCGCTATCGGAAGCCGAGGCTGGGTCCGACGTCGCGGCATTGCAGACGCGCGCCGTTAAAGCCGGCGACGACTACGTTTTGGACGGCCGCAAGACGTGGATCAGCAACACGGAGATTGCCGACTTTTACACGGTTTTTGCGCGAACGTCCGATGCCGGTGCACGTGGGATTACGGCTTTCGTCGTCGATGCAGCGTCGCCGGGCCTCGTGCAGGAATCGCGAATTGAAACGATTGCGCCGCATCCGCTTGGGTCTTTAACATTCGAGAACTGCCGGGTTCCCAGCGCCAATCGAATCGGCGGGGAAGGCGAAGGGTTCAAAATCGCCATGGGCACGCTGGACATCTTCCGCGCGACCGTGGGCGCTGCGGCCTTGGGATTTGCGCGGCGCGCCTTCGACGAATCTCGCCGCCACGTCGTCGCGAGGTCGATGTTCGGAACGTCCCTGGGATCGATGCAGCTGACGCAAGCGAAACTTGCAACCATGGCTACCGACATCGACGCCGGCGCGCTGCTGGTCTATCGAGCGGCATGGGCCAAGGACTCGGGCGCCGAGAGGGTTACCAAAGAAGCGGCGATGGCCAAATGGTTCGCCACCGAAGCTGCCGGGCGCATCACCGATGGCGCGGTTCAACTCTTTGGCGGCCGCGGCGTTACAAAGGGTGAAATCGTCGAGGCGCTTTATCGCGAGGTGCGCGCCCTGCGCATTTACGAGGGCGCTAGCGAAGTGCAGCAGCTGGTCATCGCGCGTTCGGTGCTCGGCAAACCGTGATTTCTAGCGGCCATCTGGATGGATTCACGCGCGATCACTTACCTGACATTCGCCTGTGGCCGCATTTGCAATACGTGCTTCCGGAACTGCAGTACCCCGATCGCTTAAACTGTTCGACGCGCCTATTGGACCGGCACATCGAATGTGGCGCCGGCGAGCGCCGCTGCATCGTTGCGCCCGGGACGCTCTGGTCGTATCGAGACCTTTACGAACGAGCCAACCGTATCGCGCATGTCCTTACCGAAGACCTCGGGGTCGTGTCGGGAAACCGCGTGCTCCTACGAGGTTTCAATAGCCCGATGTTGGCCGCAGCATGGTTTGCCGTGATGAAGATTGGGGCCGTTGCGGTCACGGCGATGCCGCTCTATCGTGCGGGCGAACTACGCTATATGATCGACAAAGCGCAGGTCAGTCACGCGCTTTGTGACGATCGGTTAGCTGAGGATCTGCAGACCGCAACCAAGGATGCGGCGCAGTTCGAGCGAGTTCTCTGGGGAGGCGAAGGCTCCGATTCGCTCGAGCACCGGATGTCATCCAAATCTCCGAGCTTTCAAAGCGCCGACACTGCAGCCGACGATGTCGCGATTATCGGCTTCACGTCTGGTACGACGGGCCGCCCGAAGGCTGCGATGCATTTTCACCGAGATATTTTATCAACGTGCGACACGTTCGGCAAACGCGTGCTCGCGCCGTCGGCGAACGATCTCTTTTGTGGTAGTCCGCCGCTGGGATTCACCTTCGGACTCGGCGGCTTGCTGCTTTTCCCATTGGACGCGGGCGCCGCGACCGTCTTGATCGAAAAAGCACAGGCCGAACCGTTACTCTCGGCGATTGAAGAATTCGGCGTGACCGTGCTCTTCACCGCGCCCGTCGCCTACCGCGCAATGGGCGAACTCGTGCACGCGCGCAATCTCCGCTCGCTTCGCACGTGCGTATCGGCGGGAGAGACGCTGCCGCCAAGCGTTTGGAACCTTTGGTACGATCGCACCGGGTTGAAAATTGTAACCGGAGGAAATGATCATGTCG
>JALYVW010000022.1 GCA_030853005.1 Vulcanimicrobiota bacterium
CGTTGCGCTCGTCGTGTGGTTCGGGCGCTCGATTCACGATTTTTTGTTACCGGCTGCGGATACCGTGACCGTGCCGGCATTTACTGGCCAGACGGCGCCCGACGCGCAAAACGAGATCGCGCGTTTGAAATTGAAATCGACCATTGCCAGCCACGCATCCAGCAATCAATATCCCAAGGGCGTCGTTATGAACCAGCAGCCGGAGGCCGGACTGCACGTCCGTCAAGGTCGCCAGATTTCGCTTGTGATCAGCGACGGGGTGCAAACCTATCAAATGCCCGACCTGCGCTATCAGTCGCTGCGCGAGGCCGGATTGGATCTTTCGCGTGAACGGCTACAGCTGTCCAAAACGGTCTACGTTCGAAGCGACGACATTCCGCCCGATCACATCATCGACCAGCAGCCGGCTCCGCAAGTCAACGTCACCGAAGGCACGCAAGTGACGCTGACCGTAAGCGAAGGCGGAGCGGCCCAGATTAAAACGCCGGGTTTTTCGGGAATGTCCGTCGACGAAGCGCGCGCGCTGGCGCAACGCATGCATATCCATCTGGGACAGATCGTCTGGATCCCACTCGGGCGCGGCGGACCCTCGCACGGAACGATTACGAACCAGCGGCCCGGTGCGGGGGAGATGCTCGGACCGTACGATGCGGTTTCGCTCGAAGCAAGTGCCGGGCCGAATGAATCCGGATACATCCTGCATCAAACCCACGTGCTCATGGCGGTGCCGCTTCCGGAGAACTTAACACCGGGACAAGGGCTGCGCATTCGTCTGCAAGTCACCGATGCAACCGGGCAATACGACGCGTTTAACGGCTATGCCACGCCGGGGCAAAAATTCGATTTCAACGTAACGACCGTCGGCACGTCGCAGGTAGACATGTACGTCAACAACGTGCTGGTCGGAGACGACCACCTGAGCCGCGAGCCGCCTAATGCCTACGGGCCGCCCATGCCGAAATCTACCCCGTGAAATTCGCCCCGTCGCTTCTCTCGGCCGACTTCTCGCGAATTGCCCAGCTCATCGATGAAATCGAACGGGCCGGCGCCGACTACGTGCATCTCGATGTCATGGACGGGCGCTTCGTGCCCAATCTCACGTGGGGCCCGAAAGTGGTCGCAGATCTGCGCAGGTGCACGCGGTTACCGTTCGACTGCCATCTTATGGTCGTCGAGCCGGAACGGTACGTCGATGATTTTCGCGAAGCCGGTGCGGACATTATCACCGTGCATTATGAAGCGACGCCGCACGCGCAGCGGCTTCTCTCCCACATCCGTTCGACGGGAGCCAAGGCGGGAATCGCCCTCGACCCGCAGACACCGGTGCACATGCTTGAAGACCTGTTTGACGACATCGATCTGCTCCTCGTGATGAGCGTCAACCCGGGTTTCGGAGGCCAAACGTTCATTCCGCGCTCGATGCACAAGCTGCGTGAAGCGCGAAAATGTGTGGACCGCGCAGGGGCTCGCTGCGAAATCGAGATCGATGGCGGAGTCGGTGAATCCAATCTGCGCGAGATCGCCGATGCCGGCGCCGACGTGTGTGTTATGGGCGCTGCCATTTTTGGGACGCCCGATCCCGGGGCGACCCTCAAGCACATGCGCGCGCTTTTGCGCGTTTAACCGTTTGACCGAAGACGCGTTGCTGCGAGCGATACGCTCGATGGTCGGGACGGGCGGCAAACGGCTGCTCCTCGGCATCGGGGACGATGCAGCCCTTTGGCAGCCGTCGCGTTCGCATCGCAGCGCGATCACGACGGACGCCTACGTGGAAGGCACCCACTTTACGCGGGAGATGCCATTGCTGGATGTCGGATACCGCGCGATGGCCGCGACGCTCAGCGACCTCTCCGCGATGGGAGCCAAACCCGTACTGGCGACGATTGCCCTCGGGTTGCCGCAGCGAACGCAGGAAGCGGACGTGCGCGATGTCTATCGCGGTATGCTGACGGTTGCCAAGGCAGCCGGGGCCGCGATTGCCGGCGGCGACTTAATGCGATCGCCCGCGCTGCTCCTTTCGATTACCGCCGTGGGCGAAGTGCGGCCAAGCCATGTGAAGACGCGCGCCGGCGCGAGGCCCGGCGACGTTCTGGCCGTGACGGGGGAACTTGGTTCTGCCCGCGCCGGATGGATGAGCGAACGCGAGCACGGTGCGATCAGCGGTGCGCACCTGGAGGCGGCACGGTCGGCGTATGCACGTCCCGTCACGCGATTCGCCGAGGCCCGATGGCTCGCGGCGAGCGCCAACGTTCGGGCGATGCTGGATCTGTCGGACGGCCTGTCCACCGACCTCCTTCGGCTCTGTAAAGCCTCGGCGTGCGGAGCCCGCGTCGACGCGATCCCTGCGAGCGCGAGCGCCCGCGCTTTTGCGGCTGCTACGGGCGAAGACGGCGAGCGCTTTGCGCTAGCCGGGGGTGATGATTACGAAATTCTCGCCGCCATTGACGCTCGGGCTTTTCGGTATCTTGAGGCGCGGTACCGGGCGCGCTTCGGCCGCAGGTTGCTTGCGGTGGGGAGAATGTGTCCAAAGGAAGACGGGGTGACGGTTCTCTTATCCGGGGAGCGGGTTGCGCTCGAATCTACCGGATGGGATCATTTCAGAGACTAGACGGCGCGCGTCACCTTTTTGGAACGCAGGCAGCTCGTGCACACGCGGGCAGTGCGATGCGTTCCGCGGTCATCGATCTTTACGGATTGCAAATTGGGCAGCCAGCGGCGTCGGGTTTTGTTCATGGCGTGGCTAACGTTGTTGCCGGCCATCGGACCCCTCGAGCAGATTTCGCAGCGCTTAGCCATCGGTAAAGACCTTTCGGAACGAGAAAACATGCCTTCTCGCCAGCGGTCGCCGGCTCCAGGACAACTTTGCGATAGTACCATGAGCGGTTTCCGTTGACAAGGATTCATCCGATGAGCCCGAAGCCAACCGCCCGATGGATGTAACCGCCCTGGACGGCCGAGGGTTCGCTCGCTTCATGACCGCGGGAACCTACTTCCTTCGCAAATACCGCCGAGAGCTGAACGACCTCAACGTTTTTCCGGTTGCGGATGGCGACACCGGGACAAATATGTACCTCACCGCCAGATCGGCGGCACTGGAGGCAGGCAAGCTTCGGGACCGCGGTCTGGCGGCGGTGACAGCAGCCGCCGCGCACGGCGGCCTGATGGGCGCTCGAGGCAACTCCGGGGTGATCCTGTCCCAGATGCTGCGCGGCTTCGCGCATCACGTTCGGAATCGCGGAGAGATCGATACGTTCGTGCTTGCCACCGGCCTACGCGAGGCCGTGGCCGCGGCCAAGCAGGCGCTCGTTATGCCAGTCGAAGGTACGATTATTTCGGTGGCCGAGGCGGCTGCCGAAGCGGCGTATGCGCTCTCGCTGCGCGAGCCCGACTTTTTTCGGCTGGCGACCGGTATCGTGCGCGAAGCCAATAAGGCGCTGGATCGCACGACGCACCAGCTGCCGGCGCTCGAAGAGGCGGGGGTGGTGGATGCGGGCGGAGCCGGCTTCGTGTTCTTCCTCGAGGGCGTGTTGCGCTTTTTACCCGACGGGAAAGCGCGGGCGACGGCCTTCCCGCGACGCCCTCCGAAGGCCGGCATATTCACGCGCCATCAAGAGGTCGGAAGCCACAAATTCTGCACGGAGTTTATTCTCGAAGCGGCTCGCTGCACGGCGGTCGAACTCCGGGAGCAGCTCACGCCCCGCGGCGAATCGGTTATCGTGGCTGGACTCGAACCGACGCTGAAAGTGCACCTCCACACGGACGATCCCGAAGCAGTGCAATCGCTTGCCCGACGTTACGGCAAGGTCACGCGAGTCAAGGTGGACGACATGGAGCGACAGCATCGGGTGCTGGTTGTGGATGCCCCGTCGCCAGCGTATTCGGTGGTGTGCGCGGCGCCGGGTCCCGGTTTCGAGCGGATCGTGAGGGAGCTTGGCGCGGAAATCGTTGTGCCGTCTGCAAAAAATCCGAGCGTTCGCGATTTTCTACGCGCCATCAATGCATGCTTTAGCGAGACCGTCTTCGTCCTTCCCAACGATAGCAACGCGCTGCCGGCTGCGCGGGAAGCGGCCGCGATGAGCCAGCGAACGGTTTCGATCATACCGAGTCCCGACATCGTCGCGGGAATTGCAGCGCTCTTTGCGCTCCGCAGCGCGGACGCGCCGACACTCGACGACGCGACGGCGGCGGCCGGCCGGCCGCACAGCGCGCGTGCTTTCTTTGCGGGGAAGGATGCGGCGGTAGGTGGAACGACCGTGGCGCGCGGCGGGCCAGCCGTGCTCGCCGATGGGAAACTGTACGGCGGAAAATCGTTCGCGCAAGCGGCGCAACCAGCGCTGGCCGCGCTGGGCGCAGCCAGTGGAGGGTTGATTACCTTGTATTACGGTGGAGTGCAGAAAGAACGCGACGCGCAGCGGCTTCGCGACGAGTTGCAGTCCGCCTTTCCTGCGGCAGAGATCGAATACTATTTCGGCGGACAGAGCTCGTCCGAGTATTGGTTGTCCTTGGAATGAAACGCCCGACTATCGCGCTGGACGCCATGGGTGGAGATCAGGCTCCCGTCGAGCCTGTGGCGGGCGCACTGCTTGCCGCACGAGAGGATTTCGCCGACATTATTTTGGTCGGGGACGAGGCGCGCGTCCGGCCGCTTCTAACGGGAGCCGCGGCCGACAAAATCGAGGTCTTGCACGCGCCCGAGCAAGTGCCCATGGATCAACACGCGTCGCAAGCGTTGCGACAGGCGGACCGAACGTCGCTCGGCGTGGCCGTAAACCTCGTGAAGGAAGGTCGCGCGCAAGCCGTGGTGTCGGCCGGAAACAGCGGAGCGTTTCTGGCGATCGCGCTGATCAGACTGCGCACGATTTCTGGCATCGCCCGCCCGGCGATCGCTACGGTTTGGCCCGCGCTGGGCGGCCCGATGATCTTGCTCGATTCCGGTGCGAATGTGGATTGCCGGCCCGAATGGCTCGAACAATTTGGCGTTATGGGCTCGGCATACGCTCGCGGGATGCTGAAGATCGAAAACCCGCGCGTCGGGTTGCTCTCCGTGGGTGAAGAGCGCACGAAAGGCAATCAGCAAGTCCTCGAAGCGTTCGCATTGCTCGAAAAAGCACCGGTAAACTTTATCGGTAACGTCGAGGGCAAAGATCTCTTTCACAACCTTGCCGACGTGCTCGTGGTTGATGGGTTCGTCGGGAACGTCGTGCTAAAAATGGGCGAAGGGATGATTTCGGACATCGGCAAGGTGATCAAAGACGCGGTGGTGCGGGGAAACCTGGTTACGAAGCTGGGAGCCGCATTGCTCAGTCCGGCGCTACGCACGTTGCGCGTCAAGTTCGACTACGAAACCTACGGCGGCGCGCCGTTGCTTGGCTTACGTGGAAATTGTATCGTCACGCACGGTCGTGCCACGCGACACGCGATCAAACAGTCGATCCGGGCGGCCGCTGAAGAAACGAGCAACGACGTCATTGGGAAGATAAGCGAGCTCATCGCTCCGACGCAATCACCTTGATTGCGATCGTTACCGACAGTACTTCGGATATCGAACCACGACATGCAGCGGAACTCGGCATCGACGTCGTTCCGCTCTTCGTATTGTGGGGAGATCGCAGCTACCGCGATTACCTGGACCTCTCGCGGAGCCAGTTTTACGAATTGCTGGCGCGTGAATCGGATTTACCCACAACCTCCGCGCCCACGAGCGCCATGTTCGAAGCGGCTTTCGCACCACACGTCGCCGCGGGGCGCGAAATTTTATGCGTTGTACTCAGCGCCAAACTATCCGGTACGATCAACGCCGCGCACGCCGCTGCCGCCCAGTTTCCACAAGCGTTCATCCAGATCGTCGACTCGCAGAGCGTGGCGGGTGGTTTGGGGATGCTCGTGCGTCACGCTCTCGCGCTTGCGAAAGGCGGCGCGGCAATGCCCGAAGTGCTCGCGGCCATCGAACGAGAGAAACGGACACAGCGGCTCTACGCTTGTCTCGCGGATCTCTCCCATCTCGTGCGGACCGGGCGAATCGGCCGGGCGCGGGGGGCGATCGGAACGCTTATGAAAATTACCCCCGTCCTATCGCTCATCGACGGTCAGATCGCGGCGCAGGCTCAAGTTCGGACGCCGACGCGCGCGTTAGAAACAATGCTCGACCTTTCGCTCCGGAGCGTGACGGACATCGCTCGCTCGCGCTTTCTCGTGATGCACACGAACGCCCAGCATTTGGCGGACCAAACGGCTGAACGATTGCGCTTCCGTTTTGGCGGTGTCGATCCGCTTTCGCTTGAGATTTTGGAAGCCGGACCCGTCATCGCGGTGCACGGTGGAGCGGGCGCAGTCGGTATCTTCTCAGCGCAAGAAGCATAAGCGCCGTGGCCGGAGTGTACGTCCACCTGCCTTTTTGTCCCTATATCTGTCCGTACTGCGATTTTGCAAAATGGCCGCATCGTGCGAGCCTGGCAAAAACCTACCTGCGCGCGCTCGAAATGGAGATTGCGAATCGTGCGCAGCTGGCGGCGGCCGACACCCTCTTTTTGGGGGGCGGAACGCCCAACACGTATGCGAGGGAAGATCTGCAAGCGCTGGTCGCACGGCTGCGCGAGCACTTTTCACTCGGTACCGATGCCGAGGTGACAATCGAAGTCAATCCCGAGCTCGTGCGCACGGAAGATTTCACCGCATATCGCTCGGCCGGCATCACGCGCTTATCGATTGGCGTGCAGTCCTTCGACCCATCCGAGATCGTCACGCTCGGGCGGCGCCACACGCCGCTCCAAGTCGCGGACGTCGTGGAAGCGGGACGTATGGCGCAGATGCGGTCAATTTCGTTGGACCTCATCTTTGGAACGCCGGGGCAAACGCTGGAATCGTGGCGCCGGTCGTTGCATCGCGCAATCAAATTGGGCGTCGATCACATTTCGACGTATGGACTGACGCTTGAGGACGGGACACCCTATGCGATCTGGCGGGAGCGCGAGCCCGAAGCCTTTGCCGATAACGGCTTGGAAGCCGACCTCTACGCGGCGGCGATCGACGATTTGACCGCCGCCGGATTCGAGCACTATGAAATTTCCAATTTCGGTAAGCCGAGGCATCGCAGCCGCCATAACTCCAATTACTGGGAAAACGGCGACTACGTTGGACTGGGCGTGGGTGCGGCGTCCTATGTGGACGGTGTCCGCTCGGTCCACACGCGAGAGCTTGCGACCTATGTGGCCGCGGCACTGGCCGGCACGGACCCGACGGAACATTCCGAACGCCTCGAGGGTGCGCGCCGCGTTGGCGAGGCGATCATGCTTGCTTTGCGCACCGCGCAAGGGGTCTCGCGCGTACGGTTCAAAGAGCGATACGGTCTCGATGTATTGCAATCATATAAATCGGTCGCGGAGAAGTTCGCAGAGGCGGATCTCTTGGAAGTTGACGATGCCGGCTTCCGGCTTACGCGACGCGGACGCTTTCTGGCAAACGACGTATGCGCCGCATTCATAAGCGCCGCGTAAGCAATTTCGCCGGCACGGCGCTGCGCGTCGTGTTCGCCGTCGTCTTTGGCGTGACCGGGTTTTTGCTCGGCCGCGAAGCCTACGTATACATTTTCTCGTTGCACGCCACCAACGAACCGTTGCAGTTGGCGTTTACGATCTTGGCTCCGGCGGTCGGCGCGATCGTCGGTGTCTTGCTAGCTCCGCTCGCGCAATCGTTTTTCGAAAAAGAGCTGGCCGCGGCGGAAGGCTCGATCGAACGGCTGTCGCCGGCCGAGCTCGCCGGCGGCGCTGCCGGGTTGATCGCGGGGCTCGTCATCGCGTTCCTGGTGAAGAACATTCTTTTCGAGTTCATTTCTTTTGCCGGCAAATCGGGTAGTTACATCGCGATCTTGCTCTACATCATCGTGAGCATGTTCGCGGCATACTTAGGGGCGAGGGTGGGCGCGCGAATGCGTATCGTTCCGCTGCCGGCAACCGTGGCTCGCGGTGGCGGATCGGCAAAAGTGATCGACACCTCGGTCATCGTCGACGGGCGGGTCGCCGAAATTGTCGAGAGCGGTTTCCTGGAAGGCCCGCTCATTTTGCCGCGGTTTGTTTTGCGCGAGTTACAGGCCATCGCCGATTCGGCGGATCCCATGAAGCGGACGCGAGGCCGCCGGGGGCTGGACGTCCTCAACCGGTTGCAAGAACTTGCGATTCTGGAAATCTCCGAAGTCGATTACGATGATCTACGCCCGAGCGATGTGGACGCGAAACTGGTACGATTGGCGCAAGACCTCGGTGGGAAGCTGCTGACAAACGATTACAATTTAAACCGGGTTGCCAACGTCGAAAATGTCGTCGTGCTCAATATCAATGAGCTGGCAAACTCGGTGAAGCCGGTCGTCCTTCCAGGTGAGGAGATGCACGTACAGATCGCGCGGGATGGCAAGGAACCTCATCAAGGCGTCGCCTATTTGGACGACGGAACGATGGTCGTCGTCGAGAACGGCAAGCGCCTGATCGGCGAACCGGCCGACGTCGTGGTCAGCAGTGTTTTGCAGACGGTAGCCGGCCGGATGATTTTCGCGAAGCTCAAACGGGAAGTGTCCCATTGATGGATGGATCGTTACGCTGGGGAGCCGTGATCGCTGCGGCCGGACGTGGTAGCCGCTTCGGCGGCCCAAAGCAACTCGTCGAACTTGGCGGCGCCCCGCTCGCGTCTTGGTCGATCCGAACGTTTGCGGCGATGCACGAAGTTTGTGAGATCGTGATCGTAACCGAAGACGACCGTGCCGACCGGATGATGACGCTGGCGTCGGCGATTACGAAAGACACGCCTATTCGCGTCGTGACCGGCGGGGCGACGCGGCAGGCGAGCGTTCGAGCCGGGCTCGATGCACTCGTCGCTTGCGATGCGGTGCTGGTTCACGACGGCGCGCGTCCTCTCGTGCGTTCCAGCGACGTTCGCAAAGGTATGCGGCTCGTGAGCGCGGGCCGCGCGGCGCTCCTCGGCATTCCCGTGACCGACACCATCAAGGTGGTCGATCCGGCACGCGATACCGTTCTGCGCACTCTGGAACGCGAATCGCTCTGGGCCGCACAGACGCCTCAGTTGGCCATGCTTGCCGACATGCGGCGCGCGCACGCCGAAGCAGCGCGCGGCGAGATCGAATCGACCGACGATGCGGCGCTCTTGGAACGCGTCGGCGTGCTGGTGCACATCGTTCCGGGCTCGCTGGACAATTTTAAAATCACCGTCCCGGAAGATCTGTCACACGCCGAAAGCCTCGTTCGTGAGCGTTTGGAACACTCGCCCGACGAAGCCGAAGTTCTGCTCGTCGAGATTTTTTCGGATGCGACGCTCGTCGATGCCGTGTGCCGCGAAATAGAGTCGCGCGGCGGGTCCATCGACGGCGTCGATCGCGACTACCCTGCCGCCGTGGCGATCCGCGCATTCGTCCCGGCCGAACGCTTCGAAGGGTTTGGCGATCGCTTCGAAGCCGTGGGCGATGGCTCGATGACCTTCACGACCAAATTCTCGCATTACGCGGGGCGAGTAGAGCACGCCTAGCGTGCGCGTGGGCCAGGGTTTTGACGCGCACCGGCTCGTCGCCGGACGCCGCTTGGTGCTGGGGGGCGTCGAGATCGCCGGGGATTTCGGCGCGTTAGGCCATTCGGACGCGGACGTTCTCGCTCACGCGCTTTGCGATGCGATACTCGGAGCCGCCGCACTGGGAGATCTCGGAGGGCATTTCCCCGATACCGACGCGCGCTGGAAAGATGCCGACTCGATGCAATTGCTCGGAGAATGCGTCGCGCAGGTTCGAAAGTTCGGCTACCGCATCTCCAACGTCGATGCGACGATCGTCGTGCAGTCACCCCGTCTGTCCGAACGGATCGGTGCGATGCGGGAAAATGTCGCGGCCCGTTTGGGCATAGCGCTCACCCAGGTAAGCGTCAAGGCGAAAACGACCGAGGGACTCGGATTTACGGGAGACGGGAGCGGCATCGCCGTTTTTGCGGTCGCACTTTTGGAAACGCCGTGAGCGTTAGCACGGAAACGCTCGCAGCTTCGATGCAGCGCTGGGGATTTCTCGAGACGCCCGCTCCCGATGCGGCGATGCGCTGGGTGCGAACCTTTTTGGACGCCTACGGCGATCGCCTCGGCGTCGTAGAGGACGCTAAGCCGCTGGTCGCGGCGCTGCGCTCGGAATCGTGCATTATCCCGGCGCTCGAGTTGGAACGGCTGCGTTCGCGCGAAGTGCTGTTCTTCTTGGATTCCATCAGCCAGTACGTCGACCATCAAGCCGAGCTCCGGGATTTGCCTCTCGATGCCGACGTTGCGACAATCGCAAGTGAGTTCGGCATCGGTGACGCCGACGCGACCTACGCACTACGCATGGCGATAACCGGCGAAAAGGATGGCCCCCCGTTGGCCTTGCTCTTTCCGCTTCTGGGTCACGACCGGATCTTGATTCGCATCGGCGCTGTGAATTCGCGACTACTGCACGGGCGCGGATTGGAACCCATCGCGTTCGGGCCCGGTGGCGTACCGTTCGAGCCGATCCACGGAACGAAGCCGCAAGAGGAGAAGAAGCAACCGTAGCCTCGGAGCGCCGGTTACACTAGCTGCACTCATGTTTACTCCTTTCCGTGCCGATTTGCGCGCGCCGCTCGAACGCGATCCTGCCGCCAGGGGGGCGCTGGACGTCCTGCTTTCGTATCCCGGCTTTCACGCTTTGGAAGCGCACCGCATCATTCATGTGCTGTGGCGGGCCAGGGTGCCGCTGCTGCCACGCTGGCTTTCCAACGTCAATCGCTTTCTTACGGGCATAGAGATCCACCCGGGGGCGACGCTCGGAAAAGGCGTTTTTATCGACCACGGAATGGGAGTCGTCATCGGCGAGACCGCCCAGGTTGGCGACGGGTGCACCATCTATCAGGGTGTGACGCTGGGCGGAACCAGTCTCTCGCACGGAAAGCGACATCCGACCCTGGGCAAAAACGTGACCGTCGGTGCGAATGCTTCCGTCCTCGGCGCGATTAGCGTCGGCGACAATTCTACCATTGGTAGCGGCTCGGTGGTCGTTAAAGATGTGTCGCCGGAGTCCACGGTGGTTGGTGTGCCGGCCCGTGTGGTCATGCAAAGCGGCGTGCCCGTGCGCGCCGTATCGAGCCGCCCGCAGGTCGATATGCCCGATCCCAACGCCGCGCTGATCGCGCAACTCGAAGACCGGGTAGCGGCCCTCGAACGGCTGCTGCACGAACGTCCGAACCGCGGGGACGACGTTTCTGCAGCTATATAACACCCGTACGCGTTCCGTGGAGACGTTCGTCCCTCTGCGTGAAGGCGACGTGCGTTTGTACGTGTGCGGTCTTACGCCCTCAGCCGAATCACATCTCGGGCACGCGCGATCATTTTTGTTTTTCGATGTGCTGCGCCGCTATTTGCAGCACTGCGGCTACCGCGTGACGTACGTTCGAAACATTACCGACATCGACGACCGAAGTATTGGAGCAGGCCTGCAGACGGGCGTTCCGTGGCACGACATCGTGATGGAGTACTATGCTTCGTTTCAGCGCTCCATGCACGCGCTCGGAGTCGCCGTCCCAGATGCTGAACCGCAGGCCACGCACTTCGTCCCACAGATTATCGATATGATTCGAGCGCTCATGGAGCGCGATTACGCATATGTATCCAGAGATGGCGTCTATTACCGCGTCTCCCGATTCGCGCGATATGGTGATTTGAGTAATCGAAACATCGACGAGTTGGAATCGGGGGCGCGCATCGAGGTGGACGAATCGAAAGACAATCCCCTCGATTTTGCGTTATGGAAGTTTTCCAAACCGGAAGAGCCGAAATGGCCCTCGCCGTGGGGAGACGGGCGTCCCGGTTGGCATATCGAGTGCTCGGCCATGGCCCACGACCTGCTCGACAAAGGGGGCGCCGGTTTCGACATTCACGGGGGCGGCGCGGACTTAATTTTCCCGCACCACGAAAACGAAATCGCGCAAAGCGAACCGCTCATGGAGCACCCGCCGATGGCCAACGTGTGGATGCACGGCGGTTTGTTGCTGTTCGAAAATAAGAAGATGAGCAAGTCGCTGGGCAACTTCGAGCCACTCTCGACACTGCTCAAACGTCACGACCCTCAAGCTATTCGGCTGCTGTTTTTGCAGACCGGATATCGAAAAGTCATGAATTTTACGGAAGAGTCGGTTTTAGCCGCGACGACGGCGCTACGCAAGCTTCAGAGTGCCTGGCGTCGACTCGGCGCCGATACGCCGAGCAGCGGTGAGGGAAATCGTGGAGCGTTGATCGCCAAAATTCAGTCGGCACTCGACGACGACATGAATACGTCGTTGGCGATTTCGGAAGTGCTGCGCTTTGCTTCGGATGCGCAATCCACTGCCGGGAGCGAGCGGGCTGCGGCCGTCGCGCAACTCGGGTACGCGTTGACGTTGCTCGGGATCGCCCCCAACGATGCGTGGCTCTCCGAGTCTCGTGCGCCTATAGCGGGCGATTCCTGGCGTTTGGTGCGCGAGGCCTTTCCCGAGCAGGCCGCACATGCTGCAACGATCGAAGACGCGCTCGGACGCATCATCGCCTTGCGAACGCGAGCTCGCGAAGCCAAGGACTGGGGCGAGTCGGACCGCATTCGCGATGCGCTCGCGGCTTGCGGATTCGTCCTTGCCGACTCCAAAGATGGGACCACATGGACCACCGCCGGCGCATAGACCTCGACGACGTTGTTTACGGAATCCACGCCGTCGAAGAAGCCCTCGACGCCGGCGAAGAGATTCGGCGACTCCACGTCGGCGACGAACGCAAGCGCGATCCGGCGTTAAACAAACTGTTCGATCGTGCTCGCGCCGCCGGAGTGCACGTCCGGTTCGAGGACCGGAAATTTTTCACGCAATTCCCCTACAAGGCGCACCAAAGCGTCGTGGCGATCGCAGCCCCTTTTTCGTACGTCAGCCTGGACGAGGCGCTGGCCAACCGGCCTAATGGTGAGCCGGCCCTGGTCGTCGTGCTCGACCACCTTACCGACCCGCATAATGCGGGGGCCATCATACGTAGCGCCGAGGCCGCAGGTGCCGGCGCCGTGGTGCTTCCCGAGAGGCGGTCTGCTGGGGTGAATGCAACCGTTCGCAAAGCGGCGGCAGGTGCCGCGGCGCACATTCCCATCGCCCGGGTCGCGAATATCGCCGACGCCCTGCGAAAACTCAAAAAAGCGGGCCTATGGATCGCGGGGGCCGATGTCCGGCCCGGTTCCGCGCCTTTTGACCGGGTGGACCTTGCGCGTGACGTGGCGATCGTCATCGGAGCCGAGCCGGGCCTCTCGCCGGTGGCGCGCAAGGAGTGCGACTACCTCGTCAATATCCCGATGCGCGGGCGCATCGACTCGCTCAACGCGTCCGTAGCGGCGGGCATTTTGCTCTTCGAGGCGGTGCGGCAGCGCCTAGCTGCTTTGCCCCCGGAGGAAAAGGTGCGCTAGAGGGCCCTGGCCACCGAACTCCTTGACGAGGGAGGTGACCCCTCCTATACTTGAGCAGATGCGGCGCGCTCGGCTAGGCCGCGGCCCGCGACATGCACCGCATCCAACCCTAGAGGACTCAAAATGGCAATGACCCATCCCGCGACGGAGGGACTCGAGTACAACGAGCGGGCCGACGAAGACTTGGTCGCTATCGCGAAGTCGGGAGACAATCTCGCGATGGAATTTCTGCTCAACAAGTATAAGAATTTCGTTCGAATTAAGGCAAAGAGCTACTTCCTGATCGGGGCCGACCGCGAAGACATCATTCAAGAAGGGATGATCGGTCTTTATAAAGCCGTGCGCGATTTTAAAGCAGACAAGCTTTCGAGCTTCCGCGCATTCGCCGAGCTGTGCATCACCCGGCAGATTATTACCGCGATCAAGACCGCGACGCGTCAGAAGCACATTCCGCTCAACCAGTATATTTCGCTGAACAAACCGATTTACGATGAGGACAGCGAGCGCACGCTCCTGGACGTCATGGCGTCGAACAAGATGTCAGATCCCGAAGAATTGGTGATCAATCAAGAAGTCTCGCAAGACATCAAGGAGCGCATTCAGGAAAACCTTTCCGAGCTTGAATCGCAGGTACTGCTTTCTTATCTCGAGGGCAAGAGCTATCAGGAGATGGCGCGCGACCTTGGTCGGCACGTCAAATCCATCGACAACGCCCTTCAGCGTGTAAAGCGGAAGATCGAGAAAAATCTTTCCGAGATCGAACTTCCCTAAGCGGTCACCTTGGAGATCGACGTCACCCCTTAACAAAAGGCTCCGTTTCGGGAGCCTTTTTCTTTACGAAAGAGCATGTATGTGGCAACGGATTCCCCGCGGCTTGCGCGTGACGATCTTGGTGGCGGCCGCACTGTACGCGGCCGTAACGGTTCGAATGTTTTTCGTGCTGCCGCTCCTGGGATTCGTCCTTGTCGGCGCGCTCATTTGGGTCGGCTGGTCGGTGTTCGCGCTGATGGGAGCATTGGCACAAGTCCGACAAGCTCGGTTTAACGTGGCGGCGGCGCGACCAAACGATCGACGATCGCCCGATATAATGCATCTCGATCCGTAAGCGGATCGACGATCATCGGCTGGGATGGCCCAGTGCTCCCCTTTGGGTCGATGCATACCGTCACCATTCCGCGCGCGCAGACGTCCATGCAACTCGTGCTTATCGCGCGCACCTTACCCCAGTGACCGCCGGCCTTCAATTTCTTTTTAAGCCAATCGCGGAGGTTGAAATCGCCGATACGTGCGGCGATGTCCGGATCCTCTTCCGGAATACGTTCGCGGGTGCAGCGTTCGCAAACGAGCACGAGACCGGCCTCTAACCATTTGGGTCTAATCGGCTGCATGCGCTCCCGCTTCTAAAAGAGTGAGCCGACGGCCGGATTCGAACCGGCGACAACCACTTTACAAGAGTGGAGCTCTACCAACTGAGCTACGTCGGCGTGAAACCGGCTTTCTTGCCGGGCGCGCGGCACTCCCGCGATGGCGGCTGTGGCAACAACCAAGCGGCGCGCGCCGGCGCCGAGGACTCGGGCCGGATGGCGCCGTACCCTGGGCTTCGCACCGTGGGTAGGTGGCCGAGTGGTTAAAGGCAACAGACTGTAAATCTGTCCAGCTAACGCTGTACGCTGGTTCGAATCCAGCCCTGCCCACCAATCGCGGGCGTTGCATAGTGGTAATGCCTCTGCCTTCCAAGCAGAAGTCGCGAGTTCGATTCTCGCCGCCCGCTCCAGCGATGCGCCGTTGTAGCTCAGTGGTAGAGCACCTCATTGGTAATGAGGAGGTCATGGGTTCAATCCCCATCAACGGCTCCATTCGCTTTGTTCGCAGCCTGGGAGTTTGCTAATGGTATCGCGTAGCGTACGCGCATGATCCTTGCAGTGGCCGCCTTCTATCTGCTTAGCGGCCGTGTCCACGCCGTCTCAGGTGCGCCCATTGCCAATGCGACGGTGAGCGTCGGTGGGAGCCATTCGACTCCAGCGGATACGCGCACCGACGCCGCAGGCGACTTCCGGATTCGCTTACACGCCGGACGGTATGTGCTTCGAACGCGCGCTCTCGGCTTTGCTCCGAGCGAGGCCGGACCCGTTGCGATCGCCGGCGATGAAGCCATCGACATCACCCTCGAACCGGTGGATGCCCCCGCGTTGCGGATCATCGGTAGTGTCGAGGTAAACGGGGCGCTGGTGCCGTCGCGCGCTCTGGTGCCGGCGATCGATCTCCCGCGCTCGCGGATGGACGCTCGCGGTACTGGCCGGATCGTCGAAGCATTAGCCGCTATCCCGTCGGTGACGTTCGCGCATCCCGACGGCGGCAATTCCGCGGCGCCGTCCGTCATCGCTTTACGCGGACCCGATCCTTCGGAAACGCTCGTCGCGCTCGACGGACAACTGTTAAACGATGCCAACACGGGCGATCTCGACCTCTCGCAATTTCCGGTTGCCGCCTTTTCGAACGTTTCCATTACCGAGGGGCTCGGTCCGTCCGACGCCGTCGGTAGCAACACGATCGGCGGCGCGGTCAACCTCGTTTCGCTCCGGCCGACGCAAAACGCGCACGATGCCTTCTCGCTTTCCACCGGGTCGTTCGCGCGGAGCGAAGCGTGGGTGAATGCGACCGGTATGCGCAGGCGACTGGGCTACGCCTTCGCGCTGCAAGACCGGCACGAAGGCGGCTACGTCGACCAGAGGGGATTTTTGTGTGTGGGCGGCGCGCCGCCGTGCGGACAACTCGTTCCGATTCACCTGGGATCGGCGCTGGACAGCCGCACTGTACTGGCAAACCTATCGTGGGATTTCTCGCCGTCGGCAGCGTTGAACGTGCGCGCATTCGTCCTTGGCAACGCACGCGACGAAAGCGCGAACGTCAACACGCCGCTGGATGCGGCTTCGCAAGGGGGAGCAAACATATTCGTTGGCGCCGGAGCCGCCAGTCTCGCGCAGGCGATTCGCTCCTACGACGTACGTGGCCGTGCGCCTTTGGGCACTGGATCGCTCGCGTACGGCGCGAGCATATCGAACAACGACATTCGCTATGCGGGTTCCGGCGCGTCGGCGTACGACGTATCGCACAACGATCGGCGTCAAAGCCTCACGCTTTCTTGGCTGCGTTCCAATCAGAAGAGCGACATCGCTTTTGGCGGGTATCTTCGCCACGAAACGCTTGCCGAGAGCGGCGTGGCGGGCGTGCAATCGCAATCGATTCAAGACGCTTTCGCACGCGGGACGTTCGAACTGGCGGACCGGCTTCGTGTAGAGGCGGCGCTGTTTGAATCACATTACTCAACGTTTGGCGCCAGTTTAGATGGTCGCGCCGGAGTCGCATATCAGCTTTCGCCGGATTCCGTGCTACGCGCTTCCGTGGGGACCGGGTTTCGCGCCCCGCTTTTAATCGAGCGTTATGTTTTCCCGATCGGCGATCTCGTACCCGACGTCAACGGCGTGCTCGTCGGCCAAGGGAACTCCGCCGAACGTCCCGAGCACGCGACCGAGTACGAGCTGGGATACGCGCGTCGCTTTGGCGCCGCCGCAACCCTCGACCTTGCTCTCTACCGCACCAATCTGCGAGATGCCATCGAAAACTTTTATCCGCTGCAGGCCATCGGTCATCCGGCTCCGATTGGCACCTATCAGTCGTTTCCCATCAATGTTGGCAACGTCGTGTATCAAGGCGTGGAGGTACGTCTCATCCGGCAACTGCGCCGGCTGCTCCTCGACGCCCGATACGGGATCAACGTGGCTTATCCGTACAATCTACCAACGGCTGTCGCGAATCCGACGTCGGGCGGCAATTTGGTCAATGGTCAGCAGTTTCTGGGCATTCCGCAGCAGCAAGGCTCGTTAGGTCTTGATTACGTAAACGGCCCGTGGCATGCGGCCGCGCAAGTAAACCTTCGCGGGAAAAACAACGAGCTCAATCAGGGTCCGTTTGCGACGGTGGATGCGGCCTTGGGGAAACGGATCGGCAAGACCGATATTACGCTCGCGGGGTCGAATCTGACGAGCGCTGCGAGCGGTCGCTTTACGCGGCTCGGGCTCGGCGTACCGTACCGCGGACAGATCGGCGCCGGCGGGACCCTCGGAGATCTACCGACGGATGCTAAGGCGATCGAGCCGGCGGCAATACGGCTGATCCTAACGGTTCGCAATTAAACGTCCGGCGCGGTACAATAGTCTGTAACACGTGCTGATCAATGGAGACGAACATGGAAAACGATCAAAAAAAGCCCTCAGACTGGCCGGTGATCAATACCGAAACCGAAGAAACGCCGGAGCCTGAAAAAAAAGACGACAAAGAGGACTAGCCTCCGAAATCGGCCTCGGCCGCAACGTAGAGATCCTCGTCTTCGGTGGTCATACGCGCGCTTAATGCGGAGCTAAAGATTCGCCATTCCCCCGCCCAAACGGCGGGCTGCGATTCGATTGCCCCGTCGGCCGACCACGACTGAAGGAGGCTTTCGAAATCGCCTTTCAGGCCGCCCATTTCGCGCTCGTACTGTTGCGCTTTGTGGCGCACGACCTGATTGCTGCTTTGCGTTAAGCGGGGATAGAGCCAGTTGTCTTCGAGCTTGAGATGCGCGACGAGCACCGTTTTCAGGCGCCGCAGCAGCCCCCGTGCTGCGGCGGAATCTACCGCTCTATCGAGCTCCGATACGAGATACCGAATGACCACGTGATGGTCGCGGCAGGTTTGAATGTCGATGCGTTCGTTTTGGCGGGCGTTATGTTCGCCGACCGTTTGGCGGTAGCGCCGCGGAATAGCCGTCGCTGCAACAAATCGAGCAACGACCCGCTCGAGGCCGCGGCAGTCGTGTGGGGTAAAGCGCGCTACCGCGGGACTATCGATATCGAAGACGCCGATGACGGTTCCCTCGATCGCGAGGGGCAAAGCGATTTCCGAGCGTGAGGCAGAGTCGCAGACGACGTGGCCGTCGAAATCTTGAACGTCATCCACGACGATGGTTTTTTTGCCATGCAAAGCGGCGGCGCACACGCCGCGCGTAGCGGGCAAGCGCGTGCATGCCGGCTTACCGGAAAATGGTCCGAGAACGAGTTCCTCACCCTCGGAGAAGTAAAAGCCCGCCCAATTGACCTGCGGGAGTTCGTTGAAGATCAAGGCCGCGAAATTGGACGTGTTCGCCAAGAAATGACGCTCGTTTTCGAAGAGCGACGCCGTTTGGCGCTCGAGGAGCTCGTAATCGAAGTCGGGCTGGAGTGCAGAAGCTTCCACGATAGGTCCGATTCGAAGTGCGTTCGCGTGGCTACTGCATGCTTTGGGTAGAATGCGGGAGTGATTTTTATTTTCCGCATTTTCCGGTTTCTCGCACTCCTCACCGCCACCGTAGCCATGGGCCGCCGCCTGCTGGCGGACTTCAGAGGGAAGCGCGGAGAGGGCTAGCCCCTCGCGTGGGCTAAGGGCGTTTCCGCGCGCCCGTAGCTCAACTGGAAAGAGCGTAGGTTTCCTAAACCTGAGGTTCCCCGTTCGAGTCGGGGCGGGCGCACCAGCCATCGCGGGCTCCCTTGCAGGCCGGATTCAGGCTGTGTTATACTGTCCGTCGAACGGGCCTCGGGTCCGTTTTATTACGATTGGTGTATTGGTAGGAAGTGGCAAAGAAAGAAACCCGCGTTATGGTTGTGATGGCGTGTACCGAGTGCAAACGCCGTAATTATAACACGCAAAAAAATAAGCAAAAGACGACGGATCGAATGGAGCTGAGCAAGTATTGCCGGTTCTGCCGCTGTCACAAGGCCCATAGAGAAACCAAATAAGGTCCGACGCCGGACCGCATGCCGGCCAAATCTAGGGCGGTAGCTCAATTGGTAGAGTAGCGGTCTCCAAAATCGCCGGTTGCAGGTTCGAGTCCTGTCCGCCCTGCCAGAACATCCCGGAGACGAGAGTTGATACATAAGCCTAATGGCGGACCGCCCCGTAAACCCGTGGCCCCTGGTCGCGGACCGACGGTAACGAACCGCCAGGTGCAACATCAAAGTCCGCAGGCCTTCGTTCGCGGTGTCGTGCTGGAGCTCAAGCGCGTGACGTGGCCGACGCGTGAGGAATGGATTTCGGCAACGATTCTCACGATCGTGCTCGTGGTAGCGGTCGGATTGTTCACCTTCGCTTGCGACCAACTCTTCGGCGCAATTTTCGGAAAGCTGCATTCGTAGCCCCTATGGAAGTACATAACATCTCTCACGAGGATCATCTTTCCGAAGCGCAAGCGCTGACGGATTCGGCCGACTCCAACGACCTCGGAGCCGCCCTCGACGCGATCGAGACCGCAGAGCCGGTCGAAAATTCCGCGCCGGTGGAAACCGCCGAGCCTTCGGTTGCGCCAGACGACGCCGCGGCGCGCCCGGCGCCGGCGAAGGACAAGCGCCGGAATTGGTTCGTGATCCACACGTACTCGGGATACGAAAATAAAGTTAAGGCCAATCTCGAGCGCCGCATCCACTCTATGAACATGCAGGACAAGATTTTCCGCGTGCTCGTACCGATGGAAGACGAAGTCGAATTTAAAGACGGCAAGCGGAAAATCACGCCCAAAAAAGTGTTCCCCGGCTACGTGCTCGTCGAGATGGACATGGACGATCAGTCGTGGTACGTCGTGCGCAACACCTCGGGCGTAACGGGCTTCGTCGGAAGTCCCGGCGCCGGCGAGAAGCCGTTGCCGCTCCAAGATAAAGAAGTGAAAACGATCCTTAAGCAGATGGGCATCGAAACTCCAAAACTCAAGATCGACTTCAAAAAAGGCGACCGGGTCAAGGTCACCTCCGGACCGTTCTTCGATTTCACTGGGATCGTGGACGAAATCCAACCGGAAAAAGAGAAAGTGCGCGCGCTCATTTCGATTTTCGGCCGCGAGACGCCGGTCGAATTGGAGTTCTACCAGATCGAAAAAGTCTAGCTCGTACGATTTCTCCCGCGCATTACCCCGCGCGCGGGAGTCCGTTAAGGGGTACTCGCCGATGGCGAGGGGTGCGCGCGTTTGCGCGAATCTGCTCGAATTAGGAAACGATAATGGCAAAAAAAGCAATAGGCAAAATCGGCCTACAAATTCCGGCTGGAAAAGCGACGCCGGCGCCCCCGATCGGACCCGCGCTCGGCCCCTACAGTTTGAACATCATGGACTTCTGCAAGCAGTACAACGAACGTACGGCATCGCAGGCGGGCATGATCATTCCCGTGGAAATCACGGTGTTCGACGACCGCACGTTTACGTTCGTGACGAAAACGCCGCCGGCGTCTTTTTTGATCAAGCAGGCTTTGAAGATCGATTCAGGTTCGAAAGAGCCGAACCGGAATAAGGTCGGCAAGCTCTCGCAAAAACAATTGGAAGACATCGCCACCATTAAGATGCCGGACATCAATGCCAACGACATCGACATGGCTAAGCGCATCGTTGCGGGGACCGCGCGTTCGATGGGCGTCGAGGTGGACGCATAATGGCGCGCGTGCACGGAAAACGATTCGTAAAAGCCTCCGGGGCGTTCGATAAAAAGCAGCTCTTCGATACGACCGAAGCGATCGGCATCGTCAAACAGAACGCGAGCGCCAAGTTCGACGAAACGGTCGAGGCGCACATTCGCCTCGGCGTGGATCCAAAAAAGAGCGACCAAAACGTTCGCGGTACCGTGCTGCTGCCGCATGGAACGGGCCGTTCGGTTCGCGTGATCGCCTTTGCGAAGGGCGACAAAGCCAAGGAGGCCACGGCCGCCGGGGCGGATCTTGCGGGCGAGCAAGACTTGATCGACCGGGTCAAAGGCGGATTCGCCGACTTCGACGTCGCGGTAGCGACGCCCGACATGATGGCGGCCGTCGGTAAAGAGCTCGGCCGCATCCTCGCGCAAAAGATGCCCAATCCGAAGTCCGGCACGGTCACGGCCAACATCGGTGCTGCGATCAAAGACATCAAGGCCGGTAAAGTCGAGTACCGCTTGGACAAGGCGGGTATCGTCCACACCATCGTGGGCAAGGCGAGTTTTGGTGAGGGCCAATTGATCGAAAACGTCAACACCCTGATCGACGCCGTCCTTCGGGCCAAACCGGCCGCCGCGAAGGGCACCTATCTTCGCAGTATCACGCTCACCAGCACCATGGGCCCCGGCGTCAAGGTCGACCCCGGGAAGGTCCGCACGCACGCTTAGCCCGGTTTGCTCCTACACACTTTGTGATTTCCGCTGTTAGCGCAAAGCGATAGTGTCCCCTAACCGCAAATCAGAAACGGCCCCCCAAGAGTTGGGCAGTTTCGTGGTTTTCCACGGATGGTTGGGTTGGGGTTTGCGTGCCATTTGTGGCATAGGGTGCTTTTTCTGCGGTCGTTCGGCCAGTTCTTTGGAACCGACGAGGGGGCGTTTCGCTGGATTCGTTGAGCTAGCCGATAGTGCAGTTGTCGAGCCTCGTGTGTAATGGTCAGCGAGCCGTCGCGTTGCGTATGAAGCTGAACTCGAACGCCGGCGCATAACGTTTTGGTCGCACGCGGTTCGGTGATCGCGAAGATGTGGTCGCCAAATTGGACGGTTAAGTTTTTGCTCAGTGTGCGTTCGTGGCATTGGCAGAGGATGAGCGGTAGATCGAAGGGCTCGCTGCTCCGATGGGCGTCGAATTCGAGTTGGGGCGCCTTGGCAAATTTGCGATTGTGTTCTTGAAAAACTGTGGTAGATACGCATTCGCGGTATCCATATCGCAAATATCTCGTAAGTGCAATTCTTTAATCAGCCGGTCCTGGCACGTACGGTTTGCGCGTTCGACCCGGCCTTTTTGGCTTGCGGCGAGTTTGCACAGATCAGTTCGATGCCCAATTCGTCAACGGCTCGAGCGAGCTGGGTTTGCCGTTCCTGAACCAGCGGGGTATTGATGCGAAAAATACTATGCCGATCGCTATAGAAGGCTTCGGGTAGGCCGTTGGCCTTGAAGTACTGTTCAAACAGAGCGAAATAGTTATTGGTTGTTTCGGCTTTGACCAAGAGCGCGGCTCCGATGCTGCCTGTTGCATCATCGATCGCCAACAGCAAGGTGCAGCGCGGCTCACGCTTTTCGAACCAGTCGTGTGGTGAGCCGTCGATTTGCACAAGTTCTCCAAAACAGTGGCGACGCTCGCGTGGTGGTCTTGGGC
>JALYVW010000070.1 GCA_030853005.1 Vulcanimicrobiota bacterium
GGCAAGACGACAACCATGCGCATGATCCTGGGAATTTACGCACCCGATGCCGGGCGCGTCACGTGGAACGGCGCGGCCGTCGGGTTGGAAGTATAAGCCCGGTTCCACGGTAAGAACCATTCCCGCACGTAACGCGCCGTAACGGTACGTTTCGTTTCGCGCTTTCGCGCAATCGTGCACGTCGATCCCCAACATGTGGCTGACGTTATGCAGCGTATATCGGCGATAGAACTGATTGGACGGATCGAGAGCGACCTCGAGCGACTCGTGTAAAATTCCCAAATCGATCAGTCCTTGCGCCAAGACGCGCATGGCGGCCCGATTCGGTTCGAGAAAATCATTCCCGGGCATGACCTGCGCGAAAGCGGCCTGCTGAGCGCGATAGACTAAGTCGTAAACGGCGCGCTGCTCGGCTGAGAACTTGCCACCGATCGGCAGCGTGCGCGTAATGTCGGCCGTATAGAGCGATTCGACTTCGACGCCGGCATCGAGCAGAAGCAGGTCGCTTTGGACGATCTGCCCGTGATTGTGGCTCCAATGCAGCGTGCATGCGTGTTCGCCTGCAGCGGCGATCGTGAGATATCCCACGTCGTTGGCTTCGATGCGGGCGCGGCTCCAGAAAGCGGCTTCGACCTCCCGCTCCGACTTCGCGCGCGGTAAAATGCGAATCACATCTTCAAATGCGCGTTTGGAGACTTCGCAGCACCGCCGAAGCTCGGCAATTTCTACGGCATCCTTGATGAGGCGCATCTCGGAAATGTGCGTAGCGAAATCCGCATCACCGGGCGATTCGTTGAGTGCCGAATCGACCCGCGGATCGTTCCCACGAATGACGCGAACGTTTTGCTGCGCCGATAAGGCTTCGAGGGCTTGTGGAATCTCCCCGAGCGAGCGGCAACGATCGACGCCAAAGTACAGCTGGCTCTCGTCTACGCCACGGTGGCGCCCGACCCACAATTCGCCGTGCACGCGATCGATGAAATATTCTTTCTCGCCGCGGTTGTGCGCGGGTACGTACATGATCGTCTCATGTCCCGTGCCGCGCGGCTGAAAAATAAGCAACGATCCCGGCTCGGCGGCCGCCCCTGCCAAATACGCAAAATCGCTCGAGGGGCGGAAGCGGAAGGCGGTGTCGTTTGCCCGCGTGAGCTCGATTCCGGCGGGGACCACGAGGGTCTCCCCGGGGAAGGCCCGCGACAGCTCGGCCCGCCGCTCGGCATAGCGCTCGCGATGCGCTAGGTTGCTGACGCGTAGCGGAGCATCGGCCCAGTCCGTGCGCATGAACTCGATGAGCGCCTGGGGCGTGTCGGGGGTGTCGTGGGTCGCTTTTCCGGGGACGATTTCCTCGGGGGCCTTGCGCGTTTCCATACGGCGAGATTCGCGCCGCTCAGTCCGTGCCTCCTGGCATACCCACCAAGCATGACTTCGCGCCGCCTTCTCCAAAAGGACGCGGCGGGAGGGCAGTGCTTTGCAATCTCGGTCCAGCACGTATCTTGACGAGGGGCGTCTCGAACTCACGGTTCGCGGTATCGTCCTCGGCGCGCTCATCACGTTGGTCTTTACGGCGGCGAACGTGTACCTCGGCCTCAAGGTCGGCCTGACCTTTGCGTCCTCCATCCCCGCGGCAGTCATTTCCATGGCGGTTCTGCGCGCCTTTAAGAACTCGACGATCTACGAAAACAACATCGTGCAGACGGTGGCATCCGCCGCGGGCACGCTTTCGTCGATCATCTTCGTCTTGCCGGGACTCGTCATGGTGGGTTGGTGGACAGGCTTTCCATTCTGGCAATCGTTCTGGGTTGCGACCATCGGCGGCGTCCTCGGCGTGATGTACACGATTCCACTGCGTCGCGCGATGGTCACGACATCCGACCTGCCCTATCCTGAAGGCGTCGCCGCTGCCGAAGTGCTCAAAGTGGGCGCCGGCGACCGTACGGGCGCCGCGGATGCTCCCGCTCCTTCGCCCGAAGCGATTGCCGAAAATCGAGCTGGATTGATCACCGTCCTGTGGGGCTCCATCGCCTCGGGCGGTTTTGCGGCCGTCACCGCCACCGGAGTTTTCGCAAGCGAAGTGAGCGCCTTTTTCCGCGTCGGCGCATCAGCTAGCGGAATCGGCGTTTCACTTTCCCTCGCGCTGATGGGCGCGGGCCATCTGATCGGGCTTGCGGTGGGCATCGCGATCTTCGTGGGATTTTTTATCGGGTGGGGCGTCGCAACGCCGATTCTTACCGGGCTGCATCCGACCGCAGGCGCCGCCGCGGTGGTTGCCACCAACGTCTGGGCACATCAAGTGCGTTTTATCGGCGCGGGCGCCATCGGCATCTCCGCGCTTTGGGCGTTTGGAAGATTGGCGCGGCCGGTTTGGAACGGCGTGGCCAGTGCGCTGGCTGCATCGCGGCTTCGCACGAGCGGCAACCCATCCGAAATTCCGCGCACCGAACGTGACATTCCCATTCACATCGTCGGCGCCATTAGTCTTCTCAGCTTGCTCCCTATGGCCGTTCTGCTCTATGCATTTTTATCCGGAACGGTGCTTGCGTCCATCGCGGTTCCGCTCGTCATCGGCGCGATTGTGTATACCGTCGTGGCGGGCTTTCTCGTCGCCGCCGCGTGCGGGTATATGGCTGGGCTGATCGGATCATCCAACAGTCCGGTATCGGGACTCGCGATTCTCACCGTGCTCGGCGCTTCGGTCCTGCTTCTTGTCGTTGGGAAAGCGTCGGGGCCGGCCGGACCCGCACTCGTTGCGTACGCATTGTTTGTGACCGCCATCGTGCTCTGCGTGGCGACGATTGCCAACGACAACTTGCAGGATCTCAAGACGGGTCAACTGGTCGACGCAACCCCATGGCGGCAGCAGGTAGCGCTCGTGATCGGCGTCGTGATGGGCGCGCTCGTCATTCCTCCGATTTTGGATTTACTCAACGGCGCGTACGGATTTAGCGGCGCACCCCACGTCATCGCGTCGAGAGCGCTGGCAGCGCCGCAGGCAACGCTCATTTCCGCGCTCGCGAAGGGCGTCATCCAGCATCAACTCGACTGGGGTCTGATCGGCATCGGGGTAGCCGTTGGGGCCGCGATCATCGCGATCGACGAAGTTTTACGCAGGTCGGGTCGCAAACTTCCCCCGCTCGCGGTCGGCTTAGGTATATACCTACCCGCGTCGACAACGCTGCCCGTCGTTCTCGGAGCGATCTTCGGCTCCGCGTACAATCGCTGGGTCGCGCGTGGGCCGAACGCGGAGATCGCAAAGCGCCTCGGCGTCCTGCTGGCGTCGGGCTTGATCGTCGGGGAGAGTTTGTTTGGCGTCACGCTTGCGGGCATCATCGTCGTTTCCAAAAAAGACGCGCCGCTGGCCCTGGTCGGCAGTTCTTTTGCGCCGTATGCTACGGCGATCGGGGCGATCGTTTTCATCGCCGTCAGTATCGGGTTATATCGATGGGTGGCGGGCATGGCCCGGACCATTGGGCAGCGTAAGGTAGGGATATGAGCACTGCGATGGCGGATACCGGCGCGCGCGCGACCGGGGTGGATGCAATCTATTACTCCGTAAAAGATGTCGCGCGAGCGATCGCGTTCTATCGCG
This sequence comes from Vulcanimicrobiota bacterium, assembly GCA_030853005.1. Classification (GTDB taxonomy): domain Bacteria; phylum Vulcanimicrobiota; class Vulcanimicrobiia; order Vulcanimicrobiales; family Vulcanimicrobiaceae; genus JALYVW01. Next base: position 3,587 of record JALYVW010000070.1, read on the forward strand.
AGTTGCTCGACGTCCGCGAAGTCACGTGGGAAAACGAACACGGCGCCGAGTTCATTCTGAGCGACGGAACCGCGTTCGGAGTCGGAGCGTATTCCAGCGGCGATTGGGCGCCCTCGGGGTGCGTGCTCTTTTCGGTACCCGACTTGGACGCTGCCGCCCCACGGATCGAATTGCTTGGGGGGAAACTTGTCGATCACATTCGCGATTTTGCGAGTTGCCGCTCGCAGTGGTGCGAAGATCCGGACGGCAACTCGTTCGTTCTCCATCAACGTACTGTCAACAATCTCGTGAGCGTCGCCGCACGCTCAGAAAAGGCGCCGTCGTGAACCTGCAGCCCTACGTATTCTTCTACGGCCGATGCGAAGAAGCGCTTGAGTTCTATAAAGAGGCAATCGGCGGCTCTTACAATTTGCAGCGCGTCAAAGACTCCGGCATGGATTCGTCCATGCCGCCCGATGCGGGCGAACGCGTCATGCACGCGACGTTCAAAGGTCCGGGTGTAACGTTCATGGCCTCGGATGGGCAGGACGTAAAGGCGGTCGATCCGGACGCTGGCAATATAGCCCTGTCCCTCGATTGTGATGACGCGGCGGAAGGCGAACGTGTGTTTCAAGCACTTTCTGCGGGAGGAAGTGTCATGATGCCGTTCGACAAGTCGCCCTGGGGCGATGGGAAATTCGGCGTGTGCACCGACAAGTTCGGCATCGAATGGATGATGTCAACGCCTTAGGAGAAATGCGTTATGTGCCGCAGCATTCATCGGCTCGTCGCCGGAAAATCCCTCGGAAGCCCTGACGAGATACGCGCGTCCTCATTGCAATACGTGCGTAAGATTTCGGGAATCAACAAACCGTCGCGCAAAAATGCGGACGCGTTCGACCGTGCGGTGAACGAAGTTACGGTCGCATCTGCCCGGCTGCTTGGAATGCTAACGAAAGCGCCGGAGGAAACCGCAAAAGCCTAGCGTTCCACCATGCGGATGCGCCCGGTTGCCGTGTCGTAGACGCCTCCCGCGACGAGCAGATTTCCATCGCGTACTGCCGGTGCAACGATCGCGGCGGATCCTTCGATTTTTGCAACGTTTGCGCGAACGTTTTCTTCGGCAGCGTTCGCATTGAGATCGCCAGGCCGGTGTTGCGCGACGCTAACCGCAGGAGCGAGCGCGTCGATCAGCACACCGATCTGCCCGGGCGCCTGCGGCCTTCCAGCTCGTGCGTTCTCAACCGTCGCCTGGATGGCACCGCACCCCGAATGGCCGAGCACGAAAACGATCGGTGTCGCGAATTGCAAGACGGCGTACTCCATGGAGCCGATACCCTTCGCGTCCGCAAAATTTCCGGCCACTCGCACGACGAACAAATCGCCAAGCGTCGCGTCGAAAACGATCTCTGGAGAAACGCGAGAATCCGAACAACTCAACACGATCGCCCACGGATTCTGGCCCGACGCCAAGGTCGCGAGGCGGTGGGCGTGCGCTTCGTGATGGGAATCACCACTGAGAAAGCGTTCGTTCCCGGCGAGTAACGCGGCAAGCGCGTCGGGTGGACTCATAGGCATACGGACAACATGGCCCGACCTTGGGCGCCCTCTCGCAACGCTCCTGCGATTAGGTGAGGTATCGCCACGGCGAGCGCGTTTTGTGACGCGAGTCCCGTGTGTTCCCGCTCGCGAATTCGTCGGCCTAAATCGCGCATCACTGGCGCACGAGGCGTCGCAGAAATGCGGCGCCTCGTTCAGATTCACGTCAACGAAGGGATAGGCCTACGGCAAAAACGCGACAAGGAACTTCGTTGGAATCTTCGCGTCGACTGCGGCGTTTAGCGCTAGGCGGCGGCTTCTGCTTCATTGTGCTCGCGCAGTGCGGCCGGATGGAGAATCGCCGCCGCGACGATGCCCCCTATGATCATGACCACTGTGGCGGCGCCGAATCCGGCGCGGTAGCCATGAACCGCGGTAATCGTCGCCAGAACGGCAAGCCCGAGTGCGCCTCCGACGTTCGAGGTGGTATTCACCAGGCCGGACATAATGCCCGAGTTCTCGCCGGTTGCGTCGGACATAGCAAACATCATGATCGCGGGAAACGATACACCGAGCCCGATGCCAAGTGCGAGCATTGCCGGGAACATGACGGCGAAGTAATTCGCGCCGGTCGGCGCGAGGGTAAACGCACCAATTCCTAAAACAGCTAAAACCTGGCCCGCGAGAACAACGCGGAACGGCCCAAAGTGCGTCGTGATGCGCGGCGCCCAGCCAAGTGAAAATGCTCCGATCGAGATCGTCACCGGAAGAAACGCAAGCCCCGTCATGACCGCGTTGTAATGCAGCCCGCGGCGCAAATACAACGATGCGATGAAAAAGAACCCAAACATCGACGCGACGATCAGTATCTGCAAGAGATTGCTCCCGGTTACATTGCGCGATTTAAAGATGGCGAGCGGCAGCAACGGCTTCTTTGCGGTCGACTCCCGCACAAGGAACGCGGCAAAGAGCAGTAGCGCTACCGCGCCGGACCCGAGTGTTTGCGCCGATGCGATCCCTTCGGCGGGGATTTGGACGACGGTAAATACCGCCAACATCAACGATGCGGTGATAAGCGCCGAGCCCAGCGCATCGGCGCCTTTGCGTAAGCCGATGCCCCCGCGATCCTCGAGCAGTCGCATTGCAACAAACAAGGTGACTATTCCAATCGGCACGTTCACCAAAAAGACCCAGTGCCAGTTCATGGCCTGGGTAATGAATCCGCCGATCAACAAACCAATCGAGCCGCCGGCCGACGCCGTAAAACTGAATACGCCCATGGCTTTCGCGCGCTCGTACGGCTCGCGGAACATAGTCACGATCATCGCAAGTACGACTGACGATGCCATCGCGCCGCCGAGGCCTTGCACGAAGCGAAACACGATCAGCGTATCGCGATTCCAGGCAACGCCGCACAGCAGTGAGGCGAGAGTAAAGAGCACCAGGCCGCTCATGAAGACAATCTTGATTCCGATGAGGTCTCCCAAGCGTCCCGCAAGCAGCAACACGCCGCCGAACGCGATCATGTAGGCGTTGACTACCCACGCGAGATCGGACTTCGTGAAACCGAAATCACTTTGGATCGAGGGCAGCGCCACGTTCACGACGGTGTTGTCAAGCACGATCATGAGCATGCCGACGCACAACACGGTGAGCGACACCCACCGCCGGTCGCGATTTGAACGATTTCGGGGCAAATTTATCCCTTTGCTTCGTCGGCGATTTCGACGTACTCGCCCAGTGATTTGAGGATTTCTTTGGTACCATGGAGACGGTCGGCTGGCTTATCAAGGCCGTCGAGATAGACACCCTGTTCTGTGTAGGTTAACTTCGTCACATTGCCGGCCGGCGTCAAATCGACGGTCGCAACCGACACGGACATCAGCTCATCGTTGAGCCACATATTGTAGGTTGAAACGATACGCTGGCCCGGGACAATATTCTGATACGTCGCGAGGTACTTGTAGACGGTGCCCCCGTGTTGCGCCGTGAATTTTTCTTGACCCCCGACGCGGAAATCCATCTCCAACGGTGCTAGCGCGTTGCCTTCGTCTGCGCCGAACCAGTTCGATTTTGCTGCAGCGCTCGACAGCGCGGCAAAAACTTTGGCCGGCGGCACGTTGTACGTGTGTTCGATAACGAAGGTGTCGTGGACGGTGAAACGATCGGCCATGGTGTTACTCCCCCGGATCATCCGGTAATTCGGCAAGATACTTCCCCAACCGGTCAAGGCGGCGCTCCCACGTGGCGCGACGGTCGCTGATCCAGCGTTCGGCGCTGCGCAGCGCAGGCTGGTGGATGCGACAGGTCCGCACGCGTCCGGCCTTCTCCGACTTCACCAAGCCGCTTGATTCGAGCACTTGTAAGTGCTGAACCACCGCGGGGAGAGACATCGAAAGCGGCCGCGCGAGCTCGCTGACCGTGGCCGGACCGCGCGTGAGGCGGGTGACGATACTGCGACGGCTCGCATCACCCAGCGCGTGAAAGACCAAGTCGAACGAAATGTCTCGCGGGTACATAGTTAAGTGAATACTTAACTATCACAACGAAGACGGGTTGTCAATGGATCTCTCGCCGACGCCATCAGTGGGAAGCCACGGCCAGCACCATGCGGATCGAAATATGAGTGCCAGCGGTGGCGATGCTCGCAGCGCCGTTTTCATCGGTGCGATAGACCGCAGGGGTGTAGGGTTACAACATTTCGATCGTTGACGGTGCCGGACGGCAAAAGAGGTTATGGCGGCCGACGGAAATGACCGCATACGTTTGGATGAACCGCTTCGATAAAATCCGTAGTGTTACTGTAGGCAGACCCGTGATGTCTTAGTTTCAACATCGCGACATCGCGGCGGTGAGAATTAACGGTCTGGAATAAGAGGGAGGATGTCCCACGGAGCGGCGTCCTTGGGCACTACCCGCTGTAGCCGCGGCGTTACTTCGCTCTCAATCGTCTTACTTTATGGTCAAGGAAGGCAGGGAAAAATGGGAGGGCAGAGATTGTGAATCCGTGATTGAGCCGTTTACGAAAACTGGTTCAGTAGAGGCGGACCAAGGTATTATAGAGAGAGCATGAGTCGTAACCATAGTCACGGCGGGACGGATGTCGGCAAGATGCGCTTGGCGCTTATCGTTATGCTTGGCATTTTGTTATTGGAAGCCGGCGGCGGATTCATCTCCCACAGCCTGGCACTGCTTACCGACGCTGCGCACATGCTGACCGATGTCGGATCCGCCGCGCTTGGTTTATGGGCCGCTCGTATGGCGCTGCGAAAAAACGACAAGCAGCATACGTTTGGATACGGGCGGGCTACGATTCTTGCCGCCCTTGCAAATGTGACAGCCCTCTTCGCTATTGTTCTCTTCTTGATTTACGAAGCGGTCGTGCGACTCGGCCACCCCGAGTCGGTCCAAGCGGGCATAATGACGATCGTAGCCACCGTTGCGTTACTGTCGAATCTTTTGCTTACCTGGTTTCTAACTCGAGGCGACAGCGGCTCACTGAATGTCAAGGCGGTGGTCGCGCATGTGACGGGCGACGCAGCGATTTCAGGTGCGGTTATCGTGGCTGCAGTTCTTATCTATTTCACCGGCGTGCTCACAATCGATCCTATAATTTCGCTGCTCGCCGCCGTCGCGGTTTCGTTTTCCGCGTGGGGCATCGTACGCGATTCGTTGAGCATCCTCATGGAGGGAACTCCACGGGGTCTGGACATCGGACAACTTGAATCCTACTTAATGGAGAATGCTGGAATTGACGCAGTCCACGATGTGCACGTATGGTGTGTCAGCGACCGAAAGACGGCCACGTCGCTGCATGTGAAGGTGCCGCAGATTCAACTTAGCCGCGGACCGGAAACCGTTTCCAGGGTAAAGCAACTTCTTCATGATAAGTTCGACATAGAGCACTGCACGGT
>JALYVW010000164.1 GCA_030853005.1 Vulcanimicrobiota bacterium
TGCGCTATGTCTCGGCCCAGTTCGAAGCGCTGTTGCATGATGACCGCTGGCTGCGCTACGCCACGCATGCCAACACCATGGCGCGTCGGCTGGAATGCGGCATCCGCGGAGTCAACTGCGTACGAATTACGCGCCCTGTCAAATGTAATGCCATCTTCGCCACCATGGACCGGTTGCTCATACCCGCTCTGCAAAAAGAACACTACTTCTACGTCTTCGACGACGCCTTGCCCGAAGTGCGCTGGATGACGCACTATGCAACGAAGTCCGAAGATGTCGATGCGTTCGCCGCTACGATCCGCAGAGTGTGCGGGCCAGCGGATTGAAGGCCCGCGTGCGCCAGCGCTGCTCGTAGTTTAAGTTCATCACGACATTCCGTAGGCGGGTGCTGGCGGTTTGACTGGCCTCGACGTACCGGTCCGTCGCCGCGAACAGTTCTCCATTCTGGCGCCGCATTTCGTCAATGGTCCCACGCGCGGCCACGGGGTGCTTTCCGCGAAAGCGCAACGCGATAGGCCACCAGTCGCGGAAGTACGATTTCGGATCGTCACTCGTCAACGCATCTCCGCTGAAGACATCGCTCGGCGCGCCTAGACGCGAATAGAGCTTTTCTTTTTCGGTTTGCCGGCCAACCGGCAACACCCAGCCGTAATGCGCGTACACGTAGGGCAGCGCGATGCGCCGGCCCGCAAGCCCGTGCAGTTGTTCGTGCACCGGATTGACCCACTGCGCACCGGGGCGATAGCGGAAAAACGACATGCGCCGTTCGATGGACATGTACCAGTCGAAGGACTGAATAAAATGCCATGTGTATCCGTCGACGAAATCAATTTCCGCCGGAACCCGCCCGAGCCGCCGCGCAATGTTTTGCGCTTGCGGCCCATGCACTTCATCAGAATCGACGAACGCGATCCAATCGCCGGCGTCGCGCTCGCGATGCACCCGCAAACAGATGTTTCGCGCCGTGGAAAAATCCGTAAAGGGCGTTCGGTCGACGACCAGCCGGCCCGCCCGAGCAAAGTCGTTTGTGGTCAAGTCGCTTGCGTGCGGCGACGGATCGGGCGCGTTGTCGTTTACGATCACCGTTTCGGCTACGCCGACGAGCGATAACAAAAGAGCGGGCAAGAACGGCTCCTGGCGTGGCCCAAGGATGAGATGAGCGGCGACCCTAGCGGAATCCACGCGGCAAGCGCTTTGGCATCCGATTCGGGCCACCTCCCGCGCGGAGGCGAGGCCCGTTAAGAGGTTGACGTCCAGGCGTCTGGAATCGGGCACTCGTGATGCGGCCGTTGTTGCTTGCCGTCGTCTTCGCGATCGGGCCGCTGTTTATGCACCCGGTTCGCATGCCCACGTTCACATCGTCACGGCCGACACATGGTTCGCCCGGCCGCACGGCAGAAACAAAGCGAACCGCGTTGCCATTGCCGGCGCGAACGCCACCGGTGCCGCAGTGGTTCGTCCGTCATCGCATGGCGGCCCCTATGACCTCAACCCACTGACGCGAATTCATCTTTGCACCGGCTTGCTGGAACGCGATGGGTGCGTCTTGCTCGTCGCATCGCGTTACCGCAATCACGCGCAGCCACTCTGGAATCTTCCGGGCGGCAGGCAAGAGCCGGGAGAACTTCTCGACGCCGCACTCAGACGCGAAGTGCGCGAAGAAACCGGCTTGTCCGCAATCGTTCGCGATTTACTCTACGCAAGCGAATCGTTTGATGCAGAAACCCATTTTACGAACTTCACGTTTGCGATCGAAGCCTGCGGAGATCCCGCCCTTCCCGCGGATCCGCGCGACCGCGTCGTGGCTTTCGATTGGGTGCCCCGCGACCGGGTGGCGGAACGCATTGCCGTCGCCGTCGTTCGCGAACCTCTCGTGGCGCATTTATCGGGCTCGTTGCCCTCGCACTATCGGGGTTATGCGAAAGCCGGTATCTCCATCGATTTTTCGGAATGAAACGAGGCCCGATCCATGACGTGCGCGAGGACGTCCACCGTTCGTCCCGACACCGAGGCGCCGTGGTGCAATACCCCGTCGGCACGAAACCCTAAACGAGAGAGCAAACGGCGGGAGGGTGCGTTTTCGGCCAAGCAGAATGCGCGCACGCGTTCGAGGTCCGCACTTTGGAACGCCTCGCCGATGAGGGTATGCACCGCCTCAGTCGCAACTCCCTGACCTCGCGCTTCGCGCAGAATACTGTACCCGATCTCGGCGACCCGCGGCTCGCGCTCCGCTAGGCGAAGCGATACCCAGCCGAGGGCGCGACGCCCACCGTGCCGGAAAACAATCCATTCGAAGCGGCCCGCAGCTCCAGGCCGCAATTCTTTGGGACGCCGGGCGACCAATTCCGAAAATGCCGTAGCCCCGAGGCTCGGAAGATCCTGATACGCTCGCAGATCCGGTTGTTGAAGCACGTGCCAAAGTACGCGCGCGTTCTCCGCGGTTACCGGGGTCATGCGTAGTCGTTCCGTTCTTAATATTTTCATGATGCGCAGCATTCCGCAGTTGCCACGTTCCCAAATATTCTCCTAGTTTCTCGCCGCGTTTGCGTGATAGTCCCCGCGGAGGAACTATGATCTTCGCTCAAGCCTAT
>JALYVW010000165.1 GCA_030853005.1 Vulcanimicrobiota bacterium
CGTCGTAATGCGCGGATCGGCCAAGACCCGCGCGTTCCCCTTCTGCACAAGCAAATTGAGGACCGCGGTAAATTGGAGAGGCGTGCGAGTAAGTGGCTGTAGCCGAATGAGCCGGCTCGGAGCTCCAAAATTATTGGGATCTGGAGTAGGCTGTATCTCGCCAAAGGTCGTGCTTAGAATCGCCTGCGGAATCTGCAAGCCGATGTTGCGCGCAACGTTTTCATCGACCTCCAGCACTTCGGTGTCGAGTACCACGAGGGGTTGCGAGCGGTCGAGGCGCTGGATGAGCTGCTTCGCGAGCCTAATACTCGTTGGACTGCCGGCCAATAATATCTGCGAGTAATTTGTCGGCACGATGCGCAGATCCGGGGCCATTTGGCCGAGCAACTGCGTAACCGCTGTCGCGATTTCGGTCGCGGTCGTGGAATTCGATCCGTTCTGACCCGGCATAGCCGAGTCCAAATCTATCACGTCAACATTGCTGTCGCCGTACGCTGGACCGCCGCCAGGGGCGCCATTTTGAGCCGGAGCACTGCTGGCATCGAGCTGATTAACGCCTTCTGCGATGCGGAGGTGCTGCGCAGCGGTCGCGAAGACCGATAGCGCGTTGAGCTCCTTGTCAACCGTGACATGCGCATTTGGGTAAGAACGTTGGATAAGATCACCGACGCTCGTCGCATCAACGTTGTGCAATCGATATACTTGGGTGTACTTTGATCCAAAGGCCGGCTGATCAATCTGTTGCGCTAAGGTTTTAGCGCGTTCGACTTCATCCGGCGGCCCCACCACAATAATCGTTGTCCCGGCCACGCTGGCGCGCAAATGTGGCAATTGACGGCTAATTGCGCGCGCCACGTCTCTCGGGTTCACGAAGGAAATCTTGATCGCTTCGGCCGGCATCGCGATCGGCGCCGGTGTCGCCGTGACCGTATCGAGGCTCCCGAGTACGGCCTTGATTTGGCTCATATCCAGCGGGTTGGCCCGAATGAGAATACTTGATTTCGAGGCGGCTTCGATGTGCGCACCGGGATAGAGGGCACGAAGCCTGGGAACCACCTGCTGCGGTTTAAGGTGTTGCAGCTGATCGACTTCGAGCACTGGCTGACTCGGATCTCGTACGTCGATGCCTTGAATTACCGTGCGCATGGCCTGTACCGTTTCCGGTGCCGCAACCACAATGACCGAGTGTGAGGCGGGATCGACGCGAAGCGAGACGCGCGGATACAAAGCGCGCAATATTTTGGCCGCACGCTCTACGGGAATTATCGTTACAGAAATGACGGCCGGCACAGTGGCAACGATCGGCGATATCGGAGCGCGATGCGTGGCAGGTCGCTGCGCTAAAGCGTCCTGCGCCGGAACGAGTGCAGCGATCGTCGCAAGAGATGCCGTGAGCGCTGCCATGAACACAAAGCCATGACGTGCGTAAGTACGTTTGGGCAACAGTACCACCAGTATTGAAAATGGCCCCACGATTGTCGGCAAGAGCCGGCAACCGTGGAACGCCATTATTTTTTGCAAACGGAGAATTCGCTGTGCTGTTGAGGAAGAATGTGGCGCAGCGCGTGTCGGGAGAGTTTCGGAAACAATCCGCATGGCCTGCGTAAAACGTTTCTATTTTACAATGCTCTTTAGCGAACGCTTGCTATCACGCTCAAACCGCTAGAAGCAACGTCATTTGGGAGAGCGCGCAAATCTTTTTTGCCTTAAGCGATGAACATTGGTGCACCGGCGAGCAACGGTTCATCCATTAGCATGCGCGCAAATCTCTTCGCAGGCTCGACCAAGGGTCTCTTGCGTATCCTGAAATAATGGAGTAGCGTGAGGCCTTCGGTGGCGACATCTTCTTGTCGGCATCGCTCTTCTTTCTTGTGTTAAAGGTTGAACTGTTGATGCGTCGACTTCTTGCGACGGTTTTTGTTGCATTGCTGTGCCTCCAATCGGGCGGCTCAGCGTACGCCGCCTCGATCACCGACATTCCAGCCCTACGCCTAACGATTCCACGAGCGCTCGGCATCACGATTGCGCAGAACTGGATCGCAAGCCACGCGGTGGTTATGGCGCTGATACAAACACGCTCGCAAGTGCAAAGTAGTGCACCCGATTTTAGCCGCATGAAAAGAGCCACGCCACTGGACCCAAACCTGATGCGCACGGCGCCGCGCATCAGGCCCGTATTTACTGGTGCTGGTACGCGAGTGCAAGGCCCGCCGATGCTCCGTCGGCCTTTGACACCGCAAGAGTCAAAACGCATGGCGCTGCCCACCCGCCCGATGAGCCTTGAGCGACCGGTCCGGATCGAAACGCGCGCAATTCGCACGCAAAGCGTTACCCTTGGATCCCCGAACAGGACCGGAATCAATCATTGGTGGACCTACGAGGAAAGCGCCATCCCCGGTATCGGCAAGTCTATGGTGAATGTCGCCAACGGCAACCTGATCGTGCAGTCCGATGACGTCGATATCCCTGAGCGCGGCATTGATCTTGCGTTCAGGCGCACATACAACTCGCTGAGCACCCGAAACTGGAACGCCTCGGGCGCAAGCGATGATGGCTCGCTGACGCCGGGCACCTATGGC
>JALYVW010000166.1 GCA_030853005.1 Vulcanimicrobiota bacterium
TCTCGGACTCGACGAGTTCGAGACCCTCGGCGCCCGTGCCGCAGGCCCGAACTTGGTACCCTGCGCGCTCGAGAACCGCTCTTTCGAGATGGACGATGTCCGCATCGTCTTCAACGAGTAAAATCCGGGCCAACGTAAGCGTCCCCCTTGCCGATTCGGTTTACGTCGGAGCCGCTACGTCTTCCCCTTCGGTTGGCGCGGAGCCGCGGCGAGCCACGCCCTCCTCCACGGCGGCCGAGGCTACCGCTTTGGCCACCGCATCCACGACCCGCGCGTCGAAAACGCTGGGAACGATATACTCCGCGTTTCGCTCGTCTTCTCCGACGATCGAGGCGATGGCGTGCGCGGCCGCCAGTTTCATCTTCTCGCTGATTCGGGTGGCCCGCACGTCCAAAGCCCCCCGGAAGACTCCCGGGAACGCCAGCAAGTTGTTCACCTGGTTGGGGAAGTCCGAGCGGCCCGTCGCGATAACGGCAACGTTGGGTGCCGCAATATCGGGCATAATCTCCGGCGTCGGGTTGGCCATCGCAAAAACGATGGGATCGCGTCCCATCCCCGCGATATCTTTGGGCTGCAGGATGCCGGGGGCCGACACGCCGATGAAAACGTCCGTGCCCTTAAGGACTTCTCCCAAGGTTCCACGCCGGTTTTCGCGGTTGGTGTGTTCGGCCAGCCAGCGCCAATGCGAATTCTCGTAACGATCGTCCCGATTGAGCGCGCCCGCCCGATCCACGGGAATGACGTCGTGAACCCCCGCGTCTAAGAGCATTTTAATCGTCGCGGTACCGGCCGCACCGCTTCCGGCGACGACCACTTGCAGATCCTGAAGGCTCTTGCCGACGACCTTGGCGGCGTTGATCAGGGCCGCCAAAATGACGATTGCCGTACCGTGCTGATCGTCGTGCATCACCGGGATGTCCAGCGCCTCGATTAAACGGCGCTCCACTTCGAAGCAGCGCGGCGCCGAGATGTCTTCGAGATTGATGCCGCCGAACACGGGTGAAATGTGAACGACCGTTTCAACGATTTCGTCCACATCTTTCGTATCCAGGCAAATCGGAAAGGCATCGATACCGGCGAACTGTTTGAAGAGCATCGCCTTCCCTTCCATGACGGGAAGCGCCCCAAGTGGGCCGATGTCGCCGAGCCCCAGCACGGCGCTGCCGTCCGAAACCACCGCAACCGTATTGCGCTTGATCGTCAGGTTAAATGCCTTCGATGGGTCTGCAGCGATCGCCATCGAGACTCGGGCGACGCCGGGCGTATAGACCGTGGAGAGATCCTGACGCGTCTTCACCGGGATTTTGGGCTCGACCGAAATTTTGCCCCCGAGGTGCGCGAGAAACGTGCTATCCGACGCGCTAATGACGGTAACGCCCGCAAGTGCTTCTATGGCGCGGCGGACCGCCTTGCCGATAACGTCTGAACTCACATTGATCGTCACATCGCGGACGACCGAACTTTTGTTGACCGAACGCATGTCCACGGCGGCGATAACGCCGCCGGCATCGCCGATAACCGAAGCCAACTGGGCGAATCCGCCCGGCTCATTCGGCATTTCGACGCGCATGATGAGGGTAAAACTAATCGATAGCGGTGCCATTCAGCTCCCCGAAACGGTCATTTCCGCGATGCGGAACGACGGCGATACGATCGCACCGTCGAATCGAAGGTCGGACGCCACGCCGTCAATCCCTGCAAGCATCTCTGCAAAAGTCGCCGCGACCGTGAATTCCTCGATGGGATAGGCGAGCTCGCCGTTTTCGATCGCGAAGCCGCGAGCGCCGCGGCTATAGGTTCCACTCGCATATTCGGTAGCAAACCCGATGGTATCCAAAACGAGTACGCCACGGTGGGTGCCGGCGATCAATGCATTCAGGTCGGCCGTTCCCGGCTGCAGATAAAAGTTGTTTGGGCCGACGCCGCCTCCACCGCCATTGGCCGTAGAGCGGGCGCCCAGCTTCCGCGCATAATACGTATCGTAGAGAAACGTTCGTAGGACGCCGTTTTCAAACACCGGCGTTCGGCGCGTCGCTACACCCTCTCCGTCGAATGGCGAGCTGCCGAGCCTTCCGGGCATCCGTCCGTCATCGACGATGGTCACGAGGTCGCTACCGACCCGCTCGCCCACCCTTCCGGTTAACCACGAATTTCCCACGGCGACATTTGCCGCGCTGATCGCCGCGAATAGATCGGCGAGGATAGACCCAGCTACGTCTCGCTCGAAGATAACGGCAGTGCGTCCGGTGGAGGGCTTGCGCGCGCCGAACATTTCTACCGTTCGCCGAGCCGCCACCGCTGCTACGTCCTCGACGCTTTCCAACTCGCTCAAACTGCGCGCGGCGGTCCCGTAGGAACCGGTTCGCTTGTTCACACCGTCATCGGCCACCGGGCTCGAGGAGCGGTCGGCGCGCGTCGAACGATAGGCTCCGCGAAACCCGGCTGAATTGCAGAGCGCGATCAGGCCTTTTGCATCGTCGACATGGGAGCCGTTGCTGTTCGAGATGCGTGGATCCGCCGATCGCACCGCAGCTTCGAGCGCCAGAGCTTCATCCAACCGACTCTGCTCGTT
>JALYVW010000071.1 GCA_030853005.1 Vulcanimicrobiota bacterium
ACTGATTGGAGCCGCGGCAAAGTCGGCCCAGCTTCCGTTGCAGACCTGGCTCCCGGATGCGATGGAGGGCCCGACGCCGGTCTCCGCGCTAATCCATGCCGCAACGATGGTCACGGCGGGCGTCTATTTGATCGCGCGCTGCTGGCCGTTGTGGAATGCTTCGCCGCACGCTGCGGAGTTGGCCGGGACGATCGGCGGCATGACGGCCGTTGCGGGGGCGATCTTGGGCATCATCCAGTGGGACATCAAACGCATCCTCGCCTATTCGACCATGTCGCAGATCGGCTACATGATCATGGGCGTCGGGGTCGGCGCCTATCAGGCTGGCGTGGCGCACTTTTTCACGCACGCATTCTTTAAGGCGCTGCTCTTTCTCGGAGCGGGATTGCTTATTCATGCACTTGCCGACGAACAGGACGTGCGGCGCATGGGTGGGCTGCGCAAACGCATGCCCTTTGCCTTTTGGTGCATGCTCGCCGGGGTTCTCGCCATCTCGGGCATACCGGGTTTTTCTGGCTTCTTTAGCAAGGACCAAATCATTCAGGGCGCGCTCGTGCACGGGCACCCCTGGCTGTATGCTGCCGGAATCCTTACTGCGGGCATCACCGCATATTACATGTTCCGGCTGTTCTTCGTAACGTTTTTCGGGCGCTATCGCGGCGATCTCGATCCGGTTGCCTTGGGCATGGCGCCACGGCCGCCCGCGGCGCACGCAGCACACGATGTGGGAGACGAACACGCTCACGCACCGGGCTGGATGATGAGCGTCCCCGTCGGAATACTTGCGGTGTTCGCGGTGATCGCCGGCTACGTTCTCTTGGGAGGCGAAGGCTCGCCGTGGGCGCGGTTCTTCGCGCAGACCCTGGGCGCGCAATCTTCCGCGACGGCCTCGCTGAGCGAGACTTTTACGTCCGTTCTCGTTTTCGTCGTCGTCGCAGCGAGTGCGTTGTTTGCGTACAGTCGTTATGGAACATCCACCGCGCTCGCGCAGGCCCCAGAGCGATTGAAGCGGGAGTCGGCACGTATTCCTGCGGTGTTCGTGCGGGCCTATTACTTTGACGACGCGTTTGCGGTCATCGTGCGCGTCGCCCAGGGGTTGGGTATGATGTTCGGCCGCTGGCTCGATCCGCACGTTATCGACGGCGCGGTACGCGAGGCCGCGATCTCGAGCCGCTGGCTCGGGGCGTTGGTTCGCAGCTTTCAAACGGGGTTGCTGCGTGCGTATGCGATCGTGATCGTCGCCGGCGCCGCCGCGTTTCTCGCGTATTATGCGGTACTGGGGGGCACCGCCCACTGATGATGTTTCTGGAAATTCTGTTGCCCATCTTTGCGGGAATTGCGTTGTTGCTCGCTACGGGTCTCTCGGCAAGAGGGGCTAAGGCGTTTGCATGCATCGTGGCAGCCACGACGTTCGTCTTACCGCTGGCTTTGCGCAACGATGGCGAGGCTTCCGTTCGCTGGCTCTCACGGCCCTTCGTTTCCGCATTTCACTTCAGCGATTCCGGGATTTCGCTATGGATCGTGCTCTTGCTCGCGTTGTGTACGTTCTGTGCGTTGCTGGTGGCCAACGTTCCACGTCCGCGCGTCTTTATCGCGTTGATGCTCCTGCTTGAGGGGACGATGCTCGGGTTGTTTACGGCGCGCGACGTGTTGGCGTTCGCGCTGTTTTGGGACCTCATGCTCGTTCCGGTCTTTTTTGGATTGGCCGGGTGGGGCGAACATCGCGAAACGGCCTGGCGCTACATGATCTACAACTTCGCGGGTGGTTTGACGCTGCTGCTCGCGACGGCCGCGTTCGGCGTGTTGGGCGGTTCGACCGACGTGATCGGATCGACGCACCAATTTGCCGGCGCGTGGGCCCCATGGATTTTTGTTGGTTTCGCTTTTGCGTTTCTTGTAAAAACGCCGGTCTGGCCGTTCCATACTTGGATGCCGCCGACGTACGCCGGAACACCGGCGCCGATGGTCGCCGTCGTAAGCGCCGTGCAATCGAAGGCCGGCTTGTACGGATTTATCGTCATCGCGTTGCCGTTTTTGCGCAACGAAATGGCTGCCTACGCGCACGTTTTTATCGCCCTGGCCCTCATCTCGCTGCTGTACGGCGCATTCGTCGCGCTCGTGCAGACCGATGCGAAGCGCATCGTGGCGTATTCGTCGCTATCCCATCTCGGGCTCATTCTGCTCGCGATCTTTAGTTTCAATTCCGTCGCGCTTTCGGGGGCGGTCGTGTATCTGATCGCACACGGCCTTTTCAGTGCTGCGCTCTTTTTGACTCTGGGCTACGTGGAACAGCGCCACGGGACGCGCTCGCTCGCGCGTCTGCGTGGAATCGGTGCGGACAATCCCAGGTTAGCGGGTGCGCTGACGATCGCCGCGCTGGCCGCCCTTGGACTGCCGGGTCTCGCCGGTTTCGGTGGCGAGATTTTAATCCTCACGGGCGTTTTCCGCGCCGGATTCTTTTGGCCGGCGCTCGTAGCGCTCGTACCAATCGTCATTGCCTCGGCGTATATGCTGCGTTTGCTGCAGGGCCTCGTAAACGGCCCGCCTTCGCCGGAACTTCCCACACGCAAGGACCTTTCGTGGATCGAAGGGCTGGCCATCGCGCCGCTGCTGGCTGCACTCATTTATCTCGGCGTCAATCCGTCGCGCATTGCGGGCACGCAGCCCTCAGTTGCGCCGACCGCCGGTCCGATCGCTATGCTCGAGCGGTTACAACCATGAATCTCAACATCTACACGCAAGCGGATTGGCAAGCGGTTATTCCGCTATTCGTCGTTGCCGCGACGGCGTTGGTCGTCTTATTCGTCGATTTGGTTTCGCGCCGTTCCGCAAGTGCCACGGTGAGCGCGGGGACGGCGATCGCGGGGTTGGTGCTCGCGGGCGTACTCTGTGCTCGAACGTATGGGCATGCTTTCGATGCGTTCCACGGCGGCTTCGTGCTGGGCGGATTTGCCGTCGTCTTCGAAGAGATCGTCATCGTCGCGGCCATTTTTTCGCTCGCGCTCTACCGGTTATCGGGTCAAAGCCACAATTTTGCCGGCGTTGTCGCCCTGCTGCTATGGGCTGCGAGCGGTGCGATGTTGATGGCCGGTGCGGCCAACTTAATGACGATTTTTCTGGGGCTCGAATTGCTTTCGCTCGCCTTGTATTGCTTATGCGGCTTGGCAAATCGCGCGACCGCGCGAGAATCGGCCTTGAAGTACTTGATCCTCTCATCCACGGCGACGGGGTTTCTGCTTTTCGGCATGGCGCTGCTTTTCGGTGCGGCGGGCGACGTAACGCTAGCGAGTATCGCCGTGGTTGCCGCTGCAGGGGGCCCGCTGTTTTGGTTCGGATGCGGACTGTTTTTCGTGGGTATCGCCTTCAAGCTTAGCCTCATGCCGTTCCACGTATGGACGCCGGATGTCTATGAAGGGGCACCGTTGCCCGTCACCGCGTTCATGAGCGTCGTGACCAAAGCCGGAACGCTCGCCGTCTTCGCCCGATTTGTCTACGCCGTGTTGCCCGCGCATACTGGCCCCGCGGTGCTCTTGCCCGTGTGGGTCGCGGCCGGCATTTCGATGATCGGCGGAAACGTCGGAATGCTCGCGCAGACCGATATGAAACGTCTTTTGGCGTATTCGGGAATCGCCCAAATCGGATACATCGTCGCCGCGTTGGCCGGCGGGAGCGCTCTCGGCATACGCTACGCAATCTATTACTTGGTCGCGTACACGTTTATGAATCTTGGCGCATTTGCCGTCGTCGCGCTGATGTCGGGAGATGCCGAAGAGGGCTCGCGCATCGCGAATTTCAACGGCTTGGCTCGAAGGCGTCCCGCGCTTGCCGCGGCAATGACGATTTTTCTTCTGGCTTTGGCCGGCTTTCCGCCGACGGCGGGGTTTCTCGGAAAAATCCTTATTCTCTCGACCAACGTTGCCGCGGGGTATGCTTGGCTTGGCGGGCTGCTCATTATTGGAACGGCGATTTCGCTCTACGCGTATCTCAAAATCGTGCGCGCAATGTACGACCGTTCCGAGCCGGCGGGCGTCGCGGACGTGCGGCCGAGCGCGCCCTTGGCTTGGTTGGGCGTGGGCGTGTGTTTGGCGGGAGTTATCGTTATGACGTTTTATCCGCTGACGCCGAGCAACGTCCTACCCCTTGCGAAGTAGTGGGTTCGCGGGAGGTAACGCACCCGCCGTGGCGCAGTCTCCCTAATACCTTATGCGATCGAGGCTTCCACCATGATGCGTTTTGTCCGTTCCGCCGTCGCGCTCATTTGGCTCGGTGTGGTGCCCATTTTTGCTATCGCGCAGACGCCCACGGTGCACGTCAATCCCATAGACCAAACCGTGTTGCCGTCGGATCCCCTCGACGCGATTCGTTCCGCGCGCGAATCGGTGGCCGCCGGCGACCTTCCCGGGGCGATTAAACACCTCGAGCGCTACGTAGCCGGGCATCGCGGCGAACCCGACCCCGCGCGCCTGCTTGGCGACCTCTATTATCGCGCTGGGAACTTTCACGCCGCCGAATCCACGTACCACGCGATCCTCGCGCAGTACCCGTCCGACAAAGAAACGCACAACCGCCTCGGGTCGGTTTACGCTACGGAGAATCGCATCGACGATGCGATCGCGGAATTTCGCGACAGCCTCCCCGGCACGGATTCGGTCGGCAACTTGGTCGAACTCTACGAGCGCAAGGGCCAACTCGGATCGTATCAAAACGAGATCGAAACCGAGGCGCACCGATTTCCGACACAGGTAGATCTGCAGATCGAACTCGGAGAAATTTACCGCCTGACCTTTCATCCGGAGCAGGCCATCATCGCCTATCGCCGCGCTCTCGATAACGACCCGCGTTCGCTCCAAGCGTTAAACGGCTTAGGCCTCGCCTATTTGGACCAACACGACTATCCGACTGCCGAGCGCTACTTTAATGATTGCTTGGGCCAGGCACCGACTACGTATTCTTGCGTGGATAATCTTGCAGCGGCCTACTTGGAAACCGGACGCTTTGATGAAGCGGAAGCGCAGTTAACGAAGGCGCGGCGGCTGGAGCCGGAAATGCCCGAAGCGATCGTCAACCTCGGGTATCTGGTCGACGCTCGCGGGCAGTGGCGGCGCGCGGTCGCCTATTACGTGGAAGCGCTTACCGTGTATCCGTATTCGACGGATGCGTACTTCGATCTCGGCAACGCCTACGAAAAACACCAGCAGTACAGTCTGGCGCAGTCCGTATTGCTCAAGGGGTTGGTGGTCGCTCCCTCCAACGGACGGCTCCATTTCTTGCTCGGTCAAACCTACGCGGACCAGCATGAGGATGCGCTTGCAGGAGCGCAGTTTACGTTGGCGGCCGGCTCGAATGATCCCGATGTAAAACGCTTGGCGCGCATCCGAGTCGGGGACACTAAACCCTAAAGAACGGGCGAAACCATTGGACCCTTGCGCGCAATCGCGTCGATTTCAACGCACGCGCCGCGGGGTAAGCCGGCGACCGCGATCGTCGAGCGGGCTGGTTTCGCTTCCGCGAAGAACCGCCCGTATATCTCGTTAACCGCAACGAAATCGTTCATATCGATCAAGAAGATCGTCGTTTTCACGACGTCGCCGAACGACATTCCCGCCGCTTCGAGTACGGCGCCCAGGTTGCGTAAGGCCCGCTCGGTTTGCTCCGAGACGCCACCATCGACGAGTTCGCCTGTCGCCGGATCTAACGCTACCTGACCGCTGCAATAGAGCTCGTTGCCGGCCAAAATCGCTTGGCTGTACGGTCCGATCGGTGCGGGCGCCTCCGCAGATAAAATTGCTTCCACGCTACACCGTCGCTTCTTCGCGCGTCATCGTGCCCTTGAATTTCATAGGGGCTTCTTCGATGCCGAAGTTGTTTGCGTACTCAGCAGCGATTCGTGCAAACTCCTCCTGGGAAAGCGGAGGCGCGTCAGGCGCCGATGCGAATTCGCGCAGCTGAGCGCGGTCATAGATATTGGGCAGCACCGACATCACCCGGGGTTTTGCGAGAAGCCACTGAATTGCCGCTTGTCCGAGGGTGCGCTCCGGACGTTCCAAAAAGCGCAGTCGCTCAATTTTCTTGACGCCGTTGACAAGCCACGAATGCGGCCGATGCCGACGATGATCGCCTTCGGCAAAGACCGTGTCCGGGGTATAGTTGCCCTCGAGCATGCCGCTCGAATGGGGGACGCGAATCATGAACCCCGTTGCGCCGGATGACGTATCGGCGGCTTCGATCATCGGGCGCCCGGGAAACTGCTCGAGCATGTTCCAAATCATCTGCACCGACGTGGTGTTGCGTTTGACGATGCTGTCGATTCCCTCATATAGCCAACCGATTGCCGGCCCGAGCGCGACGCCGTAGTGCCGAATTTTGCCCTCGGCTTGAAACGTTTCCAGGAGCGCCCATAGCTCGTCGTTCTCGACCTCAGTCAAATGGGCGTTATGCACTTGGTAGATGTCGATCGTCTCGGTTTGC
Source organism: Vulcanimicrobiota bacterium (assembly GCA_030853005.1). GTDB lineage: Bacteria > Vulcanimicrobiota > Vulcanimicrobiia > Vulcanimicrobiales > Vulcanimicrobiaceae > JALYVW01. The sequence goes on from JALYVW010000071.1 coordinate 6,469, forward strand.
AGGCGCCGCAGCGATTGCTCGAGCGCGAAGCGCACGAACGCCGGCGAGAAGTCGCGCGGAATTTCAAACTGGCCTTTGCGCTCCGCTCCGTGGGCGTAAAAATCGTAGCCGAACTTGGTGGCATAGACGACGTCGCCACGACTGCTTTTGAACGCGGAGGCAAGTTGCTCTTCGCTACGCCCGTTACCGTAGGTGTCGGCAGCATCGAAAAGCGTGACGCCCAAGTCGCGCGCTTCGTGAAGCATGGCGACCGCTTCGTCGTCGGTCATTTCTCCCCACCAGCCCGTGGCGGTGGTCCACAGTCCGAAGCCAACGGCGCTGACGGTCAAGTTTGTGTTGGGGTAGGTCCGGTAGAGCATGGTTTTTCTTTCTCCCACGGAGTACTAGACTCCGTGGAGCATCAGTTTACCGCCGTCGCCGAGTGGGTGGACCGATATTTGTCGTCTTTGCGCGACTATCCCGTACTCTCGCGGGTCGCGCCGGGGGATATCCTCGCGCAGCTGCCGGAAAATGCTCCGGAAAGCGGCGAATCGTTCGACACGATTCTGGCCGATTTCGATGCCATCATCCTTCCGGGCATCACGCACTGGAATCACCCACGGTTCTTCGCGTACTTTTCCACGAGCTCCGCACCGATTGCCATCGCCGCCGAAATGCTGACCGCCGCACTGGACGTCAAGGCGATGCTGTGGCGCACGTCCCCAGCGGCCACGGAACTCGAAGCCGCGGTCACGCGCTGGCTCTCGCGGCTCGTTGGCCTGCCGGATGTCTTCGAAGGGATAATGTACGACACCGCTTCGATTGCCGGATTTACCGCGCTGTGCGCCGCGCGTGAATCTCTCGATCTGCATGTTCGCGAGCGAGGGATGACCGGACGCGACCTTCCGCGTCTACGCGTGTATGTTACCGAGCACACGCACTCGCATATCGAAAAAGGCGCGATTGCTCTCGGGATAGGACGAGAGAACGTCGTGCGCATCGCGTGCGACGACGCGTTTCGCATGGACCCGCGCGCGTTGGAGATCGCGATCGCTGCAGATATCGCGGCGGGCATGCGCCCGATGTGCGTGGCGGCGACGATTGGCACGACATCCACAACCTCGTGCGATCCGGTGAGAGCGATCGCCTCGATCACATCGCGGCATCGCGTGTGGTTGCATGTGGACGCGGCGTACGCGGGCGCGGCGGCCATTCTCCCCGAGCGGCGGGCCATCTTAGACGGCTGTGATGGGGCCGATTCCATCGTCCTCAATCCACACAAGTGGCTCTTCGTTCCGATGGATCTCTCCGTGCTCTACGTGCGGGATCCCGAAATGGTGCGCGGTGCTTTTAGTTTGATCCCCGAGTACCTACGCACCCCGGAAGTCGGCGTTCGCAATTATATGGATTACGGATTGCAGCTGGGCCGCCGCTTTCGAGCGCTCAAACTGTGGTTTGTTCTGCGACATTTCGGCGCTGAGGGCATTCGTGCGCGGCTTCGCGAACACATCGCTTTGGCCGAGCGGCTCGCGGGGTGGATCGCTGCCGAAAGGGGTTGGGAGATTCTCGCGCCGCACCCATTTTCTGTAGTGTGCTTTCGCCACGTGCCGCTCGGCGAGACCGCGGCTGCGCGCTTAGATGCGCACAACGAAGCGATTTTGGCTCGCGTCAATGCGGGCGGAGACGTCTTTTTATCGCATACGCGCATAGACGAGAAATTTGCGATCCGGCTCGCGATCGGCAACCTTCAGACGTCCGAAGGCGACGTCGCGCTGGCATGGCAGCGTTTGCGGGAGGCTGCGATTTGATCGACGGCGGCGACGTAGGGGTCCTGGGAAAACGGATGCGCGGCACGTTGCTGGTTTTACCGCTATCGTCGCGGTCGCGCTAGCCGCGGGACTTTTTTCATTCTTCAATATCATGCATAAATCGGGACGCCTTTGTTCGCGCGTACCAAACCCGTATTTTGCTCCAAACGCTCGAAAAACGGTCATCGTCGACCAAGAAACGGCATCCGCGGGTTCACGTCGACCGGCGAACGGTTGTTCCTTGATCCTTATAACCTGGGTTTGGTGTCGTTCGGAGCGCGGTTCGCGACGCTCCGAGACATCGTCGAGACCGATCGCGCTCTCCAGGGTTCGATGGGCGTTCTCGACGATTTGGACGCGACGTACGTGCCACTGGCTATCGACCGTCGCCCAGCCCCTCATTACCTCATTACCGAACCTCACCAGGCCGGCGCGACCCAGTTGCAACTGCAACTCTCGCGCATGGGAAAGGGCGAAATGCGTTTTGACGACTCGCCTCTGAACTTGCTCGAGATCGTGGAAACCATCGCCGTAGCGTTGGGCGGCCAACGGGCTATCGTGATCGAGAACAATGCAAACGATCCGCTCGTTTCAGGCGAACCGTGCGCGGCTGATGCAGGTTTTCGAGAATGTCATTGGGAATGCGATCAAGTACTCCCCCAA
>JALYVW010000072.1 GCA_030853005.1 Vulcanimicrobiota bacterium
GCGAGCAACAATGGCGACGCTCGGCGCGCTTTGGACGTTGAGCAAAATATTTGAGAGAAAAAGAAAACCGGTTGCGTAGAGCGAGTGAGAGAGAAAAAACGCGAACAAACACGGAACCGCTGCCAATAAACTCCCGATCGAAACGCCGAGCGCGCCGAAGCGGTCCCCCAGCCATCCGCCGGCGTAGAGGCCGACGACGCCAACCGCAAGATAGAGCGTCACGATAATCCCGGCTTCGACGATCGTTCCACCCCGCGCGACGATCAGGTTTGGCAAATACGTCATGAACGCCGCGCCTACGAGGTAGCGCAACGCCGTACTCCCCACGAGCAGGGCAACGCCGGTACGGTCGACCCGCGCGTCTCCTTGCGACCCGGCCGCGGTATGGGCGCGCCGCGCCGCGCGGTGGACGCGCGGCATCGCCACGGCGATTGCGGCAACGGCGACGACGCCGGGCACGAGCATCCACAACGAGCCGCGCGTTCCGTGGTCAGCCAGGAGCTTCCCGACGATCGCGGGGCCAAGCGAATATCCCAGTGCGCCGCCGATTTGAAAGATCGAGATGCCGCCCGACGTGCGCTCGCCGGAAAGCATCGCGGCGTACTTTCCAGCTTCCGGGTGCATGACGGCGGAACCGAGGCCACCGAGAATCACGAACGCCGCAAGCGCGTACATTCCGCTTGCCGTACCGGCGAAGGATACGGCTGTGACGGTGAGCGCTACAGCAGACGGCAAAAACCACCAGCGTCCACGCGCGTCGGAGTACATGCCGAACAGCGGCTGCACGATCGAGCTCGTGAGGTACCACAGGAAGCCGATCGCGCCTTGATACACGGGAGATAGCCCGTGTGCCGTTACCACGGCGAAAATAAGCAGTGGAACCATACCGGAATAGAAGTCGCTCGCGCCATGCGCGAAGCCGACGACGGCCAAGCCGCGAAGATTCCACCGTTTCATAAACCGGATTTGCGAGAAGGGGAAACGCCGCGCCTCCTGCGATAGGGAGAAACGGGAGGCAGCATGCGCGTTGGTATACTTGGATCCACCGGCTTCATCGGCAATCACCTAACGGTGGCTCTACGGGCGCGCGGCGACGAAGTCGTCGCTCTGCCCTCGCGCGAGCCGGAGGCGGCTGCGTCGCAGGCCTCTTCATGCGACGTCATCGTCAACGTCGCGGGAGAGCCGGTCGCGCAGCGCTGGAGCGACGATGTCAAACGCAAAATCCGCGAAAGCCGTGCCGACGCGCCGCGGCGATTCATCGAGGCATTGCGCTCGCTTTCCGGCCGCCCCACTTCCTACATTTCTGCATCCGCTATCGGCTATTACGGGACCAAGCAAACGCATACGCTCGCAGAAAGTAGCCCGCCCGGCGACGATTTTTTAGCCGAGGTGTGCGTCGCTTGGGAAGCGACGGCGCACACCGCTGCCGAGTTGGGCATGCGGGTCGTCATCCTTCGCACGGGCGTCGTCCTTGGCAAAGATGGGGGCGCGATGGAAAAGCTTCTGCCCGCCTTTCGAGCCGGCGTGGGCGGAAGGGTGGGTTCGGGAAAACAGTGGTTCTCGTGGATTCATATCGACGACGTCGTCGGTTTGTATATGCTCGCGATCGACGGATCTCTCGATGGGGCGATCAACGCAACGGCGCCCAACCCCGTAACGAATGCGGAGTTCACCAAGGTGCTGGGATCGGCCGTGCACCGGCCCACATTTTTTCCCGTTCCGATGGTCGCGCTCAAAGCCATGCTCGGCGAAGGCGCCGACACCGTGACGCAGGGACAGAAGGTCATGCCCGAACGCGCTCTCGCCGCGGGCTATACGTTTGCCTACCCGGAGCTGGAGCAGGCATTGCGCGAGATCGCGAGCTAGGCGAGGAGCTCTTCTACCGGAAACTCCAGCGCTTCCAAATACTTCTCGGCGTCCATCGAAGCGCGGCAGCCCGATCCCGCCGCGGTGATGGCCTGTTTGTAACGCAAATCGTTCACATCGCCCGCAACGAAAACGCCTTCGACATTGGTCGAAACGCCGTCGTCGGAATGAATGTATCCGGTGGCGTCGAGGTCCAACTGGCCGCGGAAAATATCCGTGTTTGGGTCGTGTCCGATAGCGATAAAGAGCGCGTCTGCGTCGAACTCGTACCGGCTTCCGTCGTGCGTATTATGCAGCCGAAGCCCCGTCATATGCGCTTCGCCAAGAACGCTCTCGACGACGGTATTCCAAATAAAGTCGATCTTGTCGTGAGCGAGGGCGCGATCGGCCATGATCTTGCTCGCGCGTAAACTTTCGCGCCGGTGTATCACCGTTACTTTATGGCCGAAGCGCGTCAGAAAGAGCGCCTCTTCCATTGCCGAGTCACCGCCGCCCACCACGACGATGTGCTTGTCGCGGAAAAACGCTCCATCGCAGGTGGCGCATGTGGACACACCCCTGCCGCGCAGCGGCGTTTCGCCGGGAATCTCCAACCAGCGCGCGCTCGCGCCGGTGGCGACGATGACGCTCTTGGCGTGGTACTCGTCGTCCGCGGTGCGTACGATCAGCGGCTGGCCCGAAAAATCGACCGCCGTGGCATCGACGTTTTCGATGCGCGCGCCAAATCTCTCGGCCTGTTCGCGAAATTTGATCATCAGGTCGGGGCCCATGACGCCGTCGGGGAAACCCGGATAGTTCTCGACCTCGGTTGTCAGCATCAACTGACCGCCGTACATGCCGCCGGCGATAACCAACGGCTTGAGATTGGCGCGTGCCGCGTAGATAGCCGCGGCGAGTCCCGCGGGTCCCGAGCCGATGATAATGAGTCGTTCCATAACGCACTTTTTCAACGCCGGGCAGCGCTCTCCGGTTGCGCGGCGAAGCAAACGGGATGGCGCTCGAAGACGACTTTTCCGACATTTTGGGCAAAGCGATGCGCGGGGCGGGCATGCGAGCAGGCGACCTTGCCCGCGAGTCGGGTGCTCGCGAAGCCGAGGTTCGCGCTTGGCTGGCCGGCGGTGCCTCACCGGACGATGCCGTGTGCCGGACATTGGCTGGCGTGCTTGACCTGCGCGCCGGGGCGCTCACCGATTCCGCGGCGGGGCGATGGCACCCAGACGTCGTCGACTCGCCGCAGGTCAGGCACCACCCGCAAGACCCGCACCCAAGCAACGGCTACGTCTTCGCGCTCGACTCGGGACGGCGGGCCGCTCTCGTCGATCCTGCCGGAATCCCGGAACGGCTGCTGCGCGTATTGCGCGAGGGCGCGTACGCGCTCGAGTATATTTTAATCACGCACAAGCATGCCGACCACTGCGATGCGACCGCCGACGTCGCACGCGCTTTTCCCGATGCGCGCATCGTCATGCACGAGGCGGACGTCCTCGCCATAGGCGACCTCGCGCGCGAGGCCTTGCTGGTCCGCGACGGTGACGAGCTCCCCTTCGGAGACGCCGTGTCGATCCGAATGCTTCACACTCCCGGCCATACCGATGGTTCCAGCAGCTATCTCATACGGTCGAACGTCTTCACCGGGGACACGTTATTTGCGGGAAGCGTCGGCGGAGCGTACGGCGACATCTCAACCTACGAAGATCTGCGATCCAACGTCCGTTCCAAATTGTTCTCGCTGCCCGACGATACCGTCGTCATGCCGGGACACGGGCCGCCGACGAAAATAGGCTGGGAAAAAGAGCACAACCCCTTCTTCCCCTAGGAACCGCTCTCTTTCGTGCGGTGGCGCGGCTAGGTTCGCAGCTTATAGCCGATCGCCGTCATGCGCAATGCACCGGCAACCGCGATAATGGCCAAGACCGTAATGACCGTGACCGACAGCCATAGCGGGAGATAGCTTTGACCCGTATAGCTGTATCGAAACGCGTCGACGGTGTAGAACATCGGGTTGAACAGTTCGAGGTTGCGCACGCGTTCGGGCAAGAGTTGCGCCGAGGTGAACACGCCACCGACAAAGACCAACGGCGTGATGACGAACGTGGTGAGAATGGCGATGTGATCGAATTTTTCGGCCATCAGCCCAAAAACGATTCCCAGTGCGGAGAAGAGTGTCGAAACGATCACCATGACGGCAAAGTACAGGAGCCAGTTATGGGGCAGCGTGTGGACCAGCAATAAACCCATCAGCATGATGAGATTCGCGATCACAAAAGCGCGCACGACGCTGCCCATCAGGTAGCCAAAAACCATTTCGCCCGCCGACATGGGCGCGATCAGCATCTCTTGGATGGCCAGCATAAAGCGGCCCTGAAAAACCGAGCTACTACACTCTCCATAGGACGAATCGATGACCTGCAGCATGATCAACCCCGGAATCAGGAACTCCGCGTACGATACGCCCTGAACCATTTTAATGCGGCTACCGAGCGCGAGGCCGAAAACGAACACATACAGCAGCGTCGTAATGATCGGCGGCCAAATCACCTGATTGATAATTTTGTACGAACGAATCATCTCGCGCTTCATGAGCGTGACCATTCCAACGCCGTTCATCTGGTCAGCTCCAAGAACACGTCTTGTAACGACCGGCCTTTTTCTGCAAGCAGCTCGTGCGTGGGAGCCGCAGCGACGACTTTTCCCTGGCGGATGATGGCGAGGTTGCGGCACAGCGCCTCGGCTTCTTCCAGGTAGTGCGTCGTTAAAAAGATCGTCATGCCTTGCGCGTTGAGGTCGCGCAAGAGCTGCCAGAGCTCGAGGCGCAATTCCACGTCAACACCCGCGGTGGGCTCGTCCAGAATAAGCAGCTGCGGCGAGTGGATTAGCGCGCGGGCCAGCGTAAGCCGGCGCTTCATGCCGCCGGAAAGTTTGGTGAATTCCACTTTGGCCTTCGAAGACAGGCCGAAGCGCTCCAGCAGTTCGTCGGCGCGCGCGGCCACATCTTTTGCGCGCAGCCCGTAGTAGCCGGCTTGAAAAATCAGCACGTCGCGAATCGATAAGTACCGGTCGAAGTTGTACTCCTGCGGCGCTAGGCCGATCGCGCGCCGGGCGGCCCGCCAGTCGGTGTGAGCGTCGAGACCAAAAATACGGATCGATCCGGACGTGAGCTTTGCGAGGCCGACCATAGCGTTGATCGTGGTCGTTTTACCGGCGCCGTTGGGTCCGAGAAATCCGAAGAAATCGCCCGCGGCGACCCGTAACGACACGTCGTTTACGGCAGTAAAATCGCCGTACCGTTTTACGATGTGTTCGATGTCGACCGCGTAGGCTACGGAATGATTGTTTTTAATCGTTTGTACCGATGCCGGCGTAGGACGGAAATGAGTTCGACGGCGTCGGGAACGCCCGCGTCGGCGATCTGCGTGGCCACCTTTTTCACATCGAAGGACACGCGCCGATGTTTGACTTGCCATCCACCCGGCCGCTGGGTAAAAATTGCGTAGCTCGCGCGCGGGTCGCCATCTTTGGGAAGCCCGGCGGACGAGACGTTCACCAACAGCCGGCCCCTCCACGTGCGAACGTACGGGAGATGCAAATGTCCGAATGCCAGCGTTTGCGCGGCTTCGGCACCGAGCAGACGCTCGAGCGTCGCATCGTCCGCGTCGGGCCAGATATGTTCGTCATCGTTGAGTGGATTCGCATGCACGACCAGCAGCTGATTCTCCGCGTCGCCAAAACGCAGCTCGAAAGGCAAATCGCGCAACCACGCGGTCCACTTTTCACCAAGTTCCGAGCGGTACCAGGCCAGTTGTTTTTTCTCGATCTCGCTATCCGGCGTGTAGTCGGACGAAAGCATCCGGTCCGTATTTCCGCGGACACACTGCGCACCGATATCCGTTAGCCGCTGCAGTACGCGCTTGGGCTTGGGTCCGTCCATACACAGGTCGCCAGCCCCGACGATCGTGTCGGCCCCACCCTGTGATTGGAGGTCCGCAAGACAGGCGTCGAGGCTTAAAAGATTTCCGTGAATGTCCGAAAGGACGGCGATTCGCATGCGCTATAGTTCCTTCTACGCGAAGCCGTTAGAGCCGTTTCACGGCGATGGCAAGGGCCGCGGGCGCCAGGCCGACGCGAGCAAAATCGTACAGATCGATCGCGTCGACCGTAATCCCCTCCGCTCGCAGGGCGTCGATCGCCCGGGGGAATCGAACGTCGGCTAACACGTGGTGCTCGCCCACGCAGAGCGGGCCCGCACCCAGCGCGCCGTCTGCCGGGATCGTGATGACGCGCAGATCCAGCGCCTCGAACACCGCGGGGTCCACTCCTTGCGCGGCAACCGCGACCGTGTCTTTTGCGACGGCGGTTACGACCGATCGCAATGACGCAATGCGGCCAGGCACGGCTACTTCGACCACGCGCAGTCCGTTGGCGCGGGCGATCGCAGCAAAGGCACCACGCCCCAACGCATTGCTCCGTGACGTTATTCCGATGAACGCGACGTCGGCGACGAGCAACACGTCGTTCCCATCCAACAGGCTCGGCGCGTCGATATGCGCGCCGATCGGCACGTCCAATTTTGAAAACTCATCCTCGATCCATGCGGGTTCGTCGCGTCGGGCAAACGACGACGGACGCATGATGACCGCGCCATGCTCTAACACCACCGCAAGATCCCCAACCGCACATGCGAGCGCATGATCGAGCGGCGGTTCGATAAGAGTGACCTCTACGCCGAAAAACTTTAACGTTTTCACGAAGACTTCATGCTCGGTACGGGCGCGTTCGTACACTGCCGAAGGTTCGGCTTGCAGCGGAGCCGCGCTTTCGATCGCGGGCGTGGGCGCCGCAACGAGCGCGGCGGTGAGATGTCCCGTGGCGCTAGCAATCAAACGCGGGCCGTAGTCGACGTGAGCTTTGGTCATGGATCCGATCGTTGGAGGGAGTACGCCAACCATTTTCACACCGGGGTAGACTTGTCCGCCCGTAGCGCAGCCCCGTTAAGGTAAGGCGTCGCCGATCCGCGCTAAGCCCGTGCGGGCGTCTCCCGTAGGCAAGTTGCCGAAGGAGAGCCGCAGGGCCGGGGGGCCCTGGCGAGTCGGATAAAACGGATCCGCCGGCATGACCAGCACGCCCCGCCGGGCGCAGGCGTCGAATGCGGCCTGCGTAGAGATGCGCGGAGGCAAATTCAGCCAAACGTTGAGACCGGCCGCCGGGCGGCGCACGTCACTCCAAGGAATCGCCGCAGCAAGATTTTCTACGAAGGCGTCGCGGCGTTCGCGGTAGAGTGCGCGCGTGGACCGGAGATGCCGGCCGTATCCGTTGCCGCTCATAAATCGCCAGAGAGCCCGCTGCGTTAACGTTGAGGTGAACACGTCGGTGCGCGCTTTTGCAAGCTCGAGCGACTGAGCTAATGCACCTTTGCAATACAAATACCCAATGCGCAAGGCCGGAAAGATCGATTTTGAAAGACTCTCCATTACGATAACTCGCCCGTCGGTATCGAACGCGGCGAGCGGCGCCGGCGCAGCCGCGTCGTAGGTGAGCTGCCAGCCCGTTTGATCCTCGAGAATAACGACGTCGTAGCGCCGCGCGAGTGCGACGATTTGTTTGGCCCGGCGTTGCGAAAGCACGGCGCCGGTGGGGTTTTGGGCGATCGGATTCACGTAGATTAACCGGGGACGATATTCCGCAAACACGCGTTCGCAGTCGTCGGGCCGTACGCCGTCGCCGTCGCTCAAGATCTCCGCGTACCGCACGCCCCGCGCATCGAACACTCCGAGCGTGCCCGAATACGTCGGACTCTCCGAAGCGACCACGCTCCCGGGCTCGAGTAAAACGGTCGCTACCAAATCCGCAGCCTGCTGCGCACCCGAGCAGACGATGATGTTTTCGACGGTTGCGTTACATCGCCGTCCGCGCAGGAGCGCAGCTAAGCTTTCGCACAGGTCGGCGTCCCCCGTGGTAGAGCGGTACTGCATGAGCTCCGGAGGATCGTCGAGGAGCGTGCGGTGGAACGCGCGCCCGAAATCTTGCAAAGGAAACGTTTCGGGCGCAGGATGTCCCGTCGCCAAGTTGATCGCTCCCGGCGCGGTTGCGCGAGTGAGTTGCTCCATCGCGCCTTCCATGCGTTCGGCTTGCGCGAATCGGGCGGCTTCGGGTTCCCAACGCCGCGCGAACGGCGTGTTTTGGTCGCGCACTTGCGTGACGAAGGTCCCAGAGCCAGACCTCGAAACGGCGCGACCGCGCGCGGTGAGCATGTCGTATGCTTGCGACACCGTAACCAGCGCGCACCCGAGCCTACGCGACAGCGCGCGGATCGAGGGCAGGCGATCGCCGGGTTTCAGACGCCCAGAGGCGATGGCTTCCGCAAACTGATCCGCGACTTGGACGTAGAGTGGGCGCGGATCGCGCGGTTCGAGAACGAGGTCCGGGACGTGCTCGCTATTGCCGGTCGAGGCGATACCCGATTCCGCGCACGCTGGAAATTTCGATCGCCGCCTGAGATTCGGCCACTTTTTTGCGGAGCGATGCGACGTGCACGTCAACAACCCGCGTGGGTACCCCTGACGTATCGTTCCAGACCTGTTGCAAGATCTGGGCGCGCGTGAGCAACCGGCCTTCGGCTTCGGCCAAAAACCACAGCAGGCGGAATTCCAAAGCCGTTAAGGATACGCTGGTTCCGCCGTTCACCAGCGTGTGAAAATCGCGCACTAATTGCGCGGAGCCGATGCGCAAGATTCCGGCATCTTCTTTTCTTTGGGCGAACTTGTCCCGGCGCCGCAGAAATGAAGCCACGCGCGCCACCAGCTCGTTGCCGGAAAATGGTTTGGTAATATAATCGTCGGCACCGAGCCCCAGCCCGACCAACACGTCTTGCTCGCGCGAATGTCCGCTGACCATTAAAATAAAGGCGTCGTTGGAATTGGAAATGGACGTACAGACGTCGAGGCCGCTCATGTCGGGCAGCCCCACATCCAGGATGACGACGTCGGGTTTCTCGGACTCGACGAGAGTTCGAGACCTTCGGCGCCCGTGCGCAGGCCCGAACATCGTACCC
>JALYVW010000073.1 GCA_030853005.1 Vulcanimicrobiota bacterium
GCATGGCGGGGTAGGCGATATCGTCGCCGAGCAAACGCGTTTGCACGTATGGAAACGCCTTATGGATGTCGGAGATCTGCGGATACACAATCATCGACGCGAGCGCGACGACGATCCAAGGCCACGGGCGCAGCGCGTAGTGCATCGCTTGAAAGGCAAGCGTTCCGAACACCGAGTCGCGCTCGGTTTTTGCCGAAAGCATGCGCTGCGCCACATAACTTCCGCCGCCCGGCTCGGACCCGGGGTACCACACCGACCACCATTGCACGGTCAAGGGAATGATGAATATCCCCATTGCCGTTGCGGTGTCGTTAAAATTCGGCAAAATCGAAAGCCAGTGCGGGTTGTGCGCCGTGAAATGCGCGAAGAGCCCTTTTAAGCCGCCGACCGCAGGCAGGCGAACGGCATAAAACGCGGCTGCAAACGCGCTCGTGATCGTGATCCCGAACTGAATGGTATCGGTCACCATGACGCCCCAGAGCCCCGACATGGACGCAAAGATGACCGGGAACAGCGAGCCGACGACGAGCGTCTCCCATTGCGGAATACCGAAGAGGACGTTCGCGATCTTTGCGGCCGCTAAGCTCACGCTCGCGATGATGACGCAGTTGAAGACGAGCCCCAGATAGACGGCTCGAAATCCGCGCACGAAGGAAGCGGCCTTGCCCGAATAGCGCTGTTCGTAGAACTCTAAGTCGGTTAAGACGCCGCTGCGCCTCCACAGCCGCGCGTAAAAGAAGACGGTCGCGAGGCCCGTGAGCATGAACGCCCACCACTGCCAATTGCCGGCTACGCCGCTTTGACGGACGATGTTGGTAACGAGGTTCGGCGTATCGGTGGAGAACGTGGTGGCTACGAGCGATATGCCGATCAGCCACCACGGTGCCTGACGGCCCGCCGCGAAAAATTCCACTGTGTTTTTCCCGGCGCGTCGAGCCAGAAGTATTGCCGGTACGAACATGATGCCGACGGAGAATACGATGATGACCCAGTCGAGGGTGGTAAGATGCATGCGTTACTCCTGGGGCGGGGCCGTGGTCATGCGGCGACTTCGGATAGCACGTTTCCGGCGCCTGCGCTTTGCAAGATGGGCGGTATCGTGCCGCTAGAATCCGATGCGCCCTATGCGTGCCCGTACTGCGGCGAATCGAACTTTATCGGCGTGGATCCTTCCGCCGGCAAACGCCAACGTCTGGTGGAAGACTGCCCGGTTTGCTGCGGCCCGATTGCGTTCACGGTTTGTGTGGACGCAGACGGCGACGGCACGGTCGAGTCCGCCGAACCGGCATAGCGTTAGTGGGTGCCCTGCATCGAATCGCTCACGAGCGAGAGCGTCACGGATGTGTCGATGCGGTTATCTTGCCCGATTCCACGGGTTTGGCGCATGGTCGTGTTTTCTTTGATGGCGGTCGGTATCGACATGGGCACGTTATAGGCGATGGTCCCGCTGGTAACCGCGTTGTACCCCTGCGCTCCGCTCATTTTGTCGACGCGCTGTAAAGCGATCGTAACGACCTTGCCAAGATCTCCTGAGGCAATTGTGTAATCCGTCAATGTAGCGAAGCCACTTCCCGTGTCGCTCTGCGTCCAGTGGTTTTCCGCATCGAGTTTGGCCGCGTCCACAAACCCTCGCCCAAATGCGAGCAGTAACGCATGCTCTTCGGCGTTGACGCGCGCTTCCGGATCGCACACGACGCGCCCATCCCCATAGACGGCGCACAGCGCGGGCTTTGCCGTACGCGTATACAGTGCGTCTTCGCGGATTTGGACGTTCAGGCCGCCGTCGGCGGCCGCGGAAAGCACGTCGATCGCAATGGTTCCTCTGTCCGCATCGCCACCCCCGTAGTCTGTACTTCCCGTCGCGCTTCCGCCGTCGATGCCGGACGTATGGACGGTCAAATCGGAGTGCACGGAAACGTCGAAGTGATAGACGGCGTGCCGCAGTGGTGCCGCAGAAGCGACGATCGGCGGCGCGCAGGCTACTCCGGCTACCGCCAGGGCGAAAAGAACAATAGGAAAAGACGAAACTCTCATAGCGGCCCTCCTAGGAGTCTCTCTTCGCCGAGCAAGCGCCGCAGCTCTTGTGAAGCGCCGATTCCACGCTGCGCTTGGAGAGCGGACCATCGGGGTAGGTTTTAGACTCGCATTGTAAATCGGTCGCCACCAAGCGACTGCGCATTCCATGAATGCACCTGGAGCAAGCTGCCGGGCGTCTCCCCTTGCTGCGCATTCATGCGGCTGTCATGTTCTTGATTTATGATGATCGTAGAGAGAGGAACACTACGTAGATGAAATCTTCCGCATTCGCCATACTTTTCGCACTCGCCACGCTCGCGGGCTGCGCCGCCGCCCCCAAGAAGGTCGGGGCACCCGTCGGCGTCGCGACGCCCAATTCCGCGCAGACGAATCCGCCCGGCGACATTCCCGATACGCAGGCCTTCGTGCACTACAGCGCACCCGGCGGCTATGGCGTCCTCTATCCCGAAGGCTGGAGCCAATCCGGTACGCGCAACGACACGACCTTCGTCTCCAATTTCGACGGCGAGCGGATCGCGATGGAATTGCCATCCGATCCGGCGGCGACGGTGCGCCGAATGTTCCCGAGCGCCCGCGCGATCCACGTCCACACTAGCACCATACACGGTCTGCCGATAGACAGCGCGACATTCACCGCGCAGTCGCAACCCGATCGGGTTACCGGACGTCGAATCGCGCTCGAAGAAGCAGCATACTTCTTTAGAAAGAAATCGCGCGAAGCTGTGCTCGTGGTCTGGGCGCCAAGCGGCTCCGACAACGTGGACCAATGGAAGAAAATTTCGGAAAGTTTCCGCTGGAAATGACTTCGGCTATCGAGGCGCACGACATCTACCGCTTCTTCCACATCGGCGACGATGAGACGCTGGCTTTGCGAGGCGTTTCGATCGCCATCGAGCCGGGCGAGATGGTGGCAGTCATGGGGCCGTCGGGAAGCGGCAAATCTACGCTGCTCTCATGCCTGTCCGGCTTGGACGAACCCGACGGCGGTTACGTCACCATCGGCGAACGCCGCCTCACGCGTCGTGCCGAAGCCGAACGCGCGCGTTTGCGCGCGCAACATCTCGGTATTCTATTGCAACAAGGAAATTTGGTGTCGCACCTGACGGTCGCGCAGAACGTGCGCCTACAATTGCATCTCGCGGGTAAGCCGGCGACGACACGGATCCCGGAGTTGCTCGGCTGGGTCGGGCTAGCGGACCGCGGCAATTCGCGCGGCGACCAACTCTCCGGCGGCGAAGCCGCGCGCGCGGGATTAGCGGTAGCGCTGGCGACAGATCCCCCTGTCTTGCTGGCCGACGAGCCGACGGGCGAAGTGGACGCCGCAACCGAGCAGCAGATTCTGGACGTTCTGCGGGCCGGCGTCGAGGCGGGGCGCGCGGTGCTCGTCGCGACGCACAGCGACGCCGTAGCGGCGCGAGCTGACCGGGTCGTGCAATTGCGCGACGGAAAGATCGCCAATGCGTGATCTTCTTGTGAGTGGCCGCGGCCTCGAGCGAACCTATCGCACCGGAAACGAAACGATCGTCGCGCTGGCTCACGCCGACGTGGACGTGCAACCGGGGGCGCGCATCGCGCTTCAAGGCCCGTCCGGAAGCGGCAAGTCCACGCTGCTCCAAATCTTGGGCGGCATCGAAACGCCGACGGCCGGAATGATCGTCTGGCCCGCACTCGGTACGCGCGCGCAGCTTCGGCCCGCGCACGTCGCGTGCGTGTTTCAGAATCCTAGTTTGGTCGCGGCGCTCTCCGTCATCGAAAACGTCGAGCTCCCCCTGGTGATGAGCGGGGTTGCGCCGGAGGAGGCGCGCGCACGCGCGGCTGCCGCGCTCGATGCGTTCGAACTCGCGGAGCTGCGCGACAAACTCCCCGAAGAACTCTCCGGCGGTCAGGCACAGCGCGCGGCTTTCGCGCGCGCGCTTTGCGGTCGTCCCCAGCTCGTCTTAGCCGACGAGCCGACGGGCCAGCTCGATAGCGAAACGGCCGACGCTTTTTTACGTACGGCGCTCGCCGCGCTCGACGCGGCCGGAACGGCGCTCGTCGTCGCTACACACGACGCGCGCGTTGCGGAACGTATGCGAGACCGCTGGCAGATGGCGCACGGGACGCTGCGAGCGACCCAATGACAATCTTATGGCTTCGCGCGCTGATCGCGCGTCTTCCCGAGCGGCTGGCCGGCGCGATCGCGGGCGTCGCGTTGACGATTGCCCTTATCGGCGCGCTGGGCGTGCAAATCGCGAGCAGCTCCGCGACGATGACGCGCCAGGCTATCGCGGGCGTCGGCGTCGATTGGCAAGTGCAAACCAATCACGGCGCGAGCGTCGCTTCGGTACGCGCAGCGATCGCGAAAGCGACTCCTTACACGGCCCTCAAGGCCGTGTGGTATGCCGACGTTCCGGGCTTCGTCGCGCATTCAGGCGGCGGGAATACGCAAACCACGGGTAGCGGCGTGGCCGTGGGATTGCAGCCTGGATATTTCGCGGCATTTCCCGCCGAGGTGCGATGGAACATCGGCCGCCACGACGGAGCGTTACTCTTCGGGCAGACGGCTTCCAATCTTCACGCCACGGTCGGCGATACGATTACCGTCCGGCGAGCCGGCTTGCCGCCCGCGCGAATCGTCGTCGCGGGAATCGTCGCGATGCCGGACATCGACGCGTTCTTCCAAGCCGTCGGGCTTCCGGCCGGATCGGCACCGCAGGCGCCGCCCGATAACGTCGTCCTGTTGCCCGCTTCACAATGGCACGCGCTCTTCAATCGCCAGACCCTCCATCTCCCGGACTCGACGCGCACGCAACTGCATGTTCGCGTGGCGCACGATACACTACCGGCGGATCCGTTGGCCGCCTACGATCGCGTCACGAGCGCGGCGAAGAACGTGGAGGCCCGCATTGCGGGCAGCGGCATCGTCGGTGACAACTTGGCGGCCAGGTTGCTCGGCGCGCAGGCCGACGCGCTCTACGCACGCGTGCTCTTCCTCTTTTTAGGTGTACCGGGAATCGTGCTCGCCATCGTGCTAACATTTACGATCGCCGCCTCCGGAGCGACACGCCGGAGGAACGAACAAGCGCTGCTGCGCGTGCGCGGCGCGTCAGCGGGACAGATTCTCACGCTGGCAAGCGTGGAAGCCGCGCTGGTCGCGGTCGGCGGAGTGATAGCGGGGTTGCTCCTGGATGCGTTTGTGGCGCGCGGGGCATTCGCCGCGCACCGCGGCTGGATTGCCGGCGCGGCTGCCGCCGGATTCATTATCGCGTCGCTGGCGATCCTCATGCCCGTTTGGATATCGCTGCGCTCCACCGTCGTGCAATCGAAAGCGGCGGTCGGCCGCGAAGCAGCACCACTGTGGGAGCGCCTCTACATCGATCTCATCGCGCTCGCGATCGCGGGCATCGCGTTTTGGCAGACCGCGAGCACCGGATACCAAGTCGTGCTCGCGCCCGAAGGCGTACCGCAGGCGACCGTCCATTATGACGCTTTTCTCGCTCCGCTTTTCCTTTGGATCGGCGCGGCGCTCTTGGCCGCCCGCTTGTGGCGCGCGCTGCTCGTGCGCGGAAGAGTCGCGTTCGCCGCGACGCTCGTGCCACTGGCCGGTTCGCTGAGCGGCCTCGTGGCCGCATCGCTCGCGCGCCAGCACCGTTTGGTGACGCGCGGCATGCTGCTCGCCGGACTGGCGTTTGCCTTCGGCGTATCGACCGCGGTCTTCAATACGACCTACGCCGCGCAATCGCGCGTGGACGCCGAACTTACCATTGGCGCGGACGTCGCGGTCACTGCGCTTTCGGGTCCGCCGCCCTCGCAGAAGCTGGCGGCCCTGCGCGGCATCCCGGACGTGGTTGCAGCCGAACCCATGCAGCATCGCTTCGCGTTCGTCGGCAATGACTTGCAGGATCTCTTCGGCATCGACCCAGCGCGCATCGGCAACGTCACGCCGATGTCGAATGCGTTCTTCGGCAACGGCGACGCGGCGGCGAGCTTGCGCGCGCTACAGAGCTCGCCGGATGGCTTGCTCGTCTCGGAGGAGACGGTGCAAACCTATCAGCTGCACCTCGGTGATCCGATCACGCTGCGCCTGCAAGATGCGCGCACCCACCGCTACATTCCGGTGCGTTTTCACTTTCGCGGCATCACGCGCGAGTTTCCGACGGCGCCCAAAGATTCGTTTCTGGTCACCAATGCCACCTACATCGCGCAGCAGACCCACACGGCCGGCGCAGAAGTCGTACTCCTTCGCACGCGTCCCGGCGCCATCGAAACGGTATCGGCAGCCGCGTCGCGCATCGTTGCGGGCGATCCCGCCGCGCACGTGACGAACATTCTCGCCGCGCAGCGCGCGGTGGGATCCTCGCTCACGGCGGTGGACTTGCACGCGCTTACGACACTCGAGCTGATCTTTGCGATCGTCTTCGTTGCGGCCGCGACAGGTCTCATGCTCGCGCTCGGTTTTTCGGAGCGTTTGCGCACCTTCGCCATTCTTTCGGCGCTGGGAGCGAAGGATGCACAGTTGCGCGCTTTCCTTACGAGCGAGGCAGCTGCGATTGTCGCCGCCGGCGCGATCTTCGGTACGGCACTTGGCTTCGGCATCGCGCAGGTGCTCGTCAAAGTGCTCACCGGCGTTTTCGATCCACCGCCCGAAGCCCTGAGCGTCCCCTGGGGCTACCTCGCCGGCTTGCTCCTGGCGGCCGCCGCCTCGAGTGCAATCGCGGTCGCGATCGTTCAGCGCGGTACCCGCACCGCCGTAACCAGCGCCCTGCGCGGCCTCTAAGGCGCCGAACCGCACTCGCTCTTCAGCTGCGATATCGTTTGCAACCGACGCAGCTCTTGTGAACCGCCCAAACGGTAACAGCTGGTGCCCGAGGTTTTCTTTTTGCTGGCACATGCATTCACCGCGGCGATGCTCGGAATCGATGGGTACGTGGTCCGCGTTGAGGCAGATTCGGCGCCGGGTTCGCCGGCGCTCACCATTATCGGCCTGCCTGACCGGGCGCTGAACGAGGCGCGCGAGCGCGTCCGCTGTGCCATCCATAATTCGGGCTTCGCCTACCCTGCCGGACGTTTGCTCGTGAATCTTTCCCCCGCGGATATTCGGATATTCGGATATTCGCGTCGCGCGATGCAATGGCACCCCTCGAACATACTTCGCCCGACTACGCCGTTTGCGCCGTGCAATCTGAAGATTTCCAAGACGATACAGTCGCCGAAAGCGTTTATAATTCATATATGGATCATCGCCGGTTGCAACGCGTTCATACCTCAGATACAAACGTTTGCAGCCGAAACGCGCGTGTTTTTGCGCAAGCTGCGTTAGCCGCTCGATCAGCGGCGCGTCTTGCGCTGCTCGAAGGCCCGCGGGAGCATTTGCCGGACGCCGACGAGCACGTATGATCTTGCAGGCCTCGCGCTGACTCAACCCTTCTTGTTGCAAGGCCTTCACCGCTTCTTGTCGCTGCGAAGGCCCCATCCGTTTTTTCGGATCAAGGTATCCATGGCATCGACCTTGAGCGTGAGCTTGGCGATAATGCGATGCATCTGTGTGTTCTCCGCCTCAAGCTCTTTGAGACGGACCACGTCAGCGAGGTCCATCCCGTTGTATTTTGCCTTCCAAAGCCGAATGGTGTTGGCGTGAACGCCGTGCCGGCGGGCTAGTTCTGCGACCGCCGCTCCGGCGTCGTACTCACGAACGATCGCAACGATCTGCGCTTCTGAAAAGCGACTCTTGCGCATGGGTGGATCTCCTTATCTGCCCGTTTGGGCGGAAATCCACAGTTATCCCTGGCTCCCGATTCAGGGCCTATCCCACACGGACACGGGCGGAAGAGGAAGGCTTATCGCGGTCGCCTTCGCTAAGGAAGGCGCATGAAACCGGCCCTTTGGCGGCCCGTGGCCCTGACGTTCATTGCGGTCGCAATCGTCTTTGTGCTTTATCACATGACATTACCCGATCGCCAAGATTTTGGGCTGACCTTTGCCGCATCAAACACGGCATCGGGAGACAAACGCGTTGAGGCGGTGGCGCGAAATTCCGCAGCGGCGCGGGCCGGTATCCGCCGTGGCGACGTCGTTTCTTACGGTAGCAACGAAATTCAGCGCGCCGCCTTTTTGTACGCCACTCCCGGCTCGCATGTAACCGTAACGGTAAACGGTACGAGACGCGTTACGTTTACCGGTCTGAACACTGCACCGATTTTTATTCCTGGGGCCGCCGCCATTCGGCTCGCCTTCCTACTGGTCGCCGCATTGCTTGCGTGGCGACGGCCGGAAGATGCGGCAACGCGGGCGCTCGTGACGTTTCTGTGGTGCTTCGGTGTGGCGGTGTCACTACCCAACGGCGTGCTGCCGACGCCGTTGCTGTCACTTATTTTTTTGCAAGGCCTTTCGTTGCTGTTGTTCTTTTTCGGAATGGGTGCGGCGGCCAATTTTTCGGCGCGCTTTCCATCTGGAGTGGCCATTCCGGCGGCCCGCATCTTGGCGGGGATCGCCCAATGGCTCGCGGTTATCGCCTCCCTTGCTGTCGTGGGCGTCGAATTCTTGAATTCGTCCGTCACGAAATCCCTCACGCTGAACGCTCCGTTTTTTGCGTTGTTCTTCGTGATCGGAGCCCTAGTGGTCGCCACGCTGATCGTATCGTACGTGCAAGGCGCACCGACCGATCGCCCGCGGCGGCGCTGGATATTTCTACTGTTGGGCGTCGGTTTGGGCGGCCCGCTTGTCGACGTCTTCGTGCAAGCCGTCTTTGGTTTAAACCCGTGGGTAGACGAGTTGTCCCTCGTGCCTCTGGGGCTACTGCCCCTCGGCCTCGCGTACGTGATTCTGCGCCATCGCGTCATCGATGTGGGTTTCGTGATTAACCGCGCGCTCGTGTTCGCGGGCGTTTCGGCAG